>CACICB010000029.1 GCA_902585045.1 uncultured Pelagibacteraceae bacterium | reverse complement strand
GTTTCTCTTACAATGATTTTTTTAGGTTTTGTTTTTCTTTTCTTAACTAACTTTGAATCTACCGTATTAAGAGCTGATCTTTCATGATAGAAATAATATTTAATTTTATCTTTTTTATTACTTATTAGAGCGTTTATATTATGATCTTTTTTTCTTAAATTTTGAAATTCTCTAATAGATTTTTTATCTGCATCTATATTTATTCCCTCCCAGCCTCTTTTGTGAAGTAAGTAAGTATTATTATGTTTTATTGGATGATTGCACCCTAAATCTATATAAATTCCATTTTTTATTTTAGAAAACATTCTATCAATAATCAAATCGACACCACTAATAGAGTATGAAGTCTTTGAATACTTATTATAATAAATCTTTTTTAAAATATTTTTCATTTATTTGAAATTTTATTTAATGCATTATTTTTAAATAAGTCGGCCTCTTTAATATATCTTCGCACCATATCTACTGATTTATGACCGGTCATAGCCATGATGTTTCTCTCATCAGCTCCATATTCAGCTGTTGTTGTGGCAAAACCTGATCTAAGACTGTGACCAGCATATTTTTTTTCATCTAAACCTGCAATTAAAGCATATTTCTTAATTATTAAAGCTACATTCTTATCTGATATGGGAAAAATTAAGTCATTTTTATTCTCAATCATCCAATTTTTAAGATGATCAACTGGACAATATTCTACGTATTTGAAAGAGGGGATTGCTTTAGTCATTCCCTCTCCGGATTGATCAGATTTTGATTTTTTAACAAAGATTTTTACTCCCTCGTTTACAAATTCAATATCATCTCTTGTAATAGCTACTAACTCTGATCTTCTAAACCCCCCTGAGAAACCTATTAAAATTAAAGATTTGTCCCTTAATTTTTTGAACTCACTTGTTTTAGAGTCATTTATTACTTTAATTATTTTTTTTAAGTCATTGAATAATAACGGTTTTTTTGCTTTTTGATGGACTCCAATTTGTCTTTTAATCCCTAATAAATTTTCAACAATTATTGGATGTTTAGTATCTAAATAGTGACCTTTATATCTATGCATAACATTTATAGACGCTAATCGTCTTTTTAAAGTACTGTATTTAGATTGTTTTGATAGGTTTGTTAGATACAGAGAGACTATTTTTGGATCTGAGGGCATACTTTTCATCCCGTGTTTAGCACAAAATAATGCAAAATCATTAAAATCAGATTTATAAGCTCGAATAGTATTTTTAGCTTTCGATAGCTTTAAGTTGTCTAAAGTTTCAATTTCAAGTTTTTTAATTTCAGTAGTTAAATCTTTCATAATTTCCGATAACCATTAATTATCGGAAATAATATAATAAGTGATTTTAGATGTCAATACGTATAATTTTAAGGATAATGATAAAATTTATTCTTCCAATAGTAATATTTATAGTAGCTGTTTACGGAATTTCATACTTCTGGACTAACTCGAGTTCAAAAGGCAAAAAAATGATTGCTCAAGGCTTAATAATAACCCTAATAATAGGCATGTCTTTAACAATTTTCTTGATATTTGACTAATGAAACTAGTGGGGACTAAATTTCAGCTAAAAGTATGGTCTTATTTGAGGAAAATACCTCGTGGAAGAGTAAAAACGTACACACAAGTGGCAAAAGCAATAGGAAAACCGCTTGCTGTGCGTGCTGTAGCCAATGCTATAGGAAAAAACCCCTATGCACCCAAAATACCTTGCCATAGAGTGATTAGATCTGATGGATCGCTTGGTGGCTATTCAGGCAAAGGAGGAGTTAAAACTAAGAGATTTTTGCTTCAAAAGGAGGGTATAACGCTCTAGAATTGTTATTTGGCGGGCGATCTGGTCTATTGACCCCTATTTCATTGAATTTTTTATCCACACACCAGTGGGTTGTACTCTAAAATCATTAATTGCAAAAAAAAAGCCCTCTATGACCATTTAAACGGTATATTCCTAATATGCAAAGCTTCTAGAAATATTGAATATCAATACTTCTGAACTGCTCTA
>CACICB010000028.1 GCA_902585045.1 uncultured Pelagibacteraceae bacterium | reverse complement strand
GGGCAAGCACTAGAGAGGCTTACAATTATACTCAGGCTAAACAAATTAATTGTAATATAATTACTATGCCACCAAAAGTTATTAATCAAATCAATGGTTTTGGAAAAAGCTTTAAATCAATGACACTCGACACCGTAAAAAGTTTTTTAGCTGACAGTAAAAAGTCGAGATTTAGCCTTTAAGAGGCTTTAGACTTAGCTCGAGAAAGCCTTTTTCTTTCGTGTGGATCTAAAATCAACTTTCTTAATCGACAAGATTTAGGTGTTATCTCCAATGCTTCATCGGTATTTAACAAACTTAATTGTTCAGCAATAGCCATTTTTCTAACTGGAGTTAAAACAACATTTTCATCAGTATTTTGTGTTCTTATATTTGTTAATTTTTTTCCTTTCATTACATTAATTTCAAGGTCTCCAGCTTTGGATGAAATACCTACAATCATCCCCTCGTAAACAGGGTCATTATGAGTAACGAGCATTTCTCCTCTAGCTTGTAAATTAAAAATTGCGAACGCAACTGCCTTACCTGATTCTATAGATATAAGAGCACCATTTCTTCTCCCTTCCATTTCACCAGTGTAATCTCCATAGGAATGAAAGATTCTATTTATAACTCCAGTCCCTTTGGTTAAAGTCAAAAATCTACTCGTATATCCCATTAAACCTCTGGTTGGTGCATGAAAAATTAATCTTTTCTTATTCTTGCCTGTATCTTTAAGATCAACAAGTTTACCTTTCCTTCTGTTCATTGAGTCAATAATTTTTGAAGAGTAATCATCATCTAAATCCATTGTGATTTCTTCAATTGGTTCTTGTTTTTTTCCATCATTATCTTCTTTAATTAAAACTTTAGGAGGACTAACAGTCATCTCAAACCCTTCACGCCTCATTTGGGTCAAAAGAATTTCCAACATTAACTCTCCACGTCCACTTATTATAAATGAGTCTTTATTAGAATTTTCTTCAAAAGTTATCCCAACATTATTTTCAGCTTCAAGAATTAAACGTTCACGAATCTGAGTGCTAGTCAATTTCTTTCCTTCAGTTCCAGCTAGGGGAGAGCTATTAACTGTTATCGTAATCGACATTGTTGGAGGATCAATGGGTGTTGCGCTAATTGGTTTATTTAACTCTAAATCACAAATTGTATCTGCTACGTTTGCTTTTTCTAAACCTGCTATTATAACTATATCCCCCGCTTCACCTGTTTGAATTGGTACTTTTTTAGTTCCTTCATATCTAAATATTTTCGTTAATCTTCCTTCATCAACTTTCTCACCATTAAGATTTATTGCTTTAATTTGTTGATTTGCTTTTGCAGTTCCTTGAGCTATTTTACCAACTAAACTTCTTCCTAGAAAACTATCAGCATATAATAGAGTAGATAGCATAGCAAAAGGCTGAGTTTTGTCTAAATTAGTTGGTTTTACATGTTTCATAATTAAATCTAATAATGGATTTAAATTTTCTCTAGGACCGTCAATATCTTTAGATGCCCATCCCGATCTACCACTAGCATATAAAACAGGAAAATCTAATTGTTCCTCATTAGCATCCAAGCTAACAAATAGATCAAATGTTTCATTTAAAACTTCATTTGCTCTTTGATCAGCTTTATCTAATTTATTTATTATTACGATTGGTTTTAAACCTTGTTTTAAGGCTTTTGCTAATACAAATTTTGTTTGAGGCATTACACCTTCTGCGGAGTCTATTAATAGCAAAGCTCCATCCGCCATATGTAAAACTCTTTCTACTTCAGCTGCGAAATCTCTATGGCCTGGAGTGTCAATAATATTTATCCTAGAGTCTTTCCAATTAATCGATGTAGGTTTTGCTAGAATTGTAATACCTCTTTCTTTCTCTAACTCACCCGAGTCCATTACTCGCTCTTCGATATTCTCATTTTCTCTAAAAGTACCACTTTGTTTCATTAGACTATCAATCAAAGTTGTTTTTCCATGATCAACGTGGGCTATAATAGTAATATTTCTAATTGTTTTTGTCATTTTGGTTGCGGGGGTAGGATTTGAACCTACGACCTTCAGGTT
>CACICB010000027.1 GCA_902585045.1 uncultured Pelagibacteraceae bacterium | reverse complement strand
CCTTGACTTATAACTAAATTGTAATAAAACGAGCCCTCATCTCTACGAAATTTAATTAAAAATAGCGCCAGAGGTGTGTAGATTTTATAACTAAAATCTTAGCTTTTTTAAATTGTAAATTAAGAAGAGAAGTGTGGACGGCTAGGTTAATAAAGAAATTGTCGTACACGCTTTAACGAAAATAACTTTAATTTACCTTAAAGTTATAAAGCTAGTGTGCGCCGTTATTAAACTTGAGAGTTTGATCATGGCTCAGAACGTACGCTGGCGGCACGCCTAACACATGCAAGTCGAACGCAGTAGTAATACTGAGTGGCAAACGGGTGAGTATAATGTGGGAATCTGCCTTTTGGTTTGGAATAACACGGGGAAACTTGTGCTAATACCGAATAAGCCCTTACGGGGAAAGTTTTAATGCCGAAAGATGAGCCCGCACTTGATTAGCTAGTTGGTAAGGTAAAAGCTTACCAAGGCAACGATCAATAGCTGTTCTTAGAGGAAGACCAGCCACATTGGGACTGAGACACGGCCCAGACTCCTACGGGAGGCAGCAGTGGGGAATCTTGCACAATGGGGGAAACCCTGATGCAGCGATGCCGCGTGAGTGAAGAAGGCCCTTGGGTTGTAAAACTCTTTCGTCGGGGAAGAAAATGACTGTACCCGAATAAGAAGGTCCGGCTAACTTCGTGCCAGCAGCCGCGGTAATACGAAGGGACCTAGCGTAGTTCGGAATTACTGGGCTTAAAGAGCTCGTAGGTGGTTAAAAAAGTTGATGGTGAAATCCCAAGGCTCAACCTTGGAACTGCCATCAAAACTTTTTAGCTAGAGTGTGATAGAGGTAAGTGGAATTTCTAGTGTAGAGGTGAAATTCGTAGATATTAGAAAGAACACCAAATGCGAAGGCAACTTACTGGGTCACTACTGACACTGAGGAGCGAAAGCATGGGTAGCGAAGAGGATTAGATACCCTCGTAGTCCATGCCGTAAACGATGAGTGCTAGACGTTGGAAATATATTTTTCAGTGTCGCAGCGAAAGCATTAAGCACTCCGCCTGGGGAGTACGACCGCAAGGTTAAAACTCAAATGAATTGACGGGGACCCGCACAAGCAGTGGAGCATGTGGTTTAATTCGAAGATACGCGCAGAACCTTACCAACGCTTGACATGTTCGTCGCGAGACTAAGAGATTAGTTTCTTCAGTTCGGCTGGACGAAACACAGGTGCTGCATGGCTGTCGTCAGCTCGTGTCGTGAGATGTTGGGTTAAGTCCCGCAACGAGCGCAACCCCTACTTTTAGTTGCCACCATTTAGTTGGGCACTTTAAAAGAACTGCCAGTGATAAGCTGGAGGAAGGTGGGGATGACGTCAAGTCCTCATGGCCCTTATGTGTTGGGCTACACACGTGCTACAATGGCACTTACAATGGGAAGCAAAGAGGCGACTCTAAGCTAATCCCTAAAATGTGTCTCAGTTCGGATTGTACTCTGTAACTCGAGTGCATGAAGCTGGAATTGCTAGTAATCGCGGATCAGCGCGCCGCGGTGAATACGTTCCCGGGTCTTGTACACACCGCCCGTCACACCATGGAAGTTGGTTACACCTTAAGGCAAAGCTTATACCTTTGACTACGGTACGATCAGCAACTGGGGTGAAGTCGTAACAAGGTAGCCGTAGGGGAACCTGCGGCTGGATTACCTCCTTTCTAAGGAAGACCAAAATATTTCTTTTGGTCTCAAAAAATAAAGTTAATGTGGCCGTCCTCATTTCTCTTCTTTAACAATTAAAGTGTCTCATAAATGCTTAGGGGCCGGTAGCTCAGGTGGTTAGAGCGCACCCCTGATAAGGGTGAGGTCGGACGTTCGAGTCGTCCTCGGCCCCCCATTTTTCACGGGGGATTAGCTCAGCTGGGAGAGCGCCTGATTTGCATTCAGGAGGTCAGCGGTTCGATCCCGCTATCCTCCACCAGATACACTTTTAGTTTTTTTAAATTGTAAATAATCATTATCAATTTTGATTGTTCTTTAAGTTAGAGCAATCAAACAATATCTATATCCGATTGTTCGAATAGATGAACAATCAAAAAATGTTCGAATAGATGAACATTTTCTTAAAAATTTAATTTAGACAGAAAATTATTTTCTGTGCATAAATC
>CACICB010000026.1 GCA_902585045.1 uncultured Pelagibacteraceae bacterium | reverse complement strand
GAGTCTGACAAGGTTTCAATAGTTGATCCTGCAGAATATAAGGCATGTGATAATGTAATTAAAAAGTATAAGAAATTAGATTTTATTCTAAATACCCATCATCATGCCGATCATGTTGATGGTAATTTAGAGTTAAAAAAAAAATATAACGCTAAAATTTTAGGTTTTGAATTAGATAAAGATCGAATTCCTGGCATAGACATCCTGCTTAAAGAAAGCCAAAAGCATAAAATTGGAAAATTAGAATTTGAAGTCATTTTTGTTCCAGGTCATACTAAGGGCCATATCGCATTTTTCTTCTTAAAAGAAAAAGTAGTTTTTACAGGTGATACTTTATTTTCATTAGGATGTGGTAGAGTTTTTGAAGGTACCCATGAAGAAATGTTTAATTCTTTAAATAAAATTAAAAAACTTCCACCAGATACAAAAATATATTGTGGACACGAATATACTAAATCGAATTTAAATTTTTGTTTAAAATATGACTCCAAAAATACTTTTTTAAAAGAGAAAGAAATTGAAATTCAAAAAAAATTAAGTTCTAATCAGCCAACTATCCCAACTACTTTAGGTCAAGAAGTTAAAACAAATATTTTTTTAAGGTGTAATGATCCTGAGATTATGCATACTTTAGGACTAACAGACTCATCAGAAGCTAAAGTTTTTTCAAAATTAAGAGATTTAAAGGACTCTTTTTAACCTCAATAATCTTGACTTGCTAGCAGTGAAGGCTATATTGCGTGGAAATTAAAAAAAGAGAATTTATGTCATTTGCTATAATTGAAACAGGCGGAAAGCAGTACAAAGTATCTGCAAGTAAAATTTTAGAAATTGAAAAACTTAACGCTAAAGTTGGAGAAACTATTAAATTTAATAATGTTTTACTTTTGAATGATGACAAAAATACTGAAATTGGAAGTCCTAAAATTGATGGGGCAATAGTTGAAGCTAAACTTTTAGATAATGTTAAAGATAGAACTGTATTGATTTTTCATAAGAGAAGACGAAAGCACTCAAGAAAGAAAAACGGGCATAGACAACGTCATTCTAAAATACAAATTACAAAAATTTTAGCTAAAAGTGGGAAAGTTATAGATGAGGCTAAAATTGTCGAAAAAAAGAAGCCTATTAAAGAAGAAAAAAAAGTTATAAAAAAGGTAGAAAAAAATTAGGAAATTAAATGGCAACTAAAAAAGCAGGTGGATCATCGAAGAACGGCCGAGATAGTAAAGGCAGACGTCTTGGAGTTAAAAAATACGGTGACCAAGTTGTAATACCTGGCAACATTATAGTTAGACAAAGAGGGACAAAAATTCATCCTGGTGACAATGTTGGTATGGGTAAAGATCACTCAATTTTTTCTTTAATCAAAGGAAAAGTAAAATTCAAAAAATCTAAATTAAACAGAACTTTTGTTTCTGTAATCCCCAATTAAATATATATAAATAACCAAAGTTATTTATATTAAAATAAAAATGAAATTTTTAGATCAAGCAAAGATATATATTAAAGCTGGAAATGGTGGATCAGGATCTGCAAGCTTCAGAAGAGAAAAGTTTGTGGAGTACGGCGGACCAGATGGAGGTGACGGTGGTGACGGGGGATCTATAATTGTTCAATCAGATAGAAACCTCAATACATTAATTGATTTTAGATATGCTCAGCATTTTAAAGCACAACATGGAAAACCTGGGAGTAAAAGAAATAAAACTGGAGCTAATGGGGAAGATTTGATTCTAAAAGTTCCATTAGGAACTCAATTATACGAGGAAGATAATAATACCTTAATTTACGATTTTACAAAAAATAAAGAAAAATATCTTGTGGCATCGGGGGGCAAAGGCGGGCTTGGAAACGTAAGATTTAAGAGTTCTACAAATAGAGCGCCAAGAAAAAAAACTAATGGAAAATTAGGTGAAGAATTTTGGATATGGCTTCAATTAAAAGTAATTGCTGATATCGGAATTATTGGCAAGCCTAATGCTGGTAAATCCAGTTTGCTTGCAGCGTTAACAAGAGCAAAGCCAAAAATAGCAAACTATCCTTTTACAACAATTAATCCAAATTTAGGTGTATCCTACTTCGGAGGGAAAGAGGTTACTTTGGCTGATATTCCTGGGTTAGTGGAAGGTGCGCATAAAGGTTTTGGTCTTGGAGATAAATTCTTAA
>CACICB010000025.1 GCA_902585045.1 uncultured Pelagibacteraceae bacterium | reverse complement strand
AAAGCTGCAAATAATATGGCAAAGAAAACAGATTTAGCTATAGCAATAGGTACTAAGCTAGCAGATTTTACTACAGGATCTTGGGCAAACTTTGAAAATCCAAATTTCAAACTTGTATCTATTAATACAGCTAGATTTGATGCAAATAAACATATGGCACAAGCTGTAGTTGGTGATGCTAAGGTTTCATTATCTGAATTGTCTTTAGTTCTAGGAAGTTGGAAAGCAGATGATAGCTGGAATAAAAAAGCACAATCAGAATTAAAAAGTTGGAATGAATATATAGACAAAGAAAGTGGTCCTACTAATCAAAAATTACCTAGTTATGCGCATGCAGTTGGTGCAATTTATAGAAATTCCGATCCATCAGATATAGCTGTTACTGCGGCAGGCGGCTTGGTAGGAGAAGTTGTACAAGTTTGGCGACCTAGAGAATTAAATACTCATGAAACTGAATGGGGTTTTAGTTGTATGAGTTATGAAATTTCAGGAGCTCTGGGAATTAAAATGGCAAACCCTGATAAAGACGTTATAGCGTTCGTTGGAGATGGATCATACTTGCTTTACAATTCAGATATTTACAGCTCGGTAATTACTAATAATAAATTGATTATAATAGTTTGCGATAACGGTGGTCATGCAGTTATTAATAGACTGCAATTGTATAAGGGAGGTAAAGAATTTAATTGTTTGTTAAAAAGTTCTAAAACTCCTAATCTTGTTCCAGTAGACTTCGCGTCGCATGCAAAAAGTATGGGCGCAGAGGGAGAACAAGTGAACTCAATATCTGAACTAGAAGAGGCTTTTAAAAGAGCAAAAAAATCCAAGAAAACGTATGTCATAAGTATTCATACTGATGGATATCAATGGCTAGAAGGTTCTGCTTACTGGGAAAGCCCTACTCTTTCATTACCAACGACTAAGGAAAATGAAATAGCCCTAAAAGAACACCTAGAAGGGAAGAAAAAACAGAGAAAAGGTGTATAAACTTTTTAATGGTAAAAGTTTGTAAAGTCGGTCTAATTGGCTGCGGTCATATAGCTGAAACTTATTTTAGAGCACATAAATATTTCAATAATTTTGAAATAGTTAAATGCGCTGATATTAACAAATTTGCAGCTCAAAAGTGTGCAAAAACTTATAAGATAAGTTCAGCAACGGTTAATGAATTACTTAAAGATAAAGAAATTGAAGTTATTCTAAACTTAACAATACCCAATGCACATTATTTAATAGCTAAAAAATCATTACTTAATGGAAAACATGTTTATTCAGAAAAGCCATTGGCGGTTTCATTAAAAGATGGGAAAGACCTTATAAAAATAGCAAAAAGAAAAAAACTTTTCATAGGAAATGCTCCTGATACTTTTTTAGGTGGAGGCAATCAAAAAGCAAGAGAACTTTTAGACAAAAAAGTAATAGGTAAAGTGAAGTTTGGTACAGGAATATTTGCATATCCAGGAATACAATCCTATCATCCTAACCCAGAACCTTGGTTTGCCAAAAAAGGAGGAGGACCAGTTATTGACATGGGTCCGTATTATTTAACTGCTTTAGTAAATTTATTAGGTCCAGCTAAAGAAGTAACAAGTATAAGCTCAAAAGGGGTAAACAAACGAACTATCGGTATAGGACCAAAAAAGGGTAAAAAATTTAAAGTAGAGTGTCACACAACTTACTTTTCTACTATAAAATTTCATAATGGTACAATAATTAGATTAACTTTATCTTTTGATGTTATTTCTCATCTAAGGAATCACATAGAGCTTTACGGAGACAACGGTTCTATGATAGTTCCAGATCCAAATATGTTTGGTGGATCAGTTTTAATCAGTAAAAAATTAGGTAGCACATGGAAGGATCATCAAACAAACAAAATGTTATTAGGAAAAATTAATATAAGAACCCAAAGTTCTAGAGCAAATGAGTCTCCTGCTAACGCAAATTATAGAGGTGTTGGATTATCAGAGATGATATATTCAATCCAAAATAAGAAAACACATAGATGTAACGGAAATTTATCTCTTCACGTGCTAAATATTATAGAGGCAATTCATTTATCTGCAAGAAATAATAAAAAACAAAGAATTTCTATTAAATGTGAAAAGCCAAAACCATTCTCAAATAAAGAGGTTAATTCAATACTTAAATAGAACTTTGTCTACTTAAAATAGCAGCACCCCTCACTCCGCTTGCGTCTCCATATTTTGGTTTTAAAAATACTGTTTTAAGATTAGGTTCATTAATAAATGATGATGTTTTTTTTTTAATTTGATCTAAAAAATCTATTTCATTAGAAATTCCACCACCAAAAACAATAGCATCTGGATCAAGAGTAGTTACTAATAATACCAGACATCTTGCTAAAATATCCTTATACTCATTTATG
>CACICB010000024.1 GCA_902585045.1 uncultured Pelagibacteraceae bacterium | reverse complement strand
TATTTTTGCAAAAGTACCCACTGAACTAACTGATAAAGCAGAAAATATTTTAAACTTTGTTGGTCTTTATCAAAAAAGAAATTTGAGAGCAGGTGATTTATCATTTGGACAACAAAAATTACTAGAATTAGCAATGGCTTTGATGAATGAGCCTAAAATGCTTTTATTAGACGAGCCTACAGCTGGAATAAATCCAACTTTAATTAACGGAATTATAGATAGATTAATTAAAATAAATAAAGATTATGGAATAACTTTATTAGTCATAGAGCACAATATGAAAGTAATTATGAGTTTAGCCCAAAAAATTTTCTGTTTAGCCCACGGTAAAATGCTAGCAGAAGGTTCTCCAGATCAAATTAAGAGTGATAAGCGAGTAGTGGATGCTTATTTAGGAGCGCAGTAATGGCAAATCAATACGATGTTTTAGGTACAGCACCTGGTTTAGAGGATTTAAATAAATTATCCCCTAACGACGTTCATCTAACCATAAGAGGTTTAAATGCTGGCTATGGAAAAATGGAGATATTACATAATTTTGATTTAACAGTTAGTAAGGCTCAATCGTTATGTTTAATAGGACCTAACGGTGCAGGAAAGTCTACAATACTTCATTCTATTTATGGTTTTACAAATATTTTTGACGGAAAAATTGAATTAGAAGGAAATGACATTAACTCCTGCTCAGAAACTATGTAAAGTGGGAATAGCTTATATCTTACAAGATAACTCAGTATTTCCTGATATGACAGTTGAGGAAAATCTTTTAATGGGTGGATATATTAAAGATAAACAGGATGAAGCTTATGAGGAAGCTGAAAGAATTTTTCAAAAATATGAGAGATTAAGAAATAGAAGAAATCAACCTGCAAAAGTATTATCAGGTGGTGAGAGAAGATTATTAGAAATTTCAAGAGCATTAGTTATGAAACCATCAGTTTTATTAGTAGATGAACCATCAATCGGTTTGGAACCAAAATATATTAATATGGTTTTTGAAATTTTAGAGGATCTTCAAAAAGCAGAGAAGAAAACAATAATACTCGTAGAACAAAATGCAAAAAAAGGTTTAGAGTTCGCAGATATAGGCTACGTTTTAGTGTCCGGCCAAACAGCTATTGCAGGCAAAGGGGATGATCTTTTAAAAAATCCAGACGTAGGAAGATTATTCCTAGGTGGATGATTAATTCACAAGCTTTCTTAACAGGTTTAAAATCTTTAAAAGGTGCCAGAAGTCCAGCTTTGCCCTTAGCTGCTTGCTTTGTTGCTCTAGGAGCTTTGTTTAAAGATGCAGGCTTTAACATTCAACAAAGTGCTGCTTCCAGTTTATTTACTTACGCACTACCCGGTCAATTAGTGATGGCGGAGTCATTATTATTAGGCGCATCTGTAATAAATATTTTTTTAGCAGTTTGGCTAGTAAATTTTAGACTTTATCCAATGACAGTTTCTTTGTTTCCTTTACTTGAACATAAATCACAACCAAAGTGGAAATATTATTTATCCTGTCACTTCCTTGCAGTTTCTTCTTGGTTAATCGCTAAAGAATCTTATAAAAAGATAAATGCAAAATATCGAATAGATTTTTGGATGGGTATAGGTACTGGCACTTGGCTTACCGCAATTCTTATGACAGTTATTGGATATTTAGCAGCTGATTTATTAAATAAAGAAATGTTGATCGGCTTAGCTATCGTAAATCCAATTTATTTTTTTTGTATGATGATTGGTGCTATGAAAAACCTAGCTGTATCCATCTCGGTAATTCTAGGAACAATATTAGGCCCAGTTATTTATATATTTTCCTCTGAGTGGTCATTGTTATTTGCAGGATTGATTGCTGGATCAGTAGCCTTTTTATTCGGAGAAAAAAATGGCCAGTAGTCAAATTATAATTTTAGCTATTATAGCAACTTCAATTGCAACATATATTTCTAGATTTATGGGAGCTCTGACATCAGAAAAAGTAAGCGTAAAATCAAAAATATTTAAATGGTTTAACTGTGTTGCTTACTCAACTTTGGCAGCTTTGTTAGGAAGAATGATTATTTTCCCTGCCGGAGTTTTAGCGGACTCTGAATTAATAATGAGACTAATAGTATTCTTTACCTGTATTTCAATATTTATATTATCAAAAAAAAATTTAGTAATTCCTACAATTGCTTCAGCATTTTTGCTAAGTTTTTTGACTAACATCTAATTTGTGGTAAAATTAATAATGGAACCAATATTAGCAATTTTTATTGTTTTGTGGATCATGGGCACTATTAATTAAATGAGTTTTTCGATTTCAGATCATAACAACTCTAAGAGAGTTCGAGTAATTAAGTTAAATGAAAGTGACTTAGATAGATTGATTTTTCCTTTTAAAAAACATTCAATATTGTCTTTAGAATACAAACCATTTTCGAGATTTAGTTTAGCGAAAAGCTTAGATGAAGTATTTCAAAACAAACTTAGTAAAACTTTAAGTGAAATTCTTAATGATCGTAGCACAGGCACGGCTATCGTAGAACCCGATATTACTAATAAAAAATTTGATAAAGATTTTCTGGTAAAGCTTTCGACAGGTCTTGCCTATTTAGTTGGTAATCCGAATTTTGATTCTATGACAGGTAAATATTATGCCAGGTTTTATGTCAAACACCAAGATAGTAGT
>CACICB010000023.1 GCA_902585045.1 uncultured Pelagibacteraceae bacterium | reverse complement strand
AATCATTAAGATTTGTTTTAAACAAGGGAGAAAAGATGGCTAAAAGAAGAAAAAAAGCTAAAAAGAAAACTAAAAAGAAAGCAAAAAAGAGAAGAAGAAGAAGATAGTTTTCTCTTTAACTAAACGCCCTTTTTATTCTTTAAAGAGGGCGTTTTTTTATTCCGCTTGACCAGATAAATTCACTCTACCCAATGCTTTGTCCATTTTTTTTTGCACTTCTTCAGGAGTAACTTTAAGGACAGCCTCAAATTCTGATTTTAATCTATCATAAGCTTTTTCAAAAAGCTGTCTTTCAGAATAAGATTGATCAGCTATGATATCTGTATTTTTATTCAAGTCTTTAACAACTTCAGCTAACTCATAAATTTTTCCAGAATTAATTTTTTGATCATACTCTTGTGCTCTTCTACTCCACATAGTCCTTTTAATTTTGGGCTTAGTTTTTAGTATAGATATACATTTATTTATTTGATTAATTGAAGAAATTGGTCTTAGTTTAGATTGTTGATTTATAGGAACTGTCAAGGTCAATTTTTCTTTTTCAACTAAAATTTTGTAAAACTGTATATCAATTTCACCTATTTTAGCTTTTTCAATCGAAATAATTTTTCCAACACCGTGTTTTGGATACACAACAAAATCTTTTATGTTGTAAGCTTTTTTCTCAGTAGGTTGTTTTTTTACTTTCTTAATTTCTGGTTTTTCGTCTTGTCCAGGTAAAACATTTTTCTTTTCAGGTATTTTCGCTGAAACTTTTAATTTAGATTTTTTAACCTTTTTTACCTTTTTTACTTTTTTCTTTTTTGGCATTGTTATTTTCCTGGTTTTTCAGAAAAGTGTTCTTTAAATTTATTCGTAATTTTTTTAAATTTTTCGTGATCTTTCATAGGTTCTTTTTTTTTTGAAATATTAGGCCATATTGCAGAAAACTTTTTATTAAGCAACAACCATTTTTCTTTATCTTCCACAGTCTCATCTGTATCTGCTTTAATTGCATCTATAGGACACTCGGGTTCACAAACACCACAATCTATACACTCATCAGGGTTTATAACTAGCATATTTTCACCTTCATAAAAACAATCTACAGGACATACTTCTACACAATCAGTAAGTTTACATTTTATACATTCGTCTTTTACTATATATGTCATTATTTTTTTATTAACTTTAGTTTAATTTCAGCGCATTCTTTATCAGGAAAATATATCAGACCACAAATTCTTCTCATTAAATTCGATTCATATTGATCTATTGAGTTATCTGAAATGATTACTTTCCAGAGATGTTCGATAATATCTTTTTTAACATCCATTGAGTTTTTTTTAATAATATTTGTGTAATTTAGTAATTGATTTGAATTATCTTCAATTTCTTCTGCTTTTTTTAATATCTGATCTGTATCGTCATCTTTTATATATGATTTAATAAAATCCTTAATCAAATTCTTTTCATGTGCAGAGTAAATTTCGTCTATATTTGCTGCATGAACTAATAATGCTGATATTCCAACTATACTTTCTTTTAAAGTTTCTAATTTGTAAGACGCTATGTATCTTTCTTTATCAGTAGACTGATTATTTAAGTTTGCCTCTACTTTTTGGAGAAGTTCGTTGATTTTACTTTTATCTAGATTAACTAGATCTCTAGCAGTTGAAGTTAAAATTAACAAGTTATTATTTGAAAACTCAACTGTTCCCTCTTCTATATAAAATCTTTTTTCACCTTCAGCTTTTATTATAATAATCCCAGGTCTCAAAAATGTAATTAGAGGAATATGATTATTTAAAATTCCCATTTGGCCTTCAAAAGAAGGAATTATTACTTCATTCGTTTCCTGTTTTAAAATTGTTTCGTCTGGACTTATTATTTCAACTGTAAACTTTTCTGACATTATTTACTGTCTTTTGATAATTTTTCTGCTTTCTTAATTACTTCTTCTATACCACCCACCATATAAAATGCAGCTTCAGGCAATTGATCGTATTCTCCCTTACATATGGCGTCAAATCCTTTTATCGTATCGTTTAGGTCTACTAGTTTTCCGGGAGAACCTGTAAATACTTCAGCAACAAAAAATGGTTGGGATAGAAATCTTTGTATTTTTCTTGCTCTAGCAACAGTTAATTTATCTTCCTCGGAGAGTTCGTCCATTCCTAGAATAGCAATAATATCTTGAAGAGATTTATATGCTTGTAAAATTTTTTGCACATCTCTAGCTACTCTATAATGCTCTTCTCCAACTATTCTTGGATCTAATATTCTTGAAGTTGAGTCTAACGGATCTACAGCAGGATAAATTCCTATTTCTGCGATTTGTCTCGATAATACTGTTGTTGCATCTAAGTGTGAGAAAGATGTAGCTGGCGCTGGGTCTGTTAAGTCATCAGCAGGAACATAAATGGCCTGAACAGAGGTAATAGAACCTTTGTCTGTAGAAGTAATTCTTTCCTGCAAATTACCCATATCTGTAGCAAGTGTTGGTTGATATCCAACGGCTGAAGGAATTCTTCCTAATAGAGCTGATACTTCCGAACCGGCTTGAGTGAATCTAAATATATTGTCTACGAAGAATAAAACGTCTTGACCTTCTTTATCTCTAAAATATTCGGCAACAGTCAATCCAGTTAAAGCAACTCTTGCTCTTGCTCCTGGGGGTTCATTCAT
>CACICB010000022.1 GCA_902585045.1 uncultured Pelagibacteraceae bacterium | reverse complement strand
TAAGTTTTGCTCCGGTAGATTTTCCAGTAGCAGCACCACCATCACAAGAAATTTGAATAGATTTATTTTTGGATTTCAAATTTAGCTCCAAGTAATTTCATTATTTTTAAAAATGAGGGCGATGAGGTAAAAACTGTTTCAAAATTTTTTATTTTTAATTTTGCACCGGTCAGAACAGCTAAAATAAATGATGACATGCATATTCGGTGATCACCTAAATTAGAAACATTTATTTTTTTGTTACTTGCATCCAATAGACCTTTTCCAAAAATTTTTAACTTATCTTTTGATGAGGATGTCTTAATACCTATTTGAGATAAAATTTTTTGCATCTCTGTAATTCTATTACTTTCCTTATTTGCAAGATCTTCGATTCCTTTAAAAATAGAGATACCCTTAGTTAACGCAGCGATGACAAAAAGTATGGGGTATTCATCTGTTGAATTAACATAGTATCTTCTAGATGCTATGATTGGTTTAATTTTACTATTAAAAACTAATACATCTCCACTCATTTCATTATTTTTCTTTTTTAAATTTACAAACTTAATATTTGCACCTCGACTTTTTAAAATTTCATAAAAACCTATTCTTGTCGGATTGAGACCAACATTTTTTATTTTTATTGAAGAGCCTTTATTAAGTAACGTTAAAGCTGAAAAAAAAGCAGCTGAGGATGGGTCACCTGGAACATTTATATTCATTGGATTTAGATATCTTTTTCCAAAAATTTTTATTCTCTTATATTTTCCATTTATGATTTTGATACTTTGAGAATTTTTTTTTAATAAATTTTCAGTATGGTCTCTGCTTCTCTCTTTTTCTCTAATTTCTGTATCTCCATAAGAATTAAGTCCCGCAAAAATTACAGCACTTTTCAATTGTGCAGAAACTCCAGCTTCGTATTTGATACCTGTGGGTAAATCAGTAGAATTTAATTTTAAAGGAAAAAAAAACCTATTTTTGGGCAAGAAGGTAGCTCCGAAATTTGACATTAATGAAATTAATTTTTCCATGCTTCTCTTGTTCAAAGAATTATCACCTTTTAATTTGACTTGAATATCAGGTGTTGTCGATAAAACTCCAATTAAGAGTCTAGCCAAAGTTCCTGAATTACCAAAATTCAAAGTAGTGTTCTTTTTAGCAAAAAGTGAACCTAAACCTTTTCCGTATATTAGATAGTTTTTAGATTTTTGTTTTTTTATTTGAACTCCTAAACTTTTAAGGCATTTAATTGTTGAAAAAACGTCTTCAGACTCCAAAACATTTTTTACTGATGAAACATTGTAGCTTATAGCACCTATTAAAAAACTCCTGATGGAAATTGATTTATCTGGGTCTACTTCAATAACTTTCTTAAATGATTTTATTTTTGTATTAATAGTGAGATTAAAACTTTTAGGTAACATTATCTTTTAGGAAAATTGAGAACCGAAATAATGTTCAATGGCCTTTGTTGATTTTAGCAGTTCTCTAGAAGTCCCCTCAGCAATGACTGTGTTTTCTCCTAAAACATAACTTCTATCAGTTATGTCAAATAAATTTTTCACGTTGTGGTCTGTTACTAAAATAGCAGTCCCGCTTGATTGAATTTTTAAAATATATTTTTGTATATCCTGTATTACTAATGGATCTAATGCAGCTAAAGGTTCATCAAGCAAAACTATTCTTGGTTTATTTATCATAATTCTTGCCATCATTAGTCGTCTTATTTCTCCACCTGATAAAACTGAAGCATTCAAAGTTCTTAAATGTTGTAAGTTAAATTCATCTAAAAGTTTTTCTGTTATAGATTTTTGATTTTCTGAACCTCTTATTGATATTTGAGCAATACCTAAAATATTGTCGTAAACAGACATATTAAAAACACTTCTTTGTTGAGGAAGATAACCTAAACCCTCTTTTGATCTTAAATGTATAGGAATTTGTTCAATTGATTTATTATTCAAGAAAATTTTTCCTCCCTCAACATTTTGCTCTCCAATACACATGGAGAATAAAGTTGTTTTTCCACACCCATTTGGCCCTAAAACACCAACACATTCTCCTGGAAAAACTTTAAGTGAAAGTTTTTTTAGAATAGGTCTTCCTCCAAAAGATTTACTTACATCTTTAACCTCAAAAATAGGTTTATCTTTTTTAAATTTTAAGATTCTAAAGCCTTTTTTCATTTTAGATTAACATTCGCATTTACTTTACCATCTTTTGTAGAAGCAATATTTAATGTCTGCTTTTTTATATCAAATAATAGTTTATCTGCAAACATTGTTCCTCTATAATCTTTTACTTTTACTTCATTCGAAATCATTAAAAAACTTTTAGAATTTGAATATTCAGCTTTTTGAGCAGAAAGCTCACTTCCTTGATATTTTGCTATTACATTTCCATTAAAGTTCATATCTAAAGTTTTATTATTATAAATTCCACTATCAGATAATACTCTGAGAACTGTGTCATCCTTAAAATAAAAAGTAGCTTCCACAAACTTCATGTTAACTATTTCCTGGCTTGCCTTTTTGTTGAAAGCTTCTTTAGATTTAAGAATAAATCTGTTACCAGCTAGATCCAAACCAGAATACTCAATATTGAAAAATATATCTCCATCTTGAGTGTCATTTTTTAATTGATCTTCTATTTTTTTCTGTGTTTCAGTAGTAATAATTTTTTCTTTATCGATTACTTTTAAATCTGAATAAGTAAAAAGAATTATTAAAGATCCTATAATTAATAAAC
>CACICB010000021.1 GCA_902585045.1 uncultured Pelagibacteraceae bacterium | reverse complement strand
TTTCTCTAATTCTTCAGACCACTCACCTTTAGATGAGAGACCATTCATTTTAGCTCTATGGTTAAAAGCTTTTTGGATATTTTCTATATTTTCTTGATTTTTTCCAAATTCTTTTAATGCACTTGCCTGCAATCCTCTTCCGTAGGAGAAAGTAATTAAAAAATTACTATCATTTAAGTTTTTACTAGACTCTATTTCTGACTGCCCACCTGACAAAAAAGCAATACCAGGTACTTCGGTTGGTACATTTTTTTTTAAACAATCTAAAGTTTTTTTAGCAATTTCTTCGGTGCTAGATTTATCTTTGCATTCTGAGCCAGGTATTACCATATTAGGTTTAAGAACAGTGCCTTTTAAATCAACTTTATGTAATTCAAGTTCGTTATAACATTCATTAAGCACATTTGTGGTAACTTGATAGCATTTATCAATGTTGTGAGAACCATCCATCAAAACCTCTGGTTCAACTATAGGTACCATCTTAGCTTCTTGCACTAAAGCAGCGTACCTTGCTAATGCATGGGCATTAGACTTAATGGACTGGGTAGATGGAAATTTATCTGAAATTTTATAAACAGCTCTCCATTTCGTAAATCTCGCACCTAAATCATAATATTCTTTTAATCTTTCTCTTAAACCATCTAAACCCTCTGTTACAGTTTCATCACTAGATCCAGCAAGAGGTTTAGCACCTTTATCAACTTTTATTCCTGGTACAGCTCCATGTTTAGAAATTAAATCTGGAACAGATGGACCCAAAGTAGTTTTTTGTCTTATTGTTTCATCAAATAAAATTACTCCCCCAATATAATCTTTCATTGCGCTTGAATTAAAAAGAGTTTGTCTAAAGTTCAATCTATTCTTTTCAATATTTTCTACATTTATACTTTTAAATCTTTTAGCTATTGTTCCAGTACTTTCATCTGCAGCAAGAATGCCTTTGCCTTTAGCACACATTTTTTTTGCAATTTCATTTAACGTCATAACGATTATTTATTTTAAAACACTTATACCAGGCAA
Organism: uncultured Pelagibacteraceae bacterium; assembly: GCA_902585045.1. GTDB lineage: Bacteria > Pseudomonadota > Alphaproteobacteria > Pelagibacterales > Pelagibacteraceae > Pelagilacustribacter. The sequence continues at coordinate 1,922 of CACICB010000021.1, read as the reverse complement.
GTCTTTTCCTTCTAAGTATTCTAAAAATGCTCCTCCTGCTGTTGATAAGTGAGAGAAAGTAAGTTTGCTATTACTTTTATTTATTGCTGAGAGAGTGTCTCCACCTCCAAGCACAGATATTAAAGATTTTTCTAAAGTATTCTTTGAGATGTTTTCAGCAATCGAAATAGTTCCTGTTGAAAAGTTCTCATTTTCAAAATACCCGGCTGGTCCATTCCACAAAACAGTATTTGACTCGTTAATCTTTTTTTTAATTTTTTTGATTGTATTAAAGCCAATATCTAAAATTATTTCATTTTCTTTAATCTCATAAAGATTTTTATTTTTACCAGTTCCTTCAAAGTCCGTTCCTACCATACAATCTTCTGGTATTAATATTTTACAGTTATGTTCCTCTGCTTTTTTATAAATATTTGTTATTATATCTTTTGTATTTTTTTCAATTAAAGATTTACCAACTTTAAAATTTTTATGAACGAAGAAATTATTTGCCATTGCCCCAACAATTACTATATTGTTTACTTTTTTCAAAAGATTAGTAATAACATTAATCTTTGAAGAAATTTTTGATCCTCCGATAATGCAAGTTACTGGTTCTTTTTTATTTTTTATAACAAGATCTATCGCTGTTATTTCTTTTTTTAATAATGGACCAGCATAACTTTTTTTTACAAATCTTGTTATACTATGCACAGAAGCTTGTTTTCTATGAGAGCATGAAAATGCATCGTTAATATAAATGTCTCCAAGTTGACCTAATCTTTTTGAAAAATCTTGGTCATCTTCGTTTTCTTCTTTAAAAAATCTTATATTTTCAATTAATATTATTTCACCTCCTTTTAGGTGAGAAAATTTTTCTTTGGTTTCACCATCAAAAGTTCCTCTAAAAAAATAAACATTAGTTTTAAGCGCATCTTTGAGATATTTGTAGATAGGTATTAAAGATAGGTCAGGGACATTAATTCCTTTCGGTCGACCTAAATGACTAATAATTATAATTTTTGCTTTTTTTTCAATCAGTCTATTTATAAAAGGTAAACATAAAGTTATTCTCGTATCATCTTTTATAATTTTGTCTTTAATTGGAACATTTAAATCTAATCTAAGAATTATCTTTTGATCTTTAATTTCTAGATCGTCAGGAAAGAAATTTATTTCACCCATCGACTTCTTTCACTCTCTCAATTTTTTTTGAATAAAATTTGTTATATCTTCCTCTGATAATTTAAAATGTTTGTAAACTTCTTTATATGGAGCGCTCTCGCCAAATTCATCTATACCTAAATTAATACCTTTATCTTTAATATATTTTTGCCAAGAGATAATGCTACCAGCTTCTATTGTTACGATTAACGAATTTTCTTCCAAAATATCTTTACGGTATTCCTCAGGCTGTTTATCAAAAAGCTCCATACAAGGCATCGAGACGACTTTAGAGTGAATATTATTTTCTTTAAGCTTATCTTGAACTTTTAGGGCTAGCTCTACCTCGGTACCAGAAGCTACTATTGTCACCTTACTTTCATGTGAAGATATATTTACTGTATAAGCTCCTTTTTCACACTTATTAACTTTAGAGTTATTAGGATTGATGTAAGGAACTTTTTGCCTTGATAAAGCAATAACACTTGGGGTGTCATTGCTTTTTAAAGCTATCTCCCAGCATTCAAGAGTTTCATTAATATCTGCAGGTCTAAATACATTTAAATTTGGAATAGCTCTTAAGCCAGCAAGTTGCTCGATAGGTTGATGAGTTGGACCATCTTCACCAAGACCAATGGAGTCGTGTGAAAAGATATAGATTACTTTTAAACCCATTAAAGCAGAGAGTCTAATAGATGGTTTACAATAATCTGAGAAAATTAAAAACGTTCCCCCGTAAGGTATTAATCCACCATAAAGTGCTAAACCATTCATAATTG
>CACICB010000020.1 GCA_902585045.1 uncultured Pelagibacteraceae bacterium | reverse complement strand
ATTTACTTTAAATTTTCTATCTTTAGTATTTTCGATAATCTTTAAAAATAATTTTTCTAAAATATCAATTCTTACGAAGAATTGCTTAAATTGTTCAAACCCGCATAAAAGTAAAAAATTCTTTTCAAAATTCTTATTTATTAAGAAGTTAAGACCTGATTTTGGAATAATATTATCATTAGATAAATTGTAAAACATTTTCCATAAACTAATTCGAAATTCTACAGCTTTAGGCTTTAACATCTTTGGTAAATAAATATGATATCTACCAATTTTGATTCCCATTCCCCAAAGTTTTTTCCTTTCCTCTTGAGGTATTGATTTAACAATATTTTCTACGATACTCCGTTTAATAACACCATTATTTTCATATAATTGAAATATCAGTCCCCTTAAATATTGGTTTGTGACTTTATGTTTTGTTAGTTTAATAAGATCACCTAAAACTTCATTAATATAATCCACTAACCAAAATTTTAAAAATTTTAGTAATTTTAATTTTGACTCTTCACTTAATGAGTCATCAGCAATTATCTCTATTTCAGGACTTAAATAATCATTTCCTTTTTTTAACCTCGCAATCGGGTTATTTTTCCAAATTATTTTATTTTCATTATTTATTGTAACTTCTTTTTTAGATAAAATTTCCTCAACTCTTTTTACCAATTCTTTTTCAACACCTTTTCTCGCAGCTTTTTTTATTGATTTTATATCTGTATCTAGAGTTTTAGAAGTTACTTCTATGAGAAATTTAAGACCTTTAAGCTCGCCTACCAGCTGTCCATCTATATGAATTTTATTCTTTTCATTAATTTCTGTATTTAAAACTAAATCTTGTTTTAAACTTCTTGAAAGAATACTTATTTTTTTATCTATAAAGCTTTTAGTAAGTTCTTCGTGTAATTTATCTGATAATTTATCTTCTATACTTTTCGTTAATTGAACCCAATAATCTGAATTTTCTACCCAATTTTTTTTATTAGCTACATATGACCATGTTCTCACGTTGGAAAGTCTATGTGATAATAAATCTACATTACCATGATCTTTTTCCAAACCTTTAAGTTGCTCTTTCATAAATGTGCTAGGTATTTTTTTTTTTCGTGTAGTTAAAAATTGAAATACTTTATCAACCACATTTATATGTTGTCCGTAAGCTTTTTTTTCAAAGTCAGGTATTTGACAACATTCCCAAAGTATTTCTAAATTTTTATGGTAAATAATATTATTAGTCCCTTTTTTTAAAAAAAATCTTAATACACTTTCGTCAAGAGAGTCATTAGTTCTTAATAAATTTTTTTTGTTTGGCTTCAACTCAAGTGAACTAATTAATTTTTCAGGATTTTCAAAATTAAGATTTGAATTTCTCCAAAAGATTGTCTTTGTATAAGGTAGTATATGTTTTTCAATTTTTTCTATTTCATCAGAATTTAGGGTTTCACAATCACCAGTGGTACCAAATCCACCGTCATTTTTATATCTTCCAGCTCTACCTGCAATTTGAGACATTTCAATTAAGTTTAATCTTCTGGTTTTTTTTCCATCAAATTTTTTTAAATTAGAAAAATAAATTTCATTTATATCCATATTCAAACCCATACCAATCGCATCTGTAGCGATTAAATAATCAACATCACCTGATTGATATAAGCCAACTTGTGAATTTCTTGTTTTTGGGCTAAGTGATCCCATGATCACAGCTGCACCACCTTTTTGTCTTCTTACTAATTCTGCAATTGCATACACTTCTTCAATTGAAAAGGCTATAATTGCAGACTTTCTATCCAGTCTAGAAATTTTTTTAATACCGGAGTAGCTAAGTTTAGAATATCTTTGCATCTTCTCGAATTCTACATTTTTAACTAGTTCACTAATCAAATTTTCCATTACTTGAGATCCTAAAAACATGGTAAGTTTAGTTCCTCTGAACTCTAACAATCTCTCGGTAAAAATATGACCTCTCTCTCTATCGGCACACATTTGAATTTCATCAATAGCAACGAATTCAACGACTTTATCTTTTGGCATAGACTCGACTGTACAAATGAAGTAGTTGGCACTACTAGGAATAATCTTTTCCTCACCGGTTATAAGAGCAACTTTTTTAATCCCAATTTTATTTACACATTTGTCATAAACTTCTCTAGCAAGCAGTCTTAAGGGCAATCCAAATATACCACTTTCGTAATCAAGCATTTTCTCAATAGCCACAAATGTTTTCCCAGTATTAGTTGGCCCCAGTAAAGCAGTAATTTTTTGAGATTGATTTTCCATTTTTGTGTCAGTTAATTTTTTTTACACTATATATAGATCAAGGTTGAGAACAAAGTAAGATTAAAACATGACCGAATCGATTTGTCAAATGTTCCTGTTTTTAACATTTGAATTGACTTCTAATGGTCAGTCCCCGTATAGGTAGATGTGTTTAAATGACTCAAAAAGTAAAAAAAAATATTTTAAAGTTAAAAGAGTCTTCCACTTTAGCAATTAACGAAAGATCAAAAAAATTAATTAAATCTGGAAAAAAAATCTACAGATTTGGTTTTGGACAGTCTCCTTTTCAAATACCAGAAAACATAGTTGATGCATTAAAATCAAATGCTCACAGAAAAGAATATTTGCCTATACAAGGGCTGCCTGAGTTAAGAGAAAAAATATCAAAATATTTATTAGATAGAACAGGAGTAAAATACTCAAAAGAAAATATATTAATCACACCAGGTTCAAAAGAAGCTATGTTATTAGTACACATAACCTTTAATGGAGAAATTTTAACTCCTGCTCCAAGTTGGGTTTCATATGAACCACAAGCAGAAATTGGATCTAACAATGTCCATTGGCTAGAAACCTCAAGATCTAACAACTGGTTTCCAACAGCAAAAGAACTTGAAAATAAAATCAAAAAAATAGGCAGAAAAAAAAATATCATTTTAATACTGAATTCACCAAATAATCCATCAGGAGCAGTTTGTAATAAT
>CACICB010000019.1 GCA_902585045.1 uncultured Pelagibacteraceae bacterium | reverse complement strand
TTAACATCTATTAATTTAGGAATTTCAAATTTGAAATTATCCTTAATTTTAATGATTTCATTGAAAGGTTCTGAGATAATAGCAAGTTTTTTAAACTCTTTAAAACTATCATTTGTATCATCAGTAATTGAGTTCTCATTTTGCCAAATACCAGATTTGTTATCAAATGAACAGCTATGAAGTAAAATGATAAATATTAATAAAATTTTATTTTTCATTTATATAAAAATTTAATTTTCTAATATCTGATCTGATATATTTTTCAAAAAAGAATTAGAATTAGAAAGTTTCTTCAATAAATTTTTACCTTCATTAATTTTTGAAATTTGTATCAAAAATAAAGCTTTCTTAAACATTAAAAGGTCTTTTTGTTCATTTGGAATAGATAAATCTTGTAAAATATTAAAGTAATTAATTATTTTTTCTTCATCATTTTCTAATTTTTTTTCCAAAATAGTATTTAGAGCTAAAATTGAATAAAAACTATTTTTACTTTTTATTATTTCATCATAAATTTCTAAAGATTTTTTTTTATTTTCAGATGATAAAAAGATATTCGCTTGAATAAATTTTTCAGAAATTAAAATATTTTCTCTTTCTTTATATATTTTCATAATAGAAAAAGAAATAAATAGGAGAAATATTGTAGAAGTGATTAAGACTATTTTAATTTTTTGTCTGACGAAAAATAACCTTAGCCTTTCACTAATTTCTACTTGTTTATCTTTATTTTGATCCATTTAAATAATTTTTTTTTGAAGGAAATCTATTTAATTTTACATCTCTAGTATATTTTTTTATAGCTTTTTCAATAATTCTATCAAGCGACAAGTATTTTTTTACAAATTTTGGGTAAAAACCACTTATACCTAACATATCATCAGTCACAAGTATTTGACCATCGCAATGAATAGATGATCCAATTCCAATTGTTGGTATTTTAAGACTATTAGTAATCAATTTAGAAGCTGAAGAATTAACACACTCCAAAACAATTGAGAAAGCTCCTGCCTTTTCGATATCTTTCGCTTCTTTTAGAAGTTTCTTCGCCTCATTTTTGGTATCCCCCTGAATTTTAAATTTTTTTTTAAATTGTGGCGTAAAACCTATATGACCCATAACTGGAATCTTGTGTTTTACTAAAGATCTTATTATTTTAAAATTCTTTTTATTACTTTCTATTTTGATCGCATCACATTTAGTTTTTCTAATTAGTAATTTTGCATTTTTTTTTGCTAAGTTTAAATTTCTGTAAGACCCTTTAGGCATATCTACTACCAGCAGAGATTTTTTAATACCTTTTTTTACACTTAAAGTATGTTGAATCATATTTTCTAAATTAATTTTGTGAGTGTTATTTAGGCCATATAATACATTTGCTAAAGAGTCTCCGACTAAAACTATGTCACAATATTTATCTAGAATTTTTGCAACATTTTTTGAGTATGCAGTTAAACTTACAATTTTAGATTTATTTTTTTTATTAATTATATTTTGAATTTTATTGATCATTTTAAATTTAATTTACTCTAATTCAATAGTACTTGGTGGTTTTGAACTTATATCATATACTACTCTATTTATACCTTTCACATTATTTATTATTTTATTTGAAATTTTATCTAAAAATTCTTTAGGAAAACTGAAATAATCAGCAGTCATCCCATCTTCAGAGATCACTGCCCTTAATAAGCAAGTAAATTCATAAGTTCTTGAATCTCCCATCACACCGACAGTTTTAAATGGCAGAAGAGCAGCATAAGCCTGCCAAATTTTATTGTAAAGATTACTTTTATTAAGTTCATTTATAAAAATATAATCTGCTTCTTGTAAAATTTTAATTTTTTCTTTAGTAATATTTCCTATAATACGTATGCCTAAACCTGGACCGGGAAATGGATGCCTATAACATATACTATTTTCTAGACCTAAGCTTTTCCCAAGAATTCTAACTTCATCTTTGAAAAATTCTTTCAATGGTTCAATTAATGTTAAATTCATCTTCTTGGGTAGTCCCCCAACATTATGATGAGATTTTATTTTTGAAGTTTTGCTTCCTGTTGATGATTTACTCTCAATTATATCTGGATAAAGTGTGCCTTGGGCAAGATATTTAACTTTTTTAAATTTTTTTGATTCTCTTTCAAATATCTTAATAAATAAATTCCCTATAATTTTCCTTTTTTTTTCAGGATTTTTAATATTTTTAAGTTTAGCTAAAAACATGCTTGAAGCGTCAATTAAATGAACATTAAGTTTATATTTTTTTTTGAATTTTTTATAAGTGTACTTAAATTCATTTTTTCGCATTAATCCAGTATCTACCATAATACAAATCAAATTTTTTTTGACAGCCCTATTAACCAATAAAGCTACAACACTACTATCTACTCCACCTGAAAGAGCGCAAATAACTTTATCTTTTTTAACTAGGTTTTTTACGTCTTTAATTAATCTATTTTTTTGAGATACAGCGCTCCATCTCTTTTGAACTTTACATATGGAGAACAAAAAATTTTTAAATATTTTTTTTCCATTATCTGTATGTGTTACCTCAGGATGGAATTGTACCCCATAAACATTTTCTTTTTTATTTTCAATTATTGTTAATTTCGAGTCTTTTGTAAAAGCAACTGATTTAAAACCTTTTGGTAGTTTAACGACTGCATCCTCATGACTCATCCATACAGCAACTTTTTGATTAAAGAAATTTTTAGTCAATAGTGAACGAGTTTTTTTGTAAATAAATGCTCTACCAAATTCTCTTCGTCTACTTGATGACTTGATTTTTCCACCATATATTTTTGCGATCAATTGCAACCCGTAACATATTCCAAGTATCGGAATTTGTTTGGTAAAGATATTTTTTGGAACACTTTGATATTTACTCTTTGTAACAGATGAAGGGCCCCCAGAAAATATAATACCTTTAACTTTTGAATAATCCTTTATTTTTTTTACCTCATTTGGAGTAATAACTTTTGAGTGGACACCTAGATCCCTTATTCTTCTTGCGATAAGTTTGGTTACTTGTGAGCCAAAATCAATAATTAATATACTTTCGTTAAAATTTTGAAATTGCATTTACTTTTTTAATAATTTTTCAATTTCAATTTTTAAATTCTTACTTTCGTTACAAAATTTTTTACAAATACTTTTTAGTTTTTCATTAAACTCTTTACTTTTTTGATAGTCTGAAGACTCTAGTTTTAATTTTGCTAAATTATAAATTGCTTCTTCATTTTTTGGATTCAAAAGGATAACTGTATTTAAATTTCTTTCTTGCAAATTTTTATCTTTTAAATTTTTGAAAATTTTCGATAAGTATAAATATGAAATTTCACTTTTTGGATTAAATACTATATTTTG
>CACICB010000018.1 GCA_902585045.1 uncultured Pelagibacteraceae bacterium | reverse complement strand
TGCAAAAGCTGATTGAGTTTTTGGATCTCCAAATTGTTGGTCTCCAATTAAAATTACTACAATTTGCGCTGTAATGGTAGAAGTTGACTCAAGTGGATTCATTGTAAGATTAGCCGCTAGTCCTGAGGCCATTACAACAATCATTGTTTCTCCTATCGCTCTCGATACTGCTAAAAGTATCGAACCTACGATACCAGGTAGGGCTGCTGGAAAAATTACTTTTTTTACAGTTTCAGATTTTGTTGCGCCCATTGCGTAACTCCCATCTCTTAAATTTTGAGGTACTGCCGTCATAACGTCATCGCTTAGACTTGAAATAAAAGGAATTATCATTACTCCCATAACTGCTCCTGCAGCTAAAGCGCTCTCCGCTGAAACTTGTAAACCCATAGCGTTACCAATTTCTTTAACAAAAGGACCGACAGTTAAAGCTGCAAAAAAACCATATACCACTGTTGGAATACCAGCTAAAATCTCAATAATAGGTTTCGCATATTTTCTTACGCCTCTTCCAGCATACTCAGATAGATATATCCCACTCAGCAAACCTATGGGGATGGCAACACACATTGCAATAAAAGCAATAAAAAAAGTTCCAGCAAATAAAGGCACAGCTCCGAAAGCATCCTTCATTAATTCAGGATCTGGTTGGCCATCTCTTACAAAAGTTTTAGCAGGATACCAATGAGTTCCGAATACAAAGTCAAAGATTTTTACTGCTTGAAAAAACCTAATCGCTTCGAATAAAAGTGAAAAAACTATTCCGATTGTAACTAAAACTGCGCCTAATGATGCAACAAATAACACCCATTTAAGAAAAATTTCTACTGGTTCTCTCATTCGATCATTTTTCTGAACAGATCTATACGCAAAACTCAGAGAGAAAATTAAAATTGCTAAAATAATTGCTACTTTAGCGCTGTTAGCTATTCCTTTTAATTGAATGTACTTATTAGCAGACTCATCTAGAAAATTAGTAATATTTCCCGTGTAAGTTCCTGCGGCTAATGCTTTAACCTTTGTGTAAATAAGCTGAAGCTCATTTTTAGTTAAGTTCTGATCAGTGTAATCTTGTAAAATAAATGTTTTAACTATTGATGGTTCAAAAACTGACCAAAGAGCAAAAATTATTAATGCTGGTGCAGCACACCAAGCAGCTAAATAATATCCATAAAATTTTGGTAATGCCGTAAGTCTTTGTGATGATTGAATAACTAGAGCTTTTTTTCTACCGAAATAATAACTTGTGAAAGCTAAGAGAATAATAAAAGTTACAAGTATTAAATTCATATTGAGCTTCCAGAGATAAAAAGGGGGTAAAATACCCCCTTTTTGTTTAATTGATACTACTACTTCTTAGCAGGCATGTTAACTAACTTCGTAGCGTTAGTTCTAGATGTTTTGTATAACTTGCCATCTAGAGGTACTAGCCCGATATCAGTTAAATAACCTTTATTACCCATAGCTTTTTTACTTGTGAACTCTTTTACGAATTCATGTAAGCCAGGTACAACGCCCACGTGAGCTTTTTTCACATAGAAGAATAAAGGTCTTGCAACTGCGTAACTGTAATCTTGTATCGAAGATAGACTTGGTTGACCACCTTCAATGCTTGCAGCTTGCAATTTATCTTTTGCAGCTAAGAAATAACTGAAACCAAAGAAACCGAACATTTCTTTGTCCGCAGCTAATTTTTGAATAATAAGTGAGTCGTTCTCACCAACTTCAATTACCGCACCATCTTCTCTTAACGCTTTATATTTAGCGCCAGCTTTTTTAGAAGCATCATCGATACCTTTTTTCATTACTAATGAATTCCAAGCATCTCTTGTTCCTGATGTTCCTGGAGGCACCATAACTTTGATAGGGTAGTTTGGTAATGATGGGTCGATATCACTCCAATTTTTATATGGATTTGGTACTAACGCACCATCTTTAGCAACCTCTTTTGCTAATGCTGCCCATAATTGTTTTTTTGTAAAGTTTACTGGTTTAGCATCTTTAGAATAAGCTAACGTTATTCCGTCGTTACCAACTGTAATCTCTACGATTTCTTCAACACCATTTTTTTGACATAGCGCATACTCTTTAGCCTTCATAGCTCTAGATGCATTTGTTATGTCTGGGTGCTCTGTACCAACTCCAGCACAGAATAATTTAGCTCCACCACCTGTTCCTGTTGACTCGATTACTGGTGTTTTAAATTTACCAGACGAACCAAATCTTTCAGCAACGATTGTTGCATAAGGGAATACAGTTGAAGAACCTACGATTTTAATCTGATCTCTAGCTTGAGCAGAAGTTACAACTAACATTGCAACTAATGAAGCTAAAGCGATTGATAGTTTTTTCATTGTTTATCCTTTCATTTATTAATTAATTAACAAACATTGAATTCATAAAATTAAGAGGACTCTTAATTATTACAGATATGTTACAAATTTATTAAAATGATAACTTTTTAGTTGAACTTTCTAGTTATCTCGATTTGTTGATAATCAGAGGCTAAAGACCCTCCGCAACTAAAAGGTCTTACTTTATTTTTAACTGCGTAGGATTGAGTTGGCTTTAATGTAACTTCTAGTTGTACAAAGTTAACTAATTTTTGTGTAAAACTTTTATCATATCTCCAAGCATTCCATTGTGTTGGAGCGGTGAATACTTCACTTAAATAAGATGCAGCTTTTGAGTGAATCATATTGCTCTCGTTTTGTCCTTTTAAAAGATTATTTTTAACTTTTTCAAAAATTTTTCTACATTTAATTGAGTCCACCATGTACGAGTTAGCATTTAAATGAGTGCTCATCGGTGCTGACACAATTAATTGAATTCCATCGTCTCTTCTAGAAAATATAGCTTCAGTATAAATTGTAGATACATTTTTATTATCTACTTCAAGAACTAAATCATTTTTAGCTTGCCTAAGATCGTTTTTAAGTCTTAAAAGTCCAAGATCAAAAACTGTAAGAGGTTGAGAACGTAAAGTTTTCTCAATTAAGTTTACATCTGCCTTAACAGTTGTAAAAATTAAAGTTAATAAAACCAGACTTATATAATTCATTAATCTAGTCATACTAAAACTTTAACTATTTTGCCGTTTATCTCAAGACAAAATTTAATAAAACTGTAATATTTGCTAAAATTTAGAAAAGTGAACCTTTATTTCGGTGCCCCTTTGAGTCTCACTTTTTATTTCTAACTCACCTCTATGCTGATTAACAATGTGCTTCACGATCGCCATTCCAAGTCCAGTGCCACCAACTTTTTTACTTTTAGCTGCATCAACTCTAAAAAATCTTTCTGTAATTCTCGGAAGTTGTTCAGTTGGAATTCCAATACCATTATCTTTAATGGACACGGTATAAGAGTCTCCTATTACTTTTCCGTTACCTTGCCCACAATTAACCT
>CACICB010000017.1 GCA_902585045.1 uncultured Pelagibacteraceae bacterium | reverse complement strand
ATAAAATCGAAGCTGAGAAAGTGGCTAAAGGCCTAATTCAAAAAAATATTGACAATTTTTATCATAGAGCTTGGGTAATAAATAAGAATGTTGAACTCAACAATATTTGTGAAGAGTGCAAAAAAGAAGATGAAAGCGTCAAACAAAATTTTATCATGTATAGTTTCAAAGTTTGTAACAGCTGTAATTTAGCTAAAACTATTTTTCCCCTTTAGAAACCTTTAAATAAAACAATTATCAAGAATAAAAAGAATGCTTGAAACAACCATGAAACAACTACAACTCCTAAAGCTTTCCATAGACTTTCATAGTCTAAAGCAGATTTAACCGCTACAACCATGCAAGCTAACATCCAAAATGCAGAACCTATAAAAGTTACGGTCATCAATTCTGGTGTAACTCCAAAAACTCTAATCAGACCTGGTGCACTAGAAAAACCTATGGTTCTCAAAAGCTCGCCATGATCACTTTTTGTGTTTGGATCTCTGAATAATTTAACACCAACAAAATAAATTACGTAAGCCCAAACATACCAACTCAGCAAAGATAATGCTGGTGCTACTAAAAAATTTGAAGCTCCTAAGTGTATCGAGCCAACTCCTGCAGCTAGACTAGATAAAACAACTACTATTCCGGCCTGAAAAGTCGCTTTTTTATCTTTTTCAACTTCTTCGTAAAGATCTATATCAATTTTGATTGCTCTAAAAACTCTATTTATAAATATATTAATCATTTTTTTGTAAAAGGTTTAAGTAATCTTAGAATCTTGTAATGTAAAGCTTTATTAGATGAAGCAATAATATTGCCTCCCGTTTCTGCGGGTTCATTTTTCCAGTTTGTTACAATTGCACCTGAATTTTTAATAATGGGTATTAAAGGTAAAATATCATAAGGCTTTAAATTAGCTTCTATTACAGCATCTACTGTTCCTTCAGCTAATAAACAATAATTTAAAGCATCAAACCCAGCTAACCTAAATGACCAACCAAATTTTTTTATAACTTTTTTTTGTCTTTCATAGCTTAAAGTCCCATGAAAATTTCCAATAATTTTTATTGTTTTTAAATTACTATTATTAGAGGATTTAATAATTTTTTTTTTATTATTTTTAAAAATATAGGATTTTTTTTGATCATTTAAATAAAATTTATTTAATTCTGGGAAATTTGCTAAACCAACTTTCGATTTTTCTTTAAAAGAAAGGCCTATTAAGTTGGACCAAGTCGGCGCTCCAATAACAAAAGCTCTTGTGCCATCTATCGGGTCGATTGACCATTGAAAATGATTATCAGACTTTTTATCGTCAAACTCTTCTCCAATAATAGAATCTTTGGGGAATCTCTTTAAAATTAATGATCTTATATATTTTTCAAATGATTTATCAAAATTAGTTACTGGATCAAAATCTTTCTTATTTTTCGATTTATTGTTTACTTTAATTCCAGATTTTGATTTTTTTTTGTAAAATGTATTTAATTTTGCGGGTAAAGATCTTAAAAAATTAAAGGTGTTTTTATAGTCCATGCGTGTATATAGCTTAATTTAGTTTAAAATAAAAATATTAAAATTTAACACTAAAGCGTAACCACTCCATAAAAAGTAAGGAACCATCAGAGAAAAACTAATCTTATCTTTCAAATAATAAATTTTCATTAAGAGAACTATAAATAAAAGAATTATTACTAAATCTATTAATGCTAGTCCTATTTGATGAAAACCAAAAAAAATAATGCTCCAAATCATATTAAAAAAGAGGTGTAAAAAATATATGTTTAAAATTTTATAATCATAATAGTTTATCCAAACACGCCAAATTGCTACTGACATTAAGATATACAAAATTGTCCATACAGGCCCAAAAACCCAGCTTGGAGGATTAAAACTTGGAAGAATTATCTGGGAATACCAAGGCTCTTTAAAAGTCGCAGTAGTAAATCCACCAATTCCAGATGCTAAAAATGTTATTAAAAGAATGAATGTTAGAGATAAATATTTATTCTTCGTCATAATTTAAGGTATAACTAATTTATGTCTGAAAATCAGAAAAAAATATGGATTACAGGTGCAAGTAGTGGAATTGGAAAGGCAGTAGCCGAAAAATTTGCTAATGAGGGATGGAAAGTTGCTGTATCTGCAAGAAGAAAAGAACTTTTGGATGAGCTAGCTAAACACAACAATATAAGTTCATTTCCCCTGGATGTAACCAACCAGTCTCAAATAAATAATGTTTTTAAAGATATTTTAAATGCTTTAGGTGACATTGACATTTGTTTATTTTCAAGTGGAACTTATGAGCCAAAGGACGAGCAAAGTATAGATCCAGATAAGATTAAAAATGTAATTAATGTTAATTTTTTAGGCGTTATTGATTGCGTAAAAGTTGTTGAAGATTATTTTAAAAATAAGAAATCTGGACACATTTCGATAGTTTCTTCAATTGCAGGTTATAGAGGTCTGCCAAATTCAAGTGGTTATGGTCCTTCAAAAGCTGCTCTAACTAATTTTAGTGAAAGTATTTACTTTGATTTTAAAAAATTTGGAGTAAGAGTCTCAGTTGTATCACCAGGTTTCATCAAAACTCCTTTGACCGATAAAAATGAGTTTCCAATGCCGTTTTTAAAAACTCCTGAATACGCTGCAGATAAAATTTATAATGGTTTGGTGAAAGGAAATGCTTTTGAAATTCATTTCCCAAAAGGCTTAACTTTAACTTTAAAATTTTTAAGAATATTACCTTATAGACTCTATTTATTTTTAGTAGATAAACTAGTAAAGCGTTAATCTTTTACAAACATTACGGTTAATTCTGCAACTTTTATTCCAAACTTAGTCATTGTCGCTCTATTTATTGCCACGCGATCATCCTGCATGAAAATCCAATCATCAAAAGTAATTTTGATATTTTTGCCTTTTACCGGCACCAACAATACATATTCGAATTTAAAAGCTGGACCATATGAATATCCTTTGGCTGTTCCAACTACATCAGAGGCTGTTCCCTCATAGTTATGTTCATCAATTTTTTTAATAGTCCATTGACGAGTTTGTCTTTCCCCATCGTTCCAGTCAAAAACTTCGTCTAAAATTAATTGAGAACCATCCCATTTTCCATTTAGATCAGCTTTAAATTGTCTCGTAACTTTTCCAGATCTATTTTGTAATACTCCCCAAGCTTTAACATTACCCGATAAATAATTTTCGATGACTAGTCTTGGTTTTTGATCTTTAAAATCTGTTGGTTTCATTTTATTTGCACATCCTGTCGTTAAAATTAGTAAAAATAGTATTATAAATTTTTTCATGACGAATATTTATTAGACATAGAGAATTGAATCAAGTTAATGTTTCTAGACTTAAAACCGCCTTCACAATAAGATAAGTAAAATTCCCACATACGCTTGAAATATTCATCAAAACCAAGTGGGCTAATTTTTTCCCAAACTCCTAAAAAATTTTCTCTCCAAGTTGCTAAAGTTCTGGCATAGTCATCCGAGTAAGTATTGATTTTTTCTAGTTTAAGGTCATTTTTTTTAATTATATTCTCCATAAATTTTATTGAGGGTAAAAATCCACCTGGAAATATATATTTTTGAATAAAATCCTCATTTGCTCTATATCTTTCAAATAAGTCATCTTTTATCACGATGCCTTGAATTGCTGCAGTACCATTGTAATTAAGAACATTTTTTATTGTACCAAAATATTGGTCCATATATTTTTCACCGACAGCCTCTATCATTTCTATTGAAGCTACATGATCGTACTTTTCCTTAAGATCTCTGTAATCCAAAAACTTTACATTAACTTTATTGTTTAAACCTGAGTTAAAAATCTTCTTTTTAGTAAATTCATATTGATTTTTTGAAATCGTGATACAGTCTACACTTACATCATAATTTTTAGCTAAGAATTCAGCAAAACCGCCCCAACCACATCCAATCTCTAAAACCTTGTTACCATCTTTTATATTCATTAAATTTATAAGCTCTTGAAATTTATTTCTTTGGGCGATTTCTAAATCATCTTTATCGCTTTTATAGACTGCGCTGGAATAAGTGAGAGATTTATCAAGCCACAATGAAAAAAATTCATTCCCTAAATCATAATGTTTTGAAATATATTTTTTACTCTTTGATTTTGTATTAGATGCAAATATTTTTTTCAGAAAATTTTTGATTTTTTGTAATTTTAAACTTCCTGAAAAAGAATAGATTGTATTGATATTTCTTGCTGTAAGTTCAATTAAATTTGTTAAATTTGAGGTATAAAAATCTTTTTTCATGTGAGCTTCTCCTAAAGCTGAGCTTCCACCCAAAACGACGTTTAGATAAAAATTTGGATTATTAATTTTGATATCTGAAGATAATTTACTCTCTAAGTCACCAAAGTGAAAAACATTTCCATCATAATTAATAAGTTTTAGATTTCCTTGCGAGATGTTCTTTAATTTATTCAAGACAAATTTTTCTGTAATTTTAGATAAACTCATTAATATTCTTCGTAACTTAGATTGTTCTTTAATTTAGTATTTCTTTTTCTGTATATTGCCCCTTTTTTCCACAAAAGTAATGCTTCAAAATGTATCGAACTAATAATCTTAATTGTCATTAACGGATACTTTAAAAAGTTTAACATGAGTTGTTTTGAATTAAATTCTTTTTTCTCACCTGTTTGGGTGGCTGTTAAAACTGTTCCTATCGAGTCTGTTTGTTTAATAAAGACTGAGAGTTTATCATTTGGATTGAGTAATTTAAAATTATAGTAAGTTTCCATGTCCATAAATGGCGATACGTAAAACTTTTTTTTGCATTTTTGATCTATTTCCTCATTATCTTTTATTTTAAAAATGTATGTATGCTGCTCATTAAAAGTATTTTTTACCTCATAAAAAATCGCCTTTAATTTATTATCCTCGTAGCAGTAAAAAATACTTAAAGGGTTGAACACATAACCAAAAATTCTTGGATAACAAAGTATTTTAACTTTGTTAATTTCACCTTTTATATTTAACTTTCTAATGTTTTTAAGAACCCATTCTTTTAAATCACTTCCGTCACGTTCTCCATGATCTTTGTCATAAAAGCTGAAAATATTAAACTTATTATGAGAGAAAATATTTATTGATCTGTCTAATTGATTAATTTCATCTAAATCAATTAATAATGAAAAAGTTTTATATTTTAAAAAATGTCTTACAGGTTTAAATCTTGTATGAGTTACTTCGCC
>CACICB010000016.1 GCA_902585045.1 uncultured Pelagibacteraceae bacterium | reverse complement strand
ATAATCTCCTAAATTTTGAGTTTCCAAACGCCCCAGATCAAAATCTTGTGATAATAAAATCAATATTTTTTTTAAGATTTTTAATTTTATATCTAGTCGTGAGATTTTTAGTTTTTAAAGAATTAATTAATTATAAATTATTATTTTTTGTTTATGGTTTATGTGCACTGTTTGTCAGTTTTGATTTAATTATCCAATATATTTTTGGTACAAATTTATTGGGTATGAGAGTGGAAGGAGACATCCGAAGGCTTTCTGGATTATTTGGAGATGAGTATATTGCAGGAAGCTTTGTTCAGAAGTTTTTTATTTTTTTACCTTATGCAATTTTATACTTCTCATCAATGAAAAATAAAATTTTTTTACAACTTATGATCTTCTCAATTTTTTCAGTTACTCTATTTGGAATATTAGTTTCAGGAAACAGGGTGCCATTAATTTTCTCAATTTTTGCTTTGTCATTATTATTTATTTATGAGAAAAAATTAAGAAAATTAATCGGAAGTGCTTTTATAATTTTCCTAATACTTTTTGCTACTTTGTTAAAAACAAACGATGAGACTGCCAGTCATTTCGATAACTTTCAAAATAAAAGTTCTGAATTTATAAGTTATTTTAAAGAAAGATTTTCAGCGCCAGAAAATATAAAGGTTAAAAATATATATATTAAGGAATTCGAGTCCGGTATTTTAACTTGGCAACAAAACAAAACGTTTGGAGGAGGTATTAAATCTTTTTATTTTCATTGCAGTAGCATTAAAAAAGACATAATGACCAGATACATTGGAAGTTGTAACTCACATCCTCATAACTATTATTTAGAAATAGCAGCTTCTTTGGGAGTTGTAGGGTTGTTTTTATTAATCATAATTTTTTTTATAATTTTAACAAAATCTTTAGCTTTACTTCATTTTTCAAATAGTATGCCTAAAATTAGAAAAATATTTATCCCATTTTTTATTATTTTCGTTTTAGAGATATTTCCGCTAAAGACTACTGGTAGTTTTTTTACAACTACTAATGGAAATATTTTATTTATTATTTTGGCTTTTATAGTAGGTTTAATAGAATTTAATAAAATAAAAAATAATTATGAAAAAGAATAATGTCTATATTACCTCTGCTCTTAGGACTGCAGTTGCATCATTAGGTAAAACTTTAAAAAACGTTCCTGCTGATGATCTTGGGGCTTGCGTTATAGAAAATGCTTTAATTAAATCTAACATAAAAAAAAATGAGGTAGATGAAATTATTTTAGGTCAAGTACTTACCGGGGGGACGGGTCAAAACCCTGCAAGACAGGCAGCTATCAAATCAGGAATTCCTAAAGAGGTTCCCGCTTATATTGTTAATCAAGTTTGTGGTTCAGGAATTAGATCTGTATCATCTGGTTTTCAAAGTATAAATTCTGGAGATAGCAAAATAATTATTGCAGGTGGTCAAGAGAGTATGTCTTTAGCCCCTCATGCAATCCATCTAAGAGATGGAAAAAAATTAGGAGATGCAGATTTAATAGACACCATGATTAAAGATGGCCTATGGGATGCTTTTCACGGTTATCACATGGGTATTACCGCTGAAAACGTAGCTGAAAAATTTCAAATAACTAGAAACGAACAAGATAAATTTGCTTTAAAATCTCAAGAAAAAGCTCTTCAAGCTCAAAAGGGAAATAAGTTTAGTGATGAAATTGTAAATTTTAAAATAAAATCAAAAAAGGCTCAAATTGATTTCAATATAGACGAACATCCAAGAGCAGGAATCAATTTAGATGCCTTATCTAGATTAAAACCTGTTTTCAAAAATAATGGGACTGTGACAGCAGGAAATGCATCGGGGATCAACGATGGAGCTGCAGCAGTTACATTAATGTCAAGCGAAGAAGCACAAAAACGTGGAATTCAAAAGCTAGTATCAATTAAATCATGGGCAAGTTGTGGCGTAGACCCTGCATTAATGGGTACTGGTCCTATTCCCTCTTCAAAGAAAGCGTTAGATCTAGCCGGATGGTCTGTGAATGATGTTGATCTTTTTGAAATTAACGAAGCTTTTGCTGCTCAAAGTATTGCTGTTATAAAAACTCTATCTATTCCTGACGAAAAAGTGAATGTAAATGGTGGTGCTATTGCTTTGGGTCATCCTATAGGAGCTTCTGGAACAAGAATTTTAGTAACCCTAATACATGAAATGATTAAAAGAGATGTTAAGAAAGGTTTAGCGACTCTTTGTATCGGTGGAGGAATGGGTATTGCAATGTGTGTTGAAAGATAAGATATCATCTTTTAATGGAGTTACCCGTTGTAAATCACCCTGATTATGTTGCAAAAATAAATGATGACAATAAGTTTCCAATTAAGAAATTTGGAGCCTTAGCTAATCATCTCTTAGATGCCAAAGTTGTTCAAAAATTTCATATTCCCAAAGAATGTTCTATTGAAACGTTGAAAACTTCTCACTCTATGAAATATATTAATGATATTAAAAATAAAACACTTGATATAAAAGCCCAGAAAAAAATTGGCTTTCCAATTAATGAAAGTGTTGTTAGAAGATCTTTTGTTGCTACTGGAGGAACAGTGTTAGCTAGTAAGCTCGCATTAGAGTCAAAACTTGCTTGCAATACTGCTGGCGGAAGTCATCATGCTACTTTTAATTACGGAGCGGGATACTGTGTATTTAATGATACTGCTGTTGCAGCTAATTACTTAAAAAACAGAAGGTATGCAAAAAATATCTTGATATTAGATTTAGATGTACATCAAGGTAATGGAAATTCGGAAATATTTCAAAATGATAAAGATGTTTTAACTTTTAGTATGCATTGTGCTTCGAATTACCCTGCGAAGAAATCTAAAAGTGATATAGATATTGAGCTTCGTGACAATATGGAAGATAACGAATATCTTAATGTTTTAAATAAAAGCCTCAAAGACTTAAACAAAAATACTTTTGATTTTGTTTTCTATGTTGCTGGAGTTGATATTCATCATGAAGATAGACTGGGAAAACTCAAAATCACTGACGAAGGAATTAATAAAAGAGATCGAATAGTTATTGAAAACTTTTATTCAAAAAATATACCTTTATGTGGCGTTCTTGGTGGAGGTTATAATAAAAGCTTTGATAAATTAATAGAACTTCATTCAATGCTTCACAAAAATTGTGCGGAATACTTTTAACAAGTCCTAGCTTTAGATGGACTAAACTTAGGGACTAAAGCCAAGACTTAAATTCATAATATTATTAAATAAAATTATAGTTAATTTATAAAACTGACGCGCTACAATTTAAACAGTGCCAGTAAGCTTCAATCAATAAAAATTTGCTAAGAATTGAGTTGTGGCAAATTTTCATAAAACTTCAAAGCTTCAGGATTCGCAATGGCTTCTTTATTATTGATCTTTTCTCCATTAATTACCTGTCTCACAGCTAACTCCACGATCTTACCACTTTTGGTTCTTGGAATTTCTGGAACTTTAATGATTATTGAAGGAACATGTTTTGGTGAACAGTTTTTTCTTATTCTAGATTTA
The DNA here is from genome assembly GCA_902585045.1 of uncultured Pelagibacteraceae bacterium. Lineage (GTDB taxonomy): Bacteria > Pseudomonadota > Alphaproteobacteria > Pelagibacterales > Pelagibacteraceae > Pelagilacustribacter. The sequence goes on along the minus strand of CACICB010000016.1, from coordinate 3,551 downwards.
ATTGATTTAATTTTTTCATCGTTCAATTCCTCATTATTTTTTGTTGTTACAAATAGGATTACTCTTACATCGTCATTGTAATCTTGACCGATAACTAGACCTTCTGTGATAAAATCAATGTCCTCAACTTGCTGATAAATTTCTGCTGTCCCTATTCTCACGCCCCCAGGATTAAGAGTGGCATCAGACCTTCCGCGCATTATAAATCCGTTATTTTTAGTTCGCTCGATGAAATCACCATGATGCCAAATATTTTCAAATCGAGTAAAATAAGCTTTATGATATTTTTGTCCGTCGCCATCATCCCAGAATTTTATTGGCATGGATGGAAAAGGTTTTTTAACTACTAACTCCCCTTTCTCTCCATCTTTTACGCTTTTTCCTTTATCCGTAAAAACATCAACATCAATACCTAGACTCTGGCCTTGGATTTCTCCCATGTATACATTTGAATAAAGGTTTCCTAAGACTAAACAACCAACTAAATCTGTCCCACCAGCAATAGATGCGAGATGAACATCTTTTTTTATTTTTTCGTATACATACTTGAAACTTTCCTCAGCTAAAGGAGAACCTGTTGAAGTTATTATTTTTATTGAGCTTAGATCTAGGTTTTTACTATCATATTTTTCATTCTTTAAATGATCGATGTATTTAGCGCTTACTCCAAAAAGATTAATTTTCTTATTTTGACAATACTCTAAAAGAACATCAATTTTTGGATAAACAGGTGCCCCGTCGAATAAAAATATAGATGAGCCTGTTGCTAATCCTCCAACTAACCAATTCCACATCATCCAGCCAGTAGTAGTATAGTAAAATAATTTTTCGTTTTCTCTAATATCGCAATGAAGCATAAACTCTTTATTATGTTCAATTAATACATTTCCTGATCCATGAGTAATGCATTTTGGTTTCCCTGTGGTACCGCTTGAAAAAAGAATATAAATAGGATGATTGAATTCAAATCTTTCAAAAACCTCATCTAAGTCGTTCTTTAGAGTCTCTTCAAAATTAATGAAATTCTTTAAACTTTCTCTTTCTTGTTTATTGTAATTAAATGCAATTACTTTCTTAATTGATGGTATTTGTTTAAGAATTTTTTCGACTTTATCTAAAATATTTATTTTTTTTCCATTATAATAATAATAATCGCATGTAATAAAAACTTTTGGTTCTATCTGCTTGAACCTGTCTACAACTCCCTGAGCTCCAAAATCAGGTGAACAAGAAGACCATATAATTCCATTTTTTGCACAAGCCAAAAAACAAATGATCGTCTCTATTTTATTAGGCACATACGCTGCAACTCTATCTCCTTTCTGAAGATTTAGTTTTTTGAGATAAGATGAAAATTTACAAACTTTTTCATATAATTCATTCCAAGTAATATTTTCCTCAAAACCTTTTTCAGATAAAAAATTAATAGCTAATTTATCAGATTTTTTTTTAAGGATATTTTCTGTGTAGTTCAATTTTGAGTCTAGAAAAAATTTGGTTTTATTGAATACATTATCTTTTTTGATTATTTCAGATCCCTTATCTCCAATAATTTTCGAATAATCCCAAAACTTTGACCAAAATTCATTTGGGTTATCTATAGACCATTGCCAAATTTCTTTAAAATTAAATGAAGATTGAAAATTTATAAACTTACAAAAATCTCTTAATAAGGATTTTTCTTTTAATTTTTCTGAAGGTTGCCAGAGTGGTTTATTCATAAAAGCTAATTTAGCTCTTATGAAATTATCTTAATAGATATTTTTTTAATAGAAATTTCTGAACAATTTGACCTTGATTGCTTCTTATTTCTTTCTTTTTAAACAATAAATTAATTAGCCATTTCATATCTAATAGAAACATCTAGAGGTGACAAAAAATGGCAAAAAATGTGTCAAAAATTGAACTATTCAACTTATAAGCGCTATTCTTTCTAGTTTATTATTCAATAACTTTTTTATATGTTCCATCCAGTTTATAATAGAGTTATGGCTCAGAATATTTCAGTCCCAGATATAGGTGATTTTAAAGACGTAGAAGTAATAGAAATTTTAGTCAAACCTGGTGACCAAATAAATAAAAACGATCCTATAGTTACAATCGAAAGTGATAAATCTAGTGTAGAAATTCCATCTCCTTCAGCTGGCCAAATAAAAGATTTAAAAGTAAAAATAGGAGACAAAGTATCTGAGGGAAGCTTGTTGGCAACTATTGAAAATGGTCAAGCAGCTTCTTCGCCAAAACAAGAAATAAAACGAGAAGTTGTTAAAGAAGAATTAATCCAAGAAAAACCAAAAACAAACGGTAACTTAAATCCTGTAAAACAAGTTAAAAAGGTTTTTGCAGAACCAGCTTCAAAAGATGACATTGATCCAGTTGAAACAAATGAATGGATAGAATCGTTAAATTCTGTAATTGAGTCTGATGGAGCACCAAGAGCAAGCTATCTATTAAATAAAGTTATTGATCAAGCTTATAAATCTGGTTTGGTTTTACCTGATACTAGAACAACACCATATATAAATACTATTCCACCAGAGGCAGAAGCTAAATCCCCGGGTGATCAAAATATTGAAAAGAAATTAAGAGCAATTATAAGATGGAATGCCGCTGCCATGGTTGTAAAAGCTAATAAAAAAAGTTCTGAACTAGGCGGACACATAGGAACTTTTGCATCAGCAGCAACATTGTATGACGTTGGTATGAATCATTTTTGGAGAGCAAAAAATAATAAATTTGGTGGAGACTTAGTATATTTTCAAGGTCACTCGGCTCCGGGTATGTACGCGAGAGCATTCTTAGAGGGAAGGCTCTCAGCAAAACAATTAGATGGATTTAGACAAGAGGTTGGTAAAGATGGTTTATCTTCTTATCCTCACCCCTGGTTGATGCCTAACTTTTGGCAGTTCCCAACTGTATCAATGGGTCTTGGTCCTATCATGGCAATTTATCAAGCACGTTTCTTAAAATATTTAATCAATAGAGGTTTAGTTAAAGACGAAGGAAGAAAGATTTGGGTATTCTTAGGAGATGGAGAAATGGATGAGCCGGAGTCTATGGGAGCAATTGGTTTAGCTGCAAGAGAAAAATTGGACAATCTAATATTTGTAATTAATTGCAACCTTCAAAGACTTGATGGACCTGTTAGAGGAAATGGAAAAATTATTCAAGAGCTAGAGGGAAGTTTTAGAGGAACGGGTTGGAATGTAATCAAAGTGATTTGGGGATCTTATTGGGATAAGCTTTTAATGAAAGATAAGTCTGGTCTACTTGTTAAAAGAATGAATGAATGTGTTGATGGAGAGTACCAAGCTTTTAAAGCGAAGGATGGTTTATATGTTCGGGAAAAATTCTTTGGAAAGTATCCAGAACTAAAAGAAATGGTATCTACAATGACAGATAAAGACATTTGGAGATTAAATAGAGGAGGCCATGATCCACATAAAGTTTATGCTGCTTATCACTCAGCAATGCAGCACACTGGTTCTCCAACTGTTATTCTTGCTAAAACCATAAAAGGTTACGGTATGGGGAAATCTGGTGAAAGCATA
>CACICB010000015.1 GCA_902585045.1 uncultured Pelagibacteraceae bacterium | reverse complement strand
AATCATTAGCAAGCGAGTCTTATTCAACTGTAAATACACCAACTCAGTTTGCTGCAGTAGAAGCTTATAAAGGTAATCACGAGAGTTATAGATTGAAAGTCAGAGCGATACTTAATGCTGTTGGAACTTATGTTTACAACAATCTTAAATCAAATAAAGTTTTAATAAATCCACCACAAGGAGCATTTTACTTGATGCCAGAATTTAAAAATAAAAAATTTAAAACATCAGCTCAATTATGTGATGTAATATTAAAAGAGACAGGAGTCGCAATGCTTCCTGGATCAGATTTTGGTTTTAAACCAAAAAAAATGCTTACTAGATTAAGCTATACAGACTTTGATGGAATAAAATTTTTTAAAAATGTATCAAGTTATAAATCTATTAGTGAGGAAATGGTCAAGACCTATGCCCCAAATGTAGCTGAAGGAGTAACTAAGCTATCAAATTGGGCCAAAAATTTATAAGAATCTCTTTGACCTCTAGCTGATAACGTAGTTAAATTAATCATTATAACAAGAGGAGTACACATGAAAAAAATGATGTCATTGATTTCAGCGGTACTAGTAATGTTTGCTTTTTCAAGCCCCATTACATCAATCGCTAAATCAGCAGAGTTCTTTACAATAGGAACAGGCGGACCTACTGGAGTTTATTTCCAAACAGGTAACGCTATTTGTAAAATGTTACATAAATCAGCAATAAGTGCTGACCATGGTAGAAAAAAAGGTACAGCTAAAGCTTATAGATGTACTGCACCTTCAACAGGTGGATCAAACTACAATATTGGACAAATCAAAGATGGTGAGTTTCAATTTGGTGTTGCTCAGTCAGACTGGCAGTACCATGCTTACAATGGTTCAAGCAAATGGGAAGGAAAACAGTTTAGTGACTTAAGAGCTGTATTTTCTGTTCACAATGAACCTTTCCAAATTTGGGCAAGTAAAAAATCAAAAATTAAAGATTTCAAAAGCCTAAAAGGAAAAACAGTAAACATTGGTAACCCAGGTTCTGGTCAAAGAGGAACTATGGAAGAATTAATGAAAGCAATGGGAGCAGATATGAGTATGTTCAAAGCAACTACTGAACTTACATCTTCTGAACAAGTAAAAGCTCTTTGCGATGGTAAAATAGATGCATTTGGATATTCAGTAGGATTTCCAAATGGTGCTATGGAGCAGGCAGCTACTTGTAAAGCTAAAGCTAGCCCAATTAATTTAACTGGTGCGCCAGTACAAGGCTTAATTGATGGAGCTGATTACTATGCAAAAGCTGTAATTCCAAAAGGAACTTACTCTAATCAGAAAAAAGACGCTACAACGTTTGGTGTAAAAGCTACAGTTGTTACAAGCGCTAATGTTTCTGAGGAACTTGTATACTTAGTTACAAAAGCGGTAATGGAGAACTTTGATGATTTCAGAGCTCAACACCCTGCTTTCGGACCTCTGGAAAAGAAAAATATGATAGCTGATGGTTTATCAGCTCCATTACATCCAGGTGCAATTAAGTACTACAAAGAAGCTGGATTAATGTAATTCAACTTTTTAGTTTTATTAAAAAAGGCCCAATATTTCTTGGGCCTTTTTTTTTAGAATAAGGTATCTTAGCTAAAATGAATCAAAACATTCAAAGTAAGATAAAAGATAAAATTCAAGAGGATATTTCACCTACAAGAAATTTGTCCGGGCTTCATTTGAAAATAGTTTTTGGAATTGCTATTCTTTGGACATTTTTTCAACTTTGGTATGCCTCTCCATTTCCTTTTTGGTTTAACTTTGGAATGTTCAAAGGTTTACCCGCAAGAGCTATTCACTTAGGTTTCGCTTTAACTTTAGCTTTTTTAATTTTTCCAGCAGTTAGAGGTAAAAAGATATCAGTAATTGATATTATCATTAGTATTACTGGGGCATTGAGTTGCTTATATATTTATTTTTTCTATGACGATTTAGTAAATAGAGGTGGTATTCTTTTAGTAAAAGAAATATTTGGTTTTAAAGTTCCAGTTGAACTTATAATTGGGGCCATAGGTATAGTAATTTTATTAGAGGCAACTAGACGAGCCATAGGCTTACCTTTAGTCATCATTGCAGTCTGTTTTCTCTTATTTTCTTATTTTGGAAAATATGCACCTGATATTATTTCTCACGGCGGACTTTCTGTTAAAAGGTTAGTAGGATTTCAATGGTTTGATCAAGAAGCAATTTTTGGAATACCAATTGGAGTTTCAGTAGATTTTATATTTTTGTTTGTACTCTTTGGAGCTTTATTAGAAACCGCTGGCGGTGGAAAATATTTTTTAGATCTAGCTTTTGCTATGGTTGGCAAAATGAGAGGAGGTCCAGCTAAAGCTGCAATATTAGGATCCGGAATGACTGGTATGATTTCAGGTTCCTCAATTGCAAATACTGTAACAACAGGAACTTTTACAATTCCAATAATGAAAAAAACAGGTTTCTCTCAAGAAAAAGCCGGAGCTATTGAAGTTTCTTCATCTGTTAACGGACAAATAATGCCTCCGGTTATGGGAGCAGCTGCGTTTGTTATGGCAAGTTTTATAGGTGTTACTTATTTTGAAGTCGTAAAACATGCTTTTTTACCAGCTATCATTTCATACATCGCTTTATTTTATATCTCTCATTTAGAGGCTCTTAAATTAGGGTTAAAAGGAATGGATGATGCTGATGTTCCTCACTTAAAGAAAACCTTTTTATCTGGTTTACATTTTTTAATACCCATTTTTGTTTTGATTTTTTTACTCGTTTATATGAGATATACAGCAGGTTTTTCTATCTTCTACGCAACCTTATCTTTAATATTAGTTAACTTAGTAAGTCGTATAATAAAAAACCCAGATTTTAAAACTGGTTTAATCGACTGGTACAATCAAACAATAGTTGGTCTACAAAAAGGTGCAATTAATATGGTTGGAGTAGGGATTGCAATTGCTACAGCAGGAATAATCGTAGGGGCAGTGGGGTCGACAGGGCTTAGTACTAATTTAATTATTGTTATTGAAACGATAGCAAGAGACAATGTAATAATTTTAATATTATTAACTATTATACTTTGCTTGTTACTTGGTATGGGTCTTCCTACAACTGCAAATTATGTAGTAGTGGCTTCACTAATGGCCACAGTGTTAGTTGATGTTGGAAACGCTTCGGGTTTTATTTTCCCATTAATTGCTGTTCACTTATTCGTATTTTATTTTGGATTGATGGCTGATGTAACACCTCCTGTTGGTTTAGCTTCCTACGCAGCTGCTGCAATTTCTGGTGGCGACCCTTTAAGAACAGGACTCCAGGCCATTTGGTACAGCTTAAGAACAGGAATTTTACCTATTGTCTTTTTGTTTAATCACGAACTTTTATTGATTGGAGTAGATAGCATCTGGCAAACTTTATTAGTTATAGCCACATCATTGATCGGAATTTTAGTGTTCACTGCAGCTACACAACAATGGTTCATAAATAAATTAAGATGGTTTGAGATTGTAGCTTTTTTAATTATATCCTTATCATTTTTAGCTCCAGATTATGTCTTAAGTAAATTCTATCCAAAATTTAATGAACAAAATCTTTCAGCAGAAAATATTCAAAATTTATCTTTTGACCCGTCAAAAGAAGTTCATATTAAAGTTACTCGAGTTACTGAATATGGAGAAAGATATAAACTTTTTGTCATCGATAAAGGGAAATTTGAAAATAATTATAATCTTGAAGAATACGGTCTGACTTTAGCAGACCAAAATAATCAATTGATAATTGATAAATTAAACTGGAAAGGGGAGGCAAAAAAATCTGGTATGCAGATGGGTGATATTATAAGTAATTTTAAAATTGAGAATCCAGAAAGACCAAATAAATCTATAGTATATCCATTTGCGTTGTTTTTTCTTTTTATTTTTGGATATTTAAATTATAGAAATAAGTAATTTATGAAAAAATCTTTCTTTTTAATTTTCTTGTTACTTTTTATAATAATTTTTATTGGACTCTGGAATATAGTGAGTGGAGGATATGACAAGCAAAGCAAAACTATACTTTTGCTAAAAAAAATAATTCCATCAAATATTGCAAGAGAAGTGAGAGATACTATATTTTTCATCCCTAATCTTATCAATAGAAACAAATATTTAGAGCTTCAACTGACTAAATTTGAGCAAGGTCTTGACGGGAAATTATACTTTAATAAAAAAAATACTGACGATAAAAAATATAGTTATACTTTAAAAAACTTTTTTTTACCTTTTCCAAGCCTAGACACTAGTCTTGGATGGAAATCGGAAAAAAATTATAAAAGAGCTCATTATTTAGAATTAGTAGATGAAAAAATCTTAGTAATATCAGGAGAGGGTGAAACAGTATATTTTACTAAAAATAATATAAAAAAAAATCAACTTAGCTTTAAAAGACTTCCTAATAATCTTTTAAGTTTTTTAAATACTAGAGGCAGCGAGCTAAGCTCTATTCGTGATTTATACTACGAAAATGATTATATATATATTAGCGTATTGGAGGCTAAGAACAATAAAAGCTATCTTAATATTCTTAGAGCATCAAAAAATTTTGATAAATTGAATTTTGAAATATTTTTTGAAAATCAGGAGTATATTGATGGTAATTTTAATTTACAAACTGGAGGAAGAATAACCGGTTATAAACCTGATGAGATTTTATTTAGTGTTGGTTTTGCGAATGACTACAAGGCCCCACAAAACTTAAACTCGATTTTTGGAAAAATCATTTCAATAAATAAAGATTCAAAAGATTTTAAAATTATCTCTACCGGCCATAGGAATCCTCAAGGTCTATTTTTTTCAAAAGAGAAAAATTTGGTTATAAACACCGAACATGGTCCGATGGGAGGGGATGAGGTTAATTTAAATTTTATTAATAATGATGGAAAGATAAATAATTTTGGTTGGCCCATATCATCTTATGGTGAGCCATATCCTCAACAGGATAAAACTTTTTTCGATAAAAATGGATATCTAAAAAAATCCCACACCGATTTCGGTTTTCAAGAACCTTTAAAATATTTTATTCCTTCGATAGGAATAAGTGAGGTCACATATTCTAATAATAATCTTTATGTTTCATCTCTAAGAGCTGAGTCTATTTATATTCTGGAGCTTTCGAGCAACTATGAAATAAAAAATGAAAAAAGGCTTAAGTTTCAAAGTCGTATTAGAGATTTAAAATATATTAGTGAGGATGATGTTTTTCTAATTTTATTTGAAAATATTCCTGCTTTAGGTGTATTAGAATTTAATTAAAGAATTTTCCAAGTACCAGATGCTGATGAGACTATTTCTTTATCATTTGAAATATCACAACTTATAAAAACTAGTGTCTTAGTTTTTTTTAAAATTTTTACTTTTCCAATAAGTTTATCACCAAGTTGTCCTACAGAGATAAATTTCATATTCAAATTAATTGTTACACATCTCTTGTCACCAGCAACTCTGTGAGCAGCAGTTCCCATCCCAGTATCGGCGATAGTAGAGAGAAATCCACCATGTGCAATTTTGCCAGTGTTTAAATGTATTTCTTGAACCTCTACGGAAAACTCATATAGAGTGTCGCTAAGTTTTTTTAGCTCTAACCCACCAAGATGTTTCATAAACCCTTGATTAGACTCATCCATACTTTTTTTTATCATATAACGGAGCTAATTGTGAAAAAATAACTGCAAATAAAATAAGAATTATTCCTATAATTTTTATTTCATTTAAAAACTGGTTTAAAATTATCCATCCGAAAATTGAAGCGAATACACCTTCTAGCGAAAATATAATAGCTACTGGCGCTGGAGAAAGGTTTTGTTGTCCGTAAATTTGTAAAAGAAAAGCTACTCCGCTTGATAGAACTCCTGCGTATAACATTTCTTTACCATCCAAAACCATATTAGAAAATTTAACACTTTCAAAAACGAAAGCCGGCATCAATGCAAATATGGAGGCAATTAAACATTGAAGGCATGCAATAGTAATTGGAAAATTGAATATTCTTAAAAATCTTGAAATAAAAACAATATGGAATGCCCAAAATAAAGCGTTAAAAACTGCAATACTGTCTCCTATTCTTACTTGAATATTATCGAACTCAGTTAAAAGGATCCCACCGAATAAACAAATAATAATTGATAGCCAAACAGAATTATGAATATTTTTTGAAAAAAAATAGTAAGCAACAAATGGAACTAAAATCACATAAAAAATTGTAAATACTGCTGTATTAGCTACATCTGTATAAAGTAAAGCATACTGTTGTAAGACATTGCCCATTGAAAGAAGAAATCCAATTAGCAATAGATTAAGGATATTTACTTTTTTAAAAATTATTGAATTTATTTTTTTATATTCGAAAATAAATAAAAACGGGACTAATGTAATAAAACCAAGAAAAAGTCTACCGAAAGTAAAAGTGAATGGCCCATTGTAATCCATTCCCATATCTTGAGCTACAAAAGCCGAACCCCAAATTAAAGAACAGCTGATAGCACAAATAAGAGAGAAAACTTTTTTATTCATGCTTTGTACTATTTTATAATTGATTAAACAGCAAGTTTAAAAGCAAAGTCTTTGCCAAGACATTTTCCAAGATAAACACAGAACCTAGCACCCTCCGCACCATCAATTATTCTATGGTCGTATGAGAGTGAAATAGGTAAAATTTTTCTTGAAACAAATTTATCTTTAACTTTTATTAACCTATCAAAACTTTTTCCAACTCCAAGTATAGCTACTTCAGGAGGATTTATAATTGGGGTAAAGAAAGTTCCTCCAATACCACCCAAGCTTGATATCGTCATTGAGCCGCCAAAAAACTCTTTTTTATCGATTTTCAAATCTCTGCAAAGTCTACTTGTTTTTCTTAAAGCGCTTCCAATTTCTTTTATACTCATTTGATCAACATCTCTTATTTTAGGCACCATTAAACCATGAGGAGTGTCTACTGCAAAACCAACGTGAAAATATTTTTTATAAACAATTTTGTCGTTAGCACTATCAATTGAAGCATTAAAATTTGGAAATTTTTTTAAAGCACTTACAAGTGCTTTTGCTATAAAAGCAAGAGGTGTCACTTTTATTTTCTCACCAGTATAGTAATCATATAACGATGATCTAAATTGCTCCATTTCTGTTATATCAACTTCATCATGCTGTGTTACATGGGGAATTTCAGTCCAAGATCTTACTAAGTGAGGACCAGATAATCTTTTAACTCTTGGTATATCTTTTAGTTCGATTTCACCAAACTCTTCATGCGGATACTCTTCTTTATGAACTTTCTTTTCTATTTTCCCACCGCTGACTGTAACCTGTGATCTTACAAAATTTTTTACATCTTCCTCGGAAACTCTACCACCTCTTAGAGAACCAGGTATTTCAACTACATTGGCACCTAACTCTCTAGCAAATTTTCTAACTTTTGGACTAGCTGACTTACTACCTGATTGTGATGTAGGCGCTATAGGAATTATTTCTTTTGGTTTCTGAGGCTTGATCTCTTTTATTTCTGTCTTTTCTACCTTTTTTTTCTCACTGACTTCTTCTTTTTTTTCCTCAGTAGCACTCTCTGCATTCAGACTAAGAATTAAGTCTCCCTTATTAACTTTATCGCCTACTTTAATATTTATTTTTTCAATAACTCCCTCGTGAGTGGAGGGTACCTCAACACTTGATTT
>CACICB010000014.1 GCA_902585045.1 uncultured Pelagibacteraceae bacterium | reverse complement strand
ACAATAGGGATAGTTACAAATGACATTAATGTGGAAGTAACTATAACGCTAGCAATACTATCGACTACCCTTTTCTCTGAATACATCGATCCTACCAAGTAGGTTAGAATAGCACTTGGCATTGCAGATTGAATCAAAAGGACTCCAGCAGCCAATCCAGAAAGGTTTAGATATTTAATTAAAGAAAATCCAATTACAGGACCAATTACAATTCTAATAATACTTAAAACAGATGCATTTAACCATGAAACAACTTTTAGCTTTGTTAATGCTATGCCTAAGGACATAAGAACTAGAAATATTGTAGCGTATGTTAATAAAAAAGTAGTATTAACTACAAAACCAGGGACCTCCAAATCAAAATATAAAACTAATACGGCCGCTATTATCCCGTAAATAGGCATATTAGTAATTAATATTTTCAGTGAAAAACTTTTTTTTGCTAAAAGAACCCCTAAAGTGAAGTGAAGCAAGATAATTACTGATGCGATTGCTGAAGCTATGCCTAAACCTTCTGTACCATAAGCAAATAAACATATAGGTATACCCATATTACCGGTATTTGGTAATATTAACGGAGGAAGTTCACTTACTACGTCCTTTTTCATTAAGGCAAGAAAAATTATGCCTATTACAGCAAAACCTCCGATTATAATTAAAGCATAAATAAAATATTCTATGAAAGTTTCCAAAGTTACACCAGTAGAAGTAATGGTGTAAAAAATCATTGCAGGTGTCCCAACATTACCAGCTAAGGTTGTTATGAAATCAGTATTGAAATAAGGATCTTTTTTTCCAAGATAATATCCTATGCCTATCACAAAAAATACTGGAAGTATGACGTCTATCAGTTTGATGTAGAGTTCCATTAAACTCTTACATCAGATTTTTGAGGTTTTCTCAACTTATTAGTATTATAATTAATAGCAGTCTCAAACTCCATTAATCTCTTGTGAATAGATCTTAGTTCAGTGATTCTTGTCCAATTATATAAAAAAACAGAGAAAGCATCTTTTACCTCTCCAAAAGCATTGACTACTTGCATCATTACACCCAATGTGAACGCAGCAGTAAATAATCCTGGAGCCATTATCAAGAAAGGAACAATTACAAATAATTGTCTGTACCAAATAGCCCATAAATCAAAATACCCGTAGTGTAAAAAAAGTTTATGATAATTAAATTTTATACCAGTAAATAATTGTAAAATTGTTGGTGCTTGAACATAATTTTTTCTGTCGTCTTCACCGTAAACTAATTCTTTTCTAAATGCGGCTTCAACCTTTTGATTGTTATATTCTAGGCCAGGTAATTTTATTCCAACTAGCCAACTAATAAGTATTCCACCTAAACTGAGTGTAAGCGCTACCCACACTAAAGAACCAGATACATTGTTTAAAAAAGGTACAGTAACGTTTGAAGAAAGAACCCACAAAATTGGAATAAATGCTATTAGTGTCATAATAGCTTTCACAACTTGTAATCCAATTGACTCAACAATTTTTGCAAAATTCATACAGTCTTCTTGAATTCTTTGAGATGAGCCCTCCACTTTTGCCTCAGTAGCTCTCCAATATGGCATATACGAAAACGTCATGGCCTCTCTCCATCTAAAAGCCCATAATCTTGTAAACCAATTCGTAAAAGCAAAAAGTGTAACGTATGGGAGTGCTATATACAAAAATCTTTTTATTGACTCCCAAAATTCAGAAATCTCACGTTTTTCAGCTGTTTGGAGAATATCATAGAAATCCTTGTACCAACTATTAAATAAAACATCTAAATATGTTTGTAAAACAAGCAAAGTAATAATAAAAAATCCTCCTCCGTAAGACCAATAAAACCACTTCTTATCTTTAAAAAAACTTCTCCACATATTTAATCTTTAAGAAAATTATCTGCGTATGATTTGAGCACAAATTCTTTTTTGTTTGGTTCAACAACATTGTAAACTATATTGTTTTTTTCTGCATACTCTACTGCTTTTTCTTTTGAAGGAAATTTTAAGATAACTTCCTCAAGAGTGTCCGAGGAGGTTTCCCAACCCATAAGAGGGTTAATTGAAGGATCTTTAGTTGTAAATTCTAACACCCAATTTTTAAGTTTCCCCCTACCCGATTGCATCGCAGTTTTTGCAGGAATATATATTTTTGCTTTTTTCATACAAATTAATGGTCGGGGCGGCAGGATTTGAACCTGCGACCCTCTGGTCCCAAACCAGATGCGCTACCAGGCTGCGCTACGCCCCGAACGTCTGTTTTATAGGTTAATTATGTGATTTTGGCAATTGAAAGATGGTCTCGATAGAAGTAAATAATATCAATGATCCAGTTCATTACAAAACCCTTTAAATATTTTTTTAAGCTTGAAGCTGCTTCAGGATTAGTTCTTTTATTTGCGGCGATACTAGCCCTTATTATCAGTAATGGTAATTTAAGTGAATATTATTTTGCTACTCTGGAAAAATACATTATTCTTGGCACTAAAGAATTTGGACTAAAGCTTAGTGTCCTTCATTGGATAAATGATGTCTTGATGGCTATATTTTTCTTTTTTGTTTCTCTTGAGATTAAAAGAGAATTTATTCAAGGTGAATTATCAAATCCAAAGCAAGCTATGTTACCAATTATCGGAGCAGTTGGTGGGATGGCTGTGCCTGCATTATTCTATATTGTTATAAATTATTCTGATAGCACTACATTGAATGGCTGGGCTATTCCGTCTGCCACAGATATTGCGTTTTCACTAGGAGTTTTATCTTTATTAGGAAAAAGAGTGCCTATATCTTTAAAAGTTTTTTTAACCGCTTTAGCCATAATTGATGATTTAGGCGCAATAGTTATTATAGCTTTTTTTTACTCCGGTAATATTGAAATTAAATATTTAATTTTAATGTTATTATCATTAATAATTTTAATAAGTCTTAATAGATTTCGAATAAAAAGTTTTATCCCATTTTTAATAGTTGGAATTTTTTTATGGGACTTTACTCATCAATCAGGTATACATGCTACTATTGCTGGAGTATTATTGGCACTAACAATTCCTCATAATACAAAAAATAGCAAACAATCTATGTTACTTAAATTAGAGCATGGGCTATCACCATATGTTGCTTTTGGTATAATGCCAATTTTTGCATTTGCTAACGCAGGTGTTTCTCTTGAGGGTTTAACTTTTGCCACACTATTAAATCCAGTCCCCCTAGGAATAGTATTAGGGTTATTTTTTGGAAAACAAATCGGTGTATTCGCACTCTCATATATATCTGTTAAACTCAAATTAGCAGATAAACCCACAGGTTCAACTTGGACAGCTTTTTATGCTGTATCAATTTTAACAGGTATAGGTTTTACAATGAGTTTATTTGTTGGAAACTTAGCTTTTGCAAATAATTTAGAATATATGGATGGAGTAAAAATTGGGGTTTTAACTGGTTCACTACTCTCAACATTATTTGGATATTTCTTATTACTTTTTGCATCTAAGAAAAATGATTAACGAAGATGTTTTTAAATTAGCTTCTAATACTACCAACGTTGGTTTAAAAAATAAGTACTCACATAAGATATCTCTGAAAAATACGACCTGTGGTGACAAAATAACTATTGAAATAATCGCAGATACAAAAAAGATCCATTCAATGAATTATGAAACAGAGTCTTGCTTGTATTGTGAAGCTTCAGCAAGTCTACTTTCTCAAAAAATAAAAAATATGAATCTAAAAGATTTTAAGAATGATTTAATTATGATAAAAAAATTATCTAATAAAAAAAATATTACGTTTCCTAAAAGATTATCTGGTTTCAAAAAATTGCTAAATAGCGACAATTTAAATAGATTTAAATGTATATTTTTGCCAATTGATGCAGTATTAAAAGCTTTAAAATTATGAAAAAAATATTAATTATTTTATTTATGTTTAGTTTTTTTTCAAAAGTTATAGCTGGTAATTATGGAACTGCTTATGACTATGAGTTTAATAGCATAGATGGAGAAATAATAAAACTAAGTGAATATAGAGGAAAGGTGATTGTAGTAGTAAATGTTGCAAGTAGATGTGGTTACACCCCTCAATACGAAGATCTTCAAACATTATGGTCTGAATATAAAAGTAAAAATTTAGTTATTTTAGGTATCCCTACTAATAACTTCAGACAAGAACCTGGTAACAATAAAGAAATAAAAAACTTTTGTGAAACAAATTTTGGAATTACTTTTCCGTTAACAGAGAAGATTAATGTAATAGGAAATAATGCACATCCATTTTATAAATGGGCTAGAAAAGACTATGGTATTGGCGCGATACCTAAATGGAATTTCCATAAAATTATAATTGGAAAAGATGGAAAAGTAGCAGAAACATTCTCCTCTATAACAAATCCGTCATCTAAAAAATTCGTTAAAACAATTGAAAACTTGATTTAGTTAGTGAAACTTAATCCATCATACGCAGGGATTATATTCTTTGGTAATTTTTTTTTTAATTCAAAGTAATCTAAATCTGTATGCAAATTAGTTAGTATAGCCTTTTTAGGTTTTGTTATATTTATTAAATTTAAAGCCTCATCTAGATTAAAGTGAGATGGGTGTTTATCAATTTTAAGACAATCTAATACCAAATAATTCAGATTTTTGAGATGCTTTATATTTTTCAAAGATACGTTATTACAATCACTTATATAAGCAATCTTATCTATAATATATCCAGTTGATTTTATTAATCCATGAGTAACTTGAAAAGGTTTTATGATTAATTTTGAATTATTTTTTTGTATAGAAAAACTTTTATCTATTATATTCGCTTTCATAATCGGCTTATACCCTTGTTCCTCGAAGAAACAAAATCTGTAACTTTTTTTTAAAGCTTTGATCGTTCTTCGACTACCGTATATTGGGATCTTTGATTTATTTTTCCAATAAAAAGGTCTCATTTCAAAGATACCAGCTGTTTGATCTGCATGTTCATGGGTATAAATAATTGAGTCAAGATTTTTAATTTTATTTTTTAAAAATTGATATTTTATATCCGGTGAGGTGTCTATACACACAGATAAATTTCCTTTTTGAATATGTGCGCAACATCTAGTTCTTAAATTTTTTGGACTTTTTTTGAGATTTCCTCGGTAATTAGTTATCCATGGAGATCCAAGTGAACTTCCACAGCCTAGAATTGTAAATTTGCTTTTCAATTTAATTTACCAAATAAATTGAAAAAATTATCAGATGTAATTTTTGAAAATTCATCGAATGATAAATTTTTAATTTTAGATAAAAAATTTACTGTATGTATAATAAAACTAGGCTCATTTGGTTTACCTCTTAAAGGAACAGGAGCAAGATATGGAGCGTCAGTTTCAACTAATATTTTTTCATTAGGAATATCTCTAAACGTATTGGCTAAATCCTGGGATTTATTGAATGTAACAACTCCACTAGCAGAAATGTAAGCACCTAGATCTAATAATTTAAAAGCGAATGCTCTTGTTCCGGTAAAACAATGTATAAGTATTTTAGTCTCTTTTTTTTTTGAATATTTTTCCAATATTTGTAAAGTTTCCTTTTCTGCAGATCTTGTGTGAACTATAAGTGGAAGATTTTTTTTTTGTGCAGCTGATATGTGTTCCTCAAAGGAATTGATTTGATCTTTCTTTTCAGAATGATTGTAATAAAAATCCAATCCAGTTTCACCAACACCAATGATTTTTTTATTTTGATTAACTTTATTAATTATATCAATACTTTTGATATGTTGATGTGATTTAGCTTCATGGGGATGAATTCCATAGGTACCGAAAACACTTTTATAATCATTAACTATCTTAAGGATTTGTTCGAAACTTTTATCTTCTGTCGATATAGTAAGCATGTATTTAATACCATCTTTATTTGCCCTATCAATTGTTTCTTTTAAAGCATTCGACATAGGTTCGTAGGTCAGATGGCAATGTGAATCAATTATCATTTTCAATCTTTTTAAACAAAATATCTAAATTTTTTAATTCTAAATTATAGTTAAGAATGTCATCTTTTTTAATATTTTCAATTAAAATATCCTTATCAGATAAATTAATTGTATCTAAAACTTTTTTAGTAGATATCGGAATAATTGGGTTTAATAAAATAGAGATATTTTTTATTTGTTCTAAAATTGTATGAAGAATTGCATTCATTCTTTCAGGATCTTTTGTTTTTAAAGCCCAGGGTTCCGAGTCATTAAAATACTTGTTTGCTTCAAACGAAAAATTTACTACCATTTTTATATATTCATTTAGATTTTGATTATTTATATAATCAATAAGTTTAGGAAGATTATTCTTAATATTTTTGATTAATTTAATATCATTTTCGCTCAGTTTGATCTTCTTTGGTATTTTGTTATTACAGTTTTTTTTTATGAAGGAAAAAACTCTTTGACATAAATTACCATAATTATTTGCTAAATCATTGTTTATACAATTTTTAAGATTTTCCATTGAAATGCTTCCATCATTTCCTAAAGAAACTTCTTTTATTAAATAATATCTAAGTTGATCAATTCCATACTGTTTAATTACTTCAATTGGATCTAAAATATTACCAAGTGATTTAGACATTTTTTTATCATTTGAAAGGATCCAACCATGTCCAAATACTCTTTTAGGTAATGGTAAATTTGCTGCGATCAAAAAGGCTGGCCAATAAACTGCATGAAATCTCAAAATATCTTTTCCAATTATGTGAACATCAGCAGGCCAAAAAGATTTATATTTGTCATCAGAAACATCAGGAAAATTAAGTGCGCTTAAATAATTAGTTAATGCGTCTAGCCAAACGTAAATAATATGATTTTTATTTTCAGGAACTGGTATTCCCCATGAAAAGGATGTTCTACTTATCGATAAATCTTTTAATCCTTTTTCAACAAATCTAACTACTTCATTTTTTCTTGATTTTGGTAAAATAAAATCTTCATTTTTTTGATAATGTTCTAACAATTTTTTTTGAAATGCGGATAATTTAAAAAAATAAGATTCTTCTTCAACCCATTCAACAAGTGAACCAGATATTTTAGATATTTTTTTTCCATCTTTATCCTCAATCTCATCTTTATCATAATACGCTTCATCTGAAACTGAGTACCATCCACTATATTTATCTAGATAAATATCACCTGATTTTGTTAATCTATTCCATATTTCATTAACAGACTTAAAGTGTCTAGCTTCGGTAGTTCTAATAAAATCATTATTTGATAAATTTAATATTTTTGTTAATGATCGAAAAGTTTCAGAAATTTCATCACAAAATTTTTTTGGATCTTTTTTATTTTTATCTGCCTCTTTCTGAATTTTTTGGCCATGTTCATCAGTTCCAGTTAAAAACAAAACCTTATAACCTTCTAATCTTTTAAATCTAGCGAATATATCAGCAACTATACTTGAATATGCATGTCCCATATGGGGTTTTCCAGAAGGATAATAAATGGGTGTTGTAATATAATAGTTTTTATTCATTGGAAAATTTATTTTCTATGGATCTTAAGAATGTGCCTTGGTTCAAGTTATATACAAAAAAATCATTGATATTGTTTAATAAAAAATTTCTATCTTCAAAATATTTCATTTTATTCAGATATTTACTATTTTTTTTTATTCTTAAGTAGTATTCTGAATAGAATAATAGCAAATCTTTAAAAACTAAACTTTTACTTTTTTTATAAAGATCCAAAATAATTTTAAAGGTTTTTAAGATATTCTCTTCAAGATTTATATTATATTTATTTAAAACAATGTTAAATCTTAAAAAATTACCAGGACTTATCATAATTTTATCTTGATCAATAATTGCATCTTGATTGTTTATATTCATTAAAAAATTAGTAATCTTCTTTCTTTGATCGTAATTTAAAATCATTTTAAATTCTAAACACCGTGATTTAAGAGTATCAATTAAAGGTCTGGTTTTGTTATTTATCA
>CACICB010000013.1 GCA_902585045.1 uncultured Pelagibacteraceae bacterium | reverse complement strand
AGGCCACTCGACGCCTCAACACCACTTCGGATTTGAAGCAGCAGCCTGGTATTGGCATTTTGTCGACGTAGTTTGGTTATTCTTATTTGCTGCAATCTATATTTGGGGAAGCTAGTCTCAAATTGAAAAGAGCGTTTTTATTTCAACTATTCGTAATTTTTTTTGTAACAGTATTTTGTGCTTTAGGAACTTGGCAACTTTATAGATTGCAATGGAAGCTAGAACTTATAAGTGAAATAACTTTTGGATTAGACTCTAAACCAATAGAATACTCTAACTCAATTAAAAAAAATTATCAGAGAGTAAGCGCTAAAGGAAAATTTAATTTCAATAAGCAAATTTACCTTTATAGCTTGAATGAAAGTGGAAAGCCTGGGTACGATGTAGTTACCCCTTTTAGAACTAATAAAAACCAAAATGTATTAATTAATAGAGGATGGATTAAAAAAGAACTTAAAGACAATCCAAGCATAAACTTTAAAGCACAAACTGATAAAAAGATAATTGGCCTTTTAAGAGAAATATATAAACCAAGTATATTCAAACCAGACAATGATATTTCAAATAATATTTGGTTTTCGTTAAATTTAGAAGATATAAAAGAAGCTACGGGAGAGCAATTTAATGAGTTTGTAATTTTTCTAGAGGATAATAAGACCAAGACACCACTACCTAAAAAAATTAGTATAGATGTGCCAAATAATCACCTTAAATATGCTATAACATGGTATGCAATATCAATCTCGATAATTTTTTATTATTTATATTTTAGAAGAAAAAAATGAATTATTTTAGCACTAGAGATAAATCTTTAGAATTTAGCTTTAAAGACATTTTCTTAAGAGGACTTGCACCAGGCGGAGGGTTATTTTTGCCTGCTGAAATCAAGAAGTATAGTCAAGAAGAACTTAATAATTTGAGTCAACTAAATTATAACGAACTTGCTACAGAAATTATCTTTAATTTCTGTTCAGGTGAAATTAAAAAGGAAGAACTTAGTTCACTGATACAAAAATCTTATAGTAGTTTTAAAGATAAAGAAGTCGTAAATATAAAAAAAATTGGAAATATAAATCTTCTCGAACTTTATCATGGACCTACTTTAGCTTTTAAAGACATTGCAATGCAGGTAATTGGCAATATGTATGACCATTTAGAAGTCGCAAAAGATAAAACTGTAAATGTCATAGTTGCTACATCAGGAGATACTGGTTCAGCAGCTATAGCTGCTTTAAGCAATAGAAAAAATATAAATCTTTTTGTACTACATCCGCATAATAAAATTTCAAATATTCAAAGAAAAATAATGACAACAATTGGTGGAGCTAATATTTATAATATAGCTATTGAGGGTTCATTTGATGATTGTCAAAAAATTGTAAAAGAGCTTTTTAATGAAAATAGTTTTAGATCAAAAATAAATATGTCAGGCGTAAATTCTATAAATTGGGCAAGAATTGTTTGCCAAATTGTTTATTATTTTTATTCTTTCTTTAGATTAAAAAAAAACAATATAAGCTTTTCAGTACCAACTGGTAATTTTGGAGATATCTATGCTGGATACGTTGCAAAAAAAATGGGCTTACCAATTAATAAACTTATAGTCGCTACAAATAAAAATGATATTTTACAAAGAGTTATTAATACGGGTGAATATAAACCTGATAAAGTGGAAGCAACCATTACACCAAGTATGGATATACAAGTTGCCAGTAATTTTGAGAGGCTGCTTTATTATATATTAGATGAAAGCGATAGTAAGGTAGGGTCATTAATGAATGATCTATCATCAAAAAGTTTATTCAATCTAGACAAAAAAGAAATCGATAAAATTAAAAGGGATTTTGAAGCAGTAAAAGTTACAGATGAAGAGACAGTATCTATAATTAATGAAATTTATAAAGAGCATCAATTTATAATTGATCCTCATACTGCTACTGGAGTAGGAGCAGCAAAAAATTTTAAAAATTTAGGAGATATAGTTGTTCTTGGTACAGCTCATCCTTACAAGTTTAACGATACTATTAAAAAAGCTATAGGAAAAAATTTAGACTCCCCTGAGCATTTAAAATTGAATATAGATAAAAAGGAAACATTTGATATTATCAGGAATTCAAATTCAGAAGTAAAAAATTATATTTTGGGCAAAATTCAATGAGAATAAAAACAGGAGACAAACTACCTAACTCGGAGTTATTTTATCTTGACCAAAATAATGATGTAAAAAAAATTGATATTTTAGATCTTTGTAAAGGCAAGACTATTATTTTAGGTATGCCTGGAGCTTTTACTAAAACTTGTTCGGCTCTTCATCTTCCTGGGTATATAAAAAATTACGACTTAGCTACTCAAAAAGGAATTACAAAAATTATATGCATCGCTGTAAATGATCCCAATGTAATGAAGGCCTGGGGTGAAAATCAAAATGCTGGAAGTAAAATTTTCATGGTTGGTGACCCCTTTCTTAAATTTACAAAAGCTATCGGAGCAGAAGTAGATAAATCCGAAAAAGGACTAGGAATTAGATCTAATCGATACACTATGTTAGTGGAGAATGGTGAAGTTAAAAAAGTAGAGGTAGAAAAAGAAACAGCTACATGTGAATTATCTTCAGCTGAAAGCTTTTTAAAATCTATTTAGTTTTCGAAACTGCCAACTCATCAACAAGATTATTATATTTGTTGCCAGCGTGTGCCTTAACCCATCTCCAAGTAACTTTATGTTTTAGACAAGCATTATCCAATTTAATCCAAAGATCTTTATTTTTAACTGGTTTCTTGTTTGAACTCTTCCAATTATTAATTTTCCACTTTTTAATCCAATCAGTTATTCCATCTTTCACATATTTCGAGTCAGTAAAAATTGTAATCTCTGATTTCTTTTTTATTTTTTTTAATGCCATGATTGGAGCCATTAATTCCATCCTATTATTTGTTGTATTATTTTCACTTCCAGAAATATTAGATTGATTAGAGTCATCTAATATGATTGCTGCCCAACCTCCTTTCCCAGGATTTCCAGAGCAAGCGCCATCAGTATAAATCTTTAATTTCATTAAAAAAAATAATCCTCATGATTTTTTGCATTCTTGTGAAATTCTAATCTTTTTAAATACTCCATTGGATCTTTAATTTTAACAATTGCTCCTTCAACTTTATTTAATGAGTCAAATACTCGAGTTAACAAGAATCTCAAAGCAGCGCCTTGAGATAAAACCTTTATATTTTTCAATTCTTCATCAGTTAATTTTCTTATAGAAGTATATCCGTCTATAAAGTTTTTTGCTTTTGTAACGTTAAAACTTAAATTACTTTTTAGACCGTCAAAACACAGAGCGTTAAAGCAAATAGCGATTTCAAACGCAAAAAAATCTTCACATGAAAAATAAAAGTCTATCACCCCACTTAATTTATCTTGAATAAAAAAAATATTGTCGTGAAATAAATCTGCGTGGATTATTCCTTTTGGCAGATTTTTTGGCCAATTTTTTTCCACATCATTAAGATTTTCCTCAATTAATCTTGGCAGATCTTTATGTATATTTTCACAACTATCTTTGACTGAATTAAATAATTTTCTCCATGAATTTACGGATAGGTCGTTTTGTCGTTTTAGTTTTAAATTCTTTGTAAGATCATGCATTTTAGCTATTTCAGATCCGATTGATTTACAATTGGCTGGAGATAAATTTTGTTTTGCCTTACCTTCAAGAAATGAAACAATCATTAATTTTTTCCCCCCAAAATTTGTTATAGTTTCATTATTATTATTAGAAATAGGAGCAGGGCATTTAAAGCTAGCTTTATTTAAAGATGACATTAGATCAGAAAAAAAAGGAAGATCAGCAGATTTAACTCTTTTTTCGTAAATAGTTAATATAAATTTTTTTTTATTAATCAATAAAAAATAGTTTGTATTTTCAATACCTTCTTCAATTCCTTTGAATGAGTCTAACTTACCTAAACTATAATTAGATAAAATTTCCTCAATTTTATTTTGATTTAACTTTGTATAGACAGCCATTAATTGAGTTCTTTCGGCAATTTAAATATAACTTTTTCCTCTGCAACTATTACTTCTTCAATAGAAACCTTTCTATCTTTTCTTATATTATCCAATAAATTTTGAACAAGCTTTTCAGGTGCAGACGCTCCAGAAGATATACCAATAGTTTCAGAATTTTCTATTTCGTTAAAAGGAATTTCTTTTTCGGAATGCATTAAATGAGAATTATTACAACCAGCTTTTTTTGCGACTTCAACTAATCTTACAGAATTAGACGAGTTACGGCTACCTACAACAAAAAACATATCACACTTGGAAGCTATCTCTTTAACAGCAGACTGTCTGTTGGTAGTAGCGTAACATATATCCTCTTTAATAGGGCCTTTAATTTTTGGAAACTTGTTTTTAAGAATTTCAATTATTTCAGCTGTATCATCTACGGATAGGGTTGTTTGAGTAATATATGCAAGAGGTTTTTTAAAATCGTTTTCTTTAAGCAGTTCAGCATCATTTTTTGTCTCGATTAGTTTAATTGATCCTTTTGGAAGCTGACCCATTGTGCCAATAACCTCTGGGTGATTTTTATGTCCAATTAATAATATTTCGAAACCGTTTTTATTTAATTGCTCCGACTCTCTGTGAACTTTTGAAACTAATGGACAAGTAGCATCTACAAAGGATAAATTTTTTAATTTAGCCTCTTCTGGAACTGACTTTGGTACTCCATGAGCTGAGAAAATTACAGGTCTACTTGAGTCATCTACGTCAGATAATTCATCAACGAAAATTGCACCTTTTTCTTTTAACTCCTCAACAACCTGCTTATTGTGCACTATTTCATGACGAACATATACTGGAGCTCCAAACTTGCTGATAGATTTTTCAACTATTTCAATTGCTCTTTTAACACCGGCACAAAATCCTCTTGGTGAAGCTAAATAAATTTTAAGTTCTTTTTTCATTTTTTTCTAAAAGATATTCCAACAATATATGCGGAAAAGTAAGTGACGCCAAACCAATAAATATTACCTTATAAATGGCCTCATCAAGCTTATAAAAATTATTTAAAAAATATATTGCAAATAAAAACATTACCGCTGTTACAAAAGTTAAAGGGATAGCTTTAATTATAAATTTTTTAAGTCCCGGCTTGAAAGATCTATCTAACTCAAAAACAAGAGTAATCGAATGCCTAATTGAGTGAAGAAAACAAAAATAAAGAGTGAAAGCTAAAATAGGCGATAAAAAAAGATTTAGTATAATTAAAGAAAAGAAGTCCATGATCATGACACTTTTTAGGTTTGTGTTTTCTTTTTTTGAAATATACATAGATGATAAAAAACCAAGACATAACATTCCAATTAAAAATTCATTACTAAAAAAATCTGCTTCAAAAACTTTAAAATTTAGTATCCTAAAAATTTCATTAGTTTCTTCTCTCTTTAATAATAATGGAGCTATAATTACAGTTGATCCTTTTAAGAAAAATAAACACTCAGATATAAAAAACTTTTTTCTAAAAAAAAATACTGTATCTTCTTTTCCAAAATGATAGGCAGCCACAATCAAAAATAG
This sequence comes from uncultured Pelagibacteraceae bacterium, assembly GCA_902585045.1. Classification (GTDB taxonomy): domain Bacteria; phylum Pseudomonadota; class Alphaproteobacteria; order Pelagibacterales; family Pelagibacteraceae; genus Pelagilacustribacter. Next base: position 6,999 of record CACICB010000013.1, on the reverse strand, counting down.
TAATAAAATTATGTTAGGAAACATCAACCAGAATATTATTATCAATGATGAAATTAATACATAGGCAAGATAAAAGGATATAATTTGTTTGTATCCAAATAATTTTAAAAGCTTTTTTCCTTTGATATTATCTAATGCACCGTGAGAAATTCCCAAAATTAAAATTAAAAATAAGCAAAATATAACTGGTTCAAAATTGAACATTAGATAAAGAGGACTTATCAAAATACAAAAATTAAAAAATATAATTGAGTGCTTAAAGTTAATATTTTTCATTAATTAAACAATGCTTTTAAAAAAATTAATTTTGGCATTTTGCTTATAATATTTATGTCTTCAATAATATTACTTTTATTTGATAAAAATTTTATAATCGTATTTGAAGAAGTTTTAAACATATCAAAAAAAATTTTAGGCATCTTTTCGGGATGTTTTTCTAATACTCTTAAAAAAACTTTATCTAAAAATTGATATTTTTTTCCTATAGAGAATATTTTTGCTTTATCAATATTGTCAATGTTTTTTACAATATACCGACTATGCTCTTGAATATTCAAAAAAGTGTAACCTGTGCTTAATCGAGTCATCCCTCCAGCTGATCCAATATTAATTATTTTATTGTTATTACTTAATGATGGAGCAAAGAGTGGAATAGCTCCTTTTTCAGTAAAATTTATTTTATAGTTTTTTATACCCAGATTATTCTCAATATAATTTTCTAATTGAAGGTCATAATCTCTGAGGCTCTGGTCCTCTAAATTTGATAACCAAGTAGTCTCAATCAAAGCTTTATTTTTGCTGAATGGCAATGTGTAGAAAAAATGTACATCTTTCCTCTGATCACAATTAAAATCCATTAAGTTTATTATTTCCTCATCAAAAATGTTCTTAGGTGTCTCTATCTCAATTCCTTGAAAGTGTTGCCATAAATCAGATTTATCAAGTTTTTTTTCAAAAATACTATTAAATATTATTGAATTGTCTGAATTGACTTCATTTAGATTTCTGAAAAAACTAATATTGGAATTTGTGGAGAGTTTAGAATTTATCTTTTTATAAAATTTTCCACTATCAATACTTTGATAAGGAAATTTTTTATTTGTTAATTCATTAGAGTTTTCAGCAGTATTAATTGTAAAATTACTCCAACTTTTAATAACACAATCTTCAAAATTATGATCAAATACTTTCCAGAATGACCAAGTTTTATCTCTCTTATACTCTTCACGGTTTTCAATTATTGCTAAAGTTTTCCCCTTTAACTTATCATTTATTTCAAGCTCATAGGCCAAAGATAAACCCGCGCATCCACCTCCAACAATAATATAATCAAATTCTTTCATTCAAATTAATCTCTTGTTCTAAAATATTATGATTTAATTGGTTGTCATAATTTAAATTTTTTATGAACAATAATTTAATAAAGTCAATGATAGATAAAAAAGTCTGAATTACCTTTTCAAAAATTGGGACATAGATTTTGCCAGCTTTATTATAATTATCTATGTTATTTTGTTTAAGAATGTAGTCACCTATTTTCCTATAAACTCGTCTTGCTACAATAACTGAAAATCTAGATTTAACTGGTATACTGCTAATAGATGTAAATGATTTTTCGTAAAACGCTTGAGACTCATTTATAAGAGCACAAATTGATGAAAAATCGTGTTCAATATATTGTCTATTACGCGCTTTATCCTCACAAACATCTCTAGCAATATTAGTAAGTTGCATAGCTATACCAAGATCAATCGCACCTCTTAAAGCCTCTTTATTTTTTACTTTCATTATTTTTGACATCATTAATCCAACTGTCCCGGCAACTCTGTAAGAATAAACAAGTAAATCTTTTTTCGAATTTATCACTACTTTTTCCTCTAAGTCTGTTTCAACTCCATCAAATAAATCTATTACTATTTGATAAGAAATACCTTCATTATCAATGAGTGACCACATATCTTTTATAATTTGATTATCTAGATTTTTATTCTCAAAATCTTTTTTAAATTTTGTGAAAATTCCTTTTTTTACACCTAGATTATTATCATCATCAACTATATCGTCTAATGTTCTACAAAAATTATATAAAGATGAACATTTGTCTAATGTTTCACTTGAAAGAAAAAAACTTGCCCAATAAAAAGATTTAGCATGTTTTTTTAATAAATTATTTTTCATTAAAATAAATTGTCTAAAACTTTTGCCGATGATAGAACTCCAGGCATTCCGGCTCCTGGATGTGTACCAGCACCTACAAAGTATAAATTTCTATAAATTTCAGATTGATTATGAAATCTGAAATAAGCCGACTGAGAAAATTTTGGTTGAATTGAAAATCCAGATCCATAAAGAGTTGCAAGATCTATTTCGAAGTAGTCAGGTGTTAAATAAAAATCACTTACCACATTATCTTTAATACCAGGTAAAACAGTTTTATCCATTTTATCTAAGACTAATTCTTTAAATTTATCACCTTCTTCGATCCAATTAACTTTAGATAAATTATTTGGGACTGGAACAAGTACATAGAAAGCATCTTGCCCCTCTGGAGCCATATTAGGATCTGTTGCCGATGGTCGATGTAAATAATAACTTATATCATCAGAAAGTATTTTCTTTTCAAATATTTTATCAAGATGTTTTTCATAAGCTTCTCCAAAATAAATTGTATGATGAGCAACATCGCTATACTTTTTTTTAGAGCCAAAATAATAAACAAATAATCCCATTGAATAATCCATTCTTTTCATTTTTTGTTTAAATAAAAAATCATAATCCTTTTTTGATTTTATCAAGTTGTTATAAACATTTGGGGGATCGGAGTTACAAATTACATAGTCGCTATTAATTATTTTAGAATTATTTATTTTTATACCCTTTACTTTTTTGTTTTCTGTAAGTATTTCTGTAACTTCAGCATTCTTGATAATTTTAATATTTTCCTCAATCATAAGTTTTTCTAAAGCGTTAACAACGCTTCCGGTTCCTCCCATTGAGTAATGGATGCCCCATTTTTTCTCTAAAAATAATATTAAAGTATATATCGAAGTAGTGCTAAAAGGATTCCCACCTACTAGAAGAGGGTGCATACTAAACACTCTTCTCAATTTTTCATCAGATATATAGCTTGAAACTAGACTATAGACTGACTTATAACTTTTTAATTTTAATAAAGAGGGAATTTGTTTCATCATGAAGACCAAATTATTAAAAGGTTTATCAGATAAATCCGTAAAACCTTTGTCAAAGATTTTTCCAGTAAAATTTACTAAATTTTTATATCCGTTATAATCATTAGGGTTAAACTTTTTAACTTGTTCCTCCATAGATTTATCATCACCGTTGTAATCAAATGTATCCCCATTACTGAATACAAATCTGTACCATAAATCTAAAGGCACTATTTTCACATAGTCGGAAATATTTTTATTAAATAGTGAAAATAATTCTTCAAATAGGTATGGTGCAGTTATTACAGTTGGACCACCATCATAAATAAACTGATCTTTTTTAAAAACTCTTGCTCGACCGCCTAAATCAGGATGTTTTTCTACTAAAGTAACTTTGTGACCTTTGGCTTTTAATCTTAGCGCAGCAGCCAGCCCCCCAAAACCCGAACCAATAACAGTTGTTTTTTTTGCCATATATTAATGGCCTATTCTAACTAGATTTCTTCTTAAGTGCTAATTTTGTTTCTTCAATACTAGAGCTGTAAATTTTATCTAATTTGCTTTTATCAAGAGAGTTTTTTATCAATTTTTCTACCGACTCTATAGCTATTTTCACCGAGGCATTTTTTATATCTTTCATAGCTTGATTTTTCAGTTGTTTTATTCTTTCTTCAGCACTCTTCTTTTTATTATCCATTAAATTATGGAACTCCTTGTTCGTTCTGATTACGTTTTTCTCAGCTTCCTCATTAGCCTTTTTTATCATTTCTTTAACTTCATTTTTTGAGTCACTTATCTTTTTTTCATGTTCAATTAAAATATTTTTTGCATCTTCTTTAAGCTTTTCTGCTTCACTAATTTGATTTGAAATATTTGTAATATTAAATTCAAGAGATTCCTTAATTTTTTGAGGTACTTTGAAATAAAACAATATTCCAATAAAAATAAAAAAAGAAATAGTTACCCAAAAAGTTGCGTCTAATGTCATAAATATTTACTTAGATTTTTTTTTGAAATTTCCTCTACAGCAGCTTTGATACTGCTCTCATTAAGCTTATCACCTGATACGTTCTCAATAATATTTGATGTAATATTTTCTGAAATGTTTTGAATTGAGGAAACAGAATTTTTCTTCAATTCTGAGATTTCTTTTTGTGCCTTTAAAATTTCTTTTTCGATTTCCTTCTCAATTACCTCTTTTTTGTTCTGAATATCTTTGTCTAAAGCATTTTTTGAGTCAAAAAGTATTTTATTAACTTCTTTTTTTGTTTTATCTAAAATTAACTTATATTCTTTAATTTTCAACTCGGACTGCTCTTTAAATTTATTTGCATTTTCTAAATCTTCTTTAATTTTATTTTCGCGATTGTCCAAATTACTTTTTATTTTAGGTAAGTAAAATTTTGATATTGAAATATAAAGTATTATAAAAACAAGAACTAGCCAGAATGCTTGAGATGCCCAATATTTTGGATCCAGCTGAGGCATGCCTGCCTCAGCCGAATACAAATTTGTATTTATAGCTGCAAATGCTATCGATAAACTTAAGAAACTTTTCATATTCAATTTACTAAAATGCAAATAAAATAATTAAAGCTACCACAAGTCCGAACAATCCTGTTGCTTCTGCCAAGGCAAAACCTAATAACAAATTAGGGAATTGTTTTTGAGCTGCAGATGGATTTCTCATTGCTCCTGACAGGTAGTTACCGAAAATTATTCCGATACCAACACCGGCCCCAGCTAATGCGATTGCAGCAAGACCCGCTCCAATCATTTTTGCCGCTTCTAACTCCATTTTTCCTCCTTTTTTAATTAATGGTGTAAATTTAATGCATCGTTTAAATAGATGCAGGTTAATATTGCAAAAACATATGCTTGTAAAAATGCTACTAAAATTTCTAAGCCTGTTAATGCCACTGAAAAACTAAGTGGTAACCAACCACCTAATATTCCTAAACTCACAACAAATCCTCCAAAAACTTTTAACATTGTATGGCCTGCCATCATATTGGCAAATAAACGAACCGATAAACTTACTGGTCTACTCAAGTAAGAAATAATTTCAATAATGGTAATTAAAGGCAATAGTACAGCTGGCACACCACTTGGTACAAAAATACTCAAATATTTAAAACCATGTTTAATAAAGCCAATTACAGTTACAGCAATGAATATAAATAAAGCCATTATTAGAGTTACTATAATGTGACTTGTGACAGTAAATGAGTATGGCAACATACCTACCATGTTGCAAAATAAAACAAACATAAACAAACTGAATATAAATGGAAAATAAGGTTTAGCTTTTGAACCAGCCGTATCGCTAATCATCTTTGCCACAAAGGTGTAAAATAACTCAGCAATTAATTGTATTTTACTCGGTATAATTTTTTTTTCTTTTGAACCGAAGAATAAAAGTAAAATAATAAGCGATGCACTTATCACCATAAACAAACTTGCATTAGTAAAGGATAAATCAACACCGGCAATATTAATTTCAGGACCAATTTTATGGACCGTAAACTGTTGCATAGGGTTGTTTGCCATATTAGCTTTCTAATCTTTCTGCATTTTGTTAGCTGCTCTAATTACATTTAACATGCCTGCTGCTGCTCCCAAAAAAAAGAAAATTATTATTAACCAAGGTTTAGTATCAAACCAGCTATCTAAAATAAACCCAATTATTGTCCCAACTGCGACTGCTGCAACTAATTCAGTGCCTAATTTAAAGGCATTACCCATAAAGGACTGTCGTTTCTCTTTATCAGCATCCAAGTCTTTTTTTAGCTTTGATTTTGCAATTTTTAGGCGAGTTTTAAATTCATCGGGAATAGTCATTATTTTTTTAAGCTACTAATTCCTCAGCTCTTTGTAAATCTACAGAAACAAGCTGACTAACACCTTGTTCTGCCATCGTTACTCCATAAAGTCTATCCATTCTAGACATTGTTAAAGCGTGATGGGTAATTATTATAAATTTCGTATTAGTAATTTTAGTCAGATCATCAAGTAATCCACAAAACCTTGTCACGTTTGCATCATCTAAAGGAGCATCAACTTCATCTAAAACACAAATTGGAGATGGGTTGACTAAAAATACAGCGAAAACTAATGATAAAGCGGTTAGGGCCTGTTCGCCACCAGAAAGCAGTGTTATTGATTGAAGCCTTTTACCAGGTGGAGAAACAAACATTTCTAAACCTGCTTCCAATGGATCATCAGAGTCCACTAATTCAATTTTTGCAGTCCCTCCATTGAAAAGTTTTGTATAAACTTCATTAAACTTTCTATTAACTTTTGTATATGCTTCAAGCAAGCGCTCTCTACCTTTTTGATTTAATTCATCTATACTTGTTTTCAATTTTACTATAGCTGAGTAGAGATCTGCTCTATCGTCTTCCATTTTTTTAATTTCTGTCTCATATTTTTTTGTTTCTTCATCAGCTCTTAAATTAACAGAGCCAAGTGACTCTCTTTGTTTTTTTGTTTGTTCAATTTTTTCAGTCTGCTCCTCAATACTTGGAAAATTCTCTAATTCTAACTCATTTAGATCTGATTGAGGTAATAATGATGTCTCACTGTCTATGTCTAATTCATTTTTGACTGAATATAACAAATCTTTTTTTCTGTTTTCAATTCCCTCAACCGTTGCTTCATTCCTAGCCTTAGTTTCTTTTAATTCAATTAATTTTAACTGAATTTCTCTAAGGTTCTCGTTTATAGCACTATATTTTTTTTCAGCTTGAGATAATTCGCTAGCAATTTCCTCATTTCTTCTTTTAATATTTTCAAGATTTTGCAGGTTTTGACCTTTTGAAGTAGCTAT
>CACICB010000012.1 GCA_902585045.1 uncultured Pelagibacteraceae bacterium | reverse complement strand
TCTACTTTGCTTGGAGAAATGTTATCTCCACCAAGATTTACAATAATATCTTTTTTTCTATCTGTAATTTTTAAATAATTATTGCTATCGAGTTCACCTATATCCCCTGTATGAAGCCATCCATTTTTAATTACTTTTTCTGTTTCTTCTTTTAAATTCCAATATCCCAGCATGATGTTTTCACCCTTAATAAGAATTTCCCCATCTTCTGCTATTCTGACTTTATTAGTCCTAAACGGAGGTCCTACTGATTCGACCTTAACTAAATCTGGTAAATTACAGCTAACGACCGGAGAGGCTTCGGTTAGCCCATATCCTTGCAGTGTGGGTAAACCAACAGCGTTTAAAAATTCTCCAATATTTTGATCTAAAGCCCCTCCCCCAGATACGAAGGCTTGGAGATTACCACCAAACTGATTTCTGATTTTTTTTCTGACTAATTTTTCGCATAAAAAATTTGTGATTTTTTCGCTTAATTTCAATTCCTCTTTTTTGAGTATTTTTTTACCTAAATACAAAGTTTGCATTATTAATTTTCTTTTTAACCCAGATTGCTTTTCAAAATTCATATTTATTTTTGTAAAAAGATTTTGATAGAATCTTGGAACTGCTGTCATGATTGTAGGTTTTGCTACTCCCATATTGGAGATCAGTTTTTCTAAACTTTCGGCATAAAAAACTTTTGCTCCAACTATAATTTGTATGAATTGAACTGTATGTTCGTAGGAATGAGACAAAGGCAGCCAAGTCAAAAATACGGGATTTTTTTTTTTAGTTAAAGTTTCTAATAATTCAACTGCACCCTCGCAGTTAGATAAAATACCGCCATGGCTTAAAACAACTCCTTTAGGATTTCCCGATGTGCCTGAAGTATAAATAATACAAGCAGGCATATTCCGTGTTATATTTTTATTAACTATTTTTTCATTAATTTCTTCATTTAGTATTTCTTGAATTAATAAGCTATCAGTATCTATTTTTTCAAAAGATATTATTTTCTTAACATCGCTATTTATAAATTTTTTTATCTTATTAAATTGGTCTTGGTTTGATACAAATATCAATGAGGGCTTACAATCATTTAAAATATATTCGTAATCGTTTGCTGAATAAGTTGTAAAAATAGGAACTGAAATTCCACCTGCATTCATAATAGCGATATCGGTCATTAGCCAATATGGTCTATTCTCAGAAAGTATTAAACATCTATCACCTTCTTTTATTAATGATTTAATTTTTGAGGTAAGTTTATAAATTCTTTCAGTAACATCTTCCCAATTATAAGTTCGTTTGTCAGGTTTAAGCCATTTTAAAAATGGTCTTTTACCCTCAACTTCTTCTGTCTTTTTAAAGTAAAGTTCAACTAAGCTATTTAATTTATTTACATCCATAACTTGGTGGGCGAAGAGAGACTCGAACTCTCAAGGTATTGCTACCACCGGATTTTGAGTCCGGCGCGTCTACCAGTTCCACCATTCGCCCTTATTCTAATAATCTAATTGATTTTTCTTACTATGAGAACAAAAATAATAGAGGTACAAAACATTACTAAAGCGTAGGCTGCTGTTGGTACCATAAACACAATGTCATCAAATAATTGTGTTGTAACAAACACTGCTAAAGTTCCGTTTTGCAAGCCACATTCCAGTGAAATGCATTTTCTTTGCGCAATTCCAGATGTCCAGAATTTTGCAACATAATATCCAACAAAAATCATAGTCATATTTAAAATGAAAGCTATTAGACCTGCTCTAGTTATATAAGAAACAATTCTATCCCATTCCTCTACCCAAATTGCAATAAATACAACTAAAAATAAAATTACCGACAATCTTTGAATAATAAGAGTTTTGGAAATAATATAATTAGTCATTAAACTTCTAACAATCATTCCAAAAACAACAGGAACAGTTACTACAAGGAACATTTTCATTGCGATATTGAGCATTGATATATCTTTTGCTGTTTCAATCCCTAAAAAATCGGCAGAATTAAAAACTATCAAAGGAACGATGAAAATACTTAATAAACTGACAATTGCTGTCAAACTGACTGATAGAGCAACATCTCCATCGGCAAACTTAGTAAGAATATTAGAGGTTACTCCTCCTGGTGCTGCAGCTATTACCATAACTCCTAAAGCTATTTCTGGTGGTAGTGAAATAATACTAATTAAAATAAAAGCAATTATTGGAAGCAAAATAACCTGACATAAAAAACCTACTAGGAAGTCTCTTGGATTTTTTAAGACCCTTGTAAAATCCCCTATCGTTAAGCCAAGACCTAAACCGAACATTATTATGGCAAGACATACGGGTGCAATTGTAGTTACGATTTCCATAATTTTATAAGTTCCTATTCTACTTTAAAAGAAGAGTTTTTCATGAGGTCGAAAATTGTAGTTACGAAAACAGCTTTATGCTTTTGATTATGCATGTAGTTTTCTTCAAAGGATTTGATATTTTTAGGAGACGGTAAAAGAATATATTCTAGCTTTTTGTTTTTTGTAACTAATTTTTGTTTTAAAAGGTATTTTAATTTTCTAATCACAGTGGCTCTAGGGATCGTTGAAATTTCGGAAATAGAAGATGCATTTATTCCATTTTTAGGAGTATGTCTTAAAAGATGTAGGTATAAATCTGCGTAAGTTCTAGGATCCTCAACAACTCTGTTTTTTACTTGTTTTGAATAATCAGTAAATTGTGAGATGCCAATAGCACCCCAAACATTCCAAGTTTCTAAATCTCCAAAGAAAGTTCTGTGTCTTACTAAAAAGGGAATCTGAAGCCTTAACCAATGTTGCCAACATATAGTAAAGTAAGCATCTATAAATTTCTCAATTTCTTCTTTTGTGAATGGTCTTCCAAACCAGTCTTCTTTCCCAAGGATGGTGCTGGTTTTTTCTAGGAAATTTGCCATCATTATTTTTGAATTAGATGGTTTTTGCACTCGATTTATTGCGTTATTAAAAATAATAGTTTTCCCTTTTCTAAAAATTATATTTCGACTTTGCAAAAAATTAACTTTTCTTCTTATTGTTTCTTTAGGAATATTAAGATCTTTTGAAATCTCAATAAGGTTAATTTTGTCAATATTTAATTCAGTTTTTTCATAAAATTCTTGAAATGAAAGATATTGAAAACGGTCTGAATATTTTTGAAAAACTTGATTTATCAAATAAACTAAAATTAAATAACTATCGTAATCTTTAAAGGTACTATAAGCATTATTGCACCATGATTGCTGTAACTTGAACCACAAAGTGACTGTTTCATTAGAATTATTAGATAAGACTTCGTAAACTAGGTCAGAATTTAATGTATTAAAAATTTTGTTTTCAAATGATGGTTTTTTCTTTAAAGGCTCGAAAATATTTACAGTTTTTAGATCTATTGGTTTAGACATTTATTTTTTCCACGTAACGCTTTGATTGATTAAGATAGCCATTAAAATCCAGATAATAAATGTTCCCTCCGGCGAAAAACCGTAATCAGCACCAAACATTCCTGCAACTATAACGATTGAATAAATGGCAACTGTAGATAATATTAAACTTGCCAGATACCTCAGGATTGTGCATTTTAAATTCATGATTTTAAAAAAATTATACGATAGATGTGTTGAGCTTGCTAGACATAAATTTTCAAAGCCTTTATTAGGTTTTGTGGCATTTATCGAAAGTTTCTTTTTTCCAGTTCCCCCTGACTTAATGATTGTTCCAATGGTAGTGGCAAAGAGAGAGGATTATCTTAAAATATTTCTTATCGCTACAACGGGCTCTGTTTTGGGTGGATTATTTGGATATATGTTAGGGGTTTTCTTTTTAGATGCCTCCATGATCATTATTGAATTTTATGGTTATGAAGAAAAAGTTTTTGAAATGCAAGATAAGATGTCTACAAAAGGTGGATTTTTAGCTTGGCTAGGAATTATGTTTTTAGCTGGCTTTACCCCGCTTCCTTTTAAAGTTTTTACTATTACGAGTGGAGTGATCGCCTATAATCTTCCAGTATTTTTCTTAATATGTTTATTTACTAGAGGGCTAAGATTTTTCTTAGTTTCTTATTTAACATTTCTTTTTGGTAAAAAATTTGGTGATTTCATTGAGAAAAGAGGTGCGCTGTGGTTTGCTTTAACTGGAATTTTTATTGTGGTTTTAGCCGTCGTCCTTTATATAATTTTCACCTAATGTTGAGTAACAACAAATTAATTTTAAACAGTATATTAGCCTTTAGTTTTTTATCTTTGGCTATAGCTTATTTTATTCAATACGTATTAGGGCATGAACCTTGTAATTTATGCCTAATTGAGAGAATTCCTTATTTAGCCTCTTTAATACTTATTTCGTTAATATTTATAATCAATAAGTTTGAGAAGTTGATTGCTGGTATTTTGCTATTATTTTTTATTTTTGGTTCTGTGGTTTCTTTCTACCATGTAGGGATTGAACAAGGATTTTTTAACGAGTCTTTTGTATGCGATTTAGGTTCATCTAGTGGAGATATTTCTAAAGAAGATTTGCTAAAACAACTTCAAAATAAAACTCCAATAAGCTGCAAAGACGTAACTTTTAGGTTTTTTGGACTTTCACTTGCTACAATAAATACAGTTATATCGATATTGTTAAGTGGTATTATGATCAAAATAATTAAAAATTATGGAAAAAACTAATAAAAAAACTTTAGAAGAAATTATAAGAGTTGATCACGCTGGAGAACGTGGAGCTATTAAAATCTACGAAGGCCAATTACTTGCTCTTAAAACTTTCAAACAAAACGCATCTTTGAAAAGAAAAATTGAAGAGATGAAAGAGCACGAAAGAGAGCATTACGAATACTTTGATAAAGAAATTAAAAAGAGAAATATAAAGCCAACTAAACTTTTGCCTCTGTGGGATTTAATGGGAGTTACTTTAGGTTTTGGTACGGCAATGCTTGGTGAGAAAGCAGCTATGTTATGTACTGCTTCTGTTGAAGAAGTAATAGATGGTCATTATAAAGATCAAACATATAAACTTGGTAAAGATGAGGAAGAGTTAAAAAAGAAAATTATGAAGTTTAGACAAGATGAACTTGACCATAAAGATATAGCTTATGACAATGGTGCAACAAAAAAAGGTTTATTTGGGGTGTTAGATAAAGTTATCAAAACTTCATCAAGAATAGCTATTACAATTTCTGAAAAAATTTAATTAAGGTTCTAATTCAATATCCCAATAAAGGTAATCCATCCAGCTTTCATGTAAAAAATTAGGTGGGAAGTTTCTACCATTTCTGTGTAGGTCTTCAACAGTAGGAGCGTAAGGTTTGTTGGCTAATTTCAAATCACAATCTCTGTAAAGCTTACCTCCTTTTTTTACATTGCAACTTGAACAAGCTGTAACTACGTTATTCCAATCTGTTAAACCGCCTTTGGACTTTGGAAGAAGGTGATCAAATGTTAAATCTTTTTTATCTCCACAATATTGGCAAGTAAACTTGTCTCTCAAAAAAACATTAAATCTTGTGAAGTTTGGATTTTTTGATGGTTGAATAAAATTTTTTAAAGCTATTACGCTTGGTAAATTCATTTCAAAAGATGGACTCCTAATTTTTCTTTCGTAATTTGAAACGATACTTACTCTATCTAAAAAAACTGATTTAACTGCATCTTGCCAGCACCATATTGAAAGAGGATAATAACTCAAAGGTCTAAAATCAGCATTAAGAACCAATGCTGGGCATTTTTCTAAAGGAACTTTTTCTGCAGAAGAAATAATCATAATTAAAGCTAACTGATAAGAAAAATTTTATCAAGTTATAATTATGTACCAGATAAAATACTTATTAATTAAAATGTTTTTTAATGAATTGAAGACCCAAACTTGACCCCTCAGTTGGTATACGGTGTTCACAGTGTTTAAATATTTTTGTTTCAATTTTGTAATTATTTTTTCCAAAAAATTCTTTTGCTTCAAGAAGTGATTCTATTGGAACAACTTGGTCAAGGTCTCCATGCATTAAGATTATATTAGGTCTAGAAATTATATTTTTAGATAGATGTTCTATGCTTATAATTCTGCCTGAGTAACCTATGATAGAATTTATAGTATCTTTTCTTTTTATTCCAGTTTGTAAAGTTATCATACAACCTTGACTAAAACCACCAATGATAATTTCATTAGCTTTTAAATTATATTTTTCCTTAACTTCATCTATTAATTTATTAAGTTTATTCTCAGCTACTAAAGATTTCGATAAAATTTGTTCAGGGGTTTGATCCATTAAGTCGAACCATTGAAAACCCGTTGGACTTGCTGCACATTTTTCGGGAGCGTCTGGACAGATTATAATCGTATCAGGTAAATGTGCTCTCCAATAACTAGCTAAAATTGAAATATCTTTTCCATCTCCACCATAACCGTGACAAAGAATTACTGCATTCTTTGGTTTTTCTTTGGAAAGCGGCTCTAAATTAATTGTATTTAATGAAAAGGTCATATAGATAAATTATCAATGTCAGAATTTTTATTTAACTTTATAGGTTTTACTTTATTAGGTGCTGTCGCCATAGTTTTAATAATGGGTATTTATACTTTATTTAAAGGTGGAAATACTAGTAAAAAATATTCTAATAAACTTATGCAGTTAAGGGTATTATTACAATTTATTGCAATAATAGTTTTAGTTTTACTTGCCTATTTTTTTAAAGACTAAATATATTTTCTTAAAAAGTTAACAAATTCATCACTAGCAAAATCGATTTCGCCAATTACTTTTCCAAATTCTTTTCCTTCTTTGTTAATCAATATGCTTGTTGGTAAGCCTCTTAATTTAAACCCTTTTGCCAATCTGAGTTCAGGATCATAATAAGTTCTAAGGTCTTTTACTCCTATATCTTTGAAGAATTTATCTACTTTTATATTATTTGGTTTTTCCATATTCACTGCAAAAATATCAATTTCTGGTAACTTGGTACCTAATTTTTCTAAAGAGGGCATTTCTTTTCGACAAGGTGCACACCACGTGGCCCAAAAATTAATTATCATGATCTTGCCTCTTTTGTTCATTAAATCAACGTCTTGAAGATTTGAGTCTTTAAATCTTAGTTCGCTGATAATTTGGGGTTTTTCATGAATAACAACGTTTTTTGAAAAATCTTCTGCTCCAATAAGTTTTTGGCTAAGAAGAGATAGTACTATTATGTGAATATAGATTTTAAAAGATTTACTAATTTTCATATTAATTTAGATTGTAAATAACATAGTAAAATGAAAAATAAAACTGTTTGGGCAAATAGACTAAAGGGAAAGACATCTCTTTCTTTTCAAAAAATAGGCTCATCAATAGGTGTAGATAAAAGACTTTATGAGCAAGATATAGCTGCGTCCATTGTTCATGCCAAAATGCTTGTTAAACAAAAGATTATTGGCAAAAAAGAAGGATCTAAAATTATCAATGGTCTCAACAAAATTAAATCGCAGATTGATAAAGGAAAGTTTAAATTTCAAGAAAAATTTGAAGATATTCACTTAAATATAGAAAAAAAATTATTTGAATTAATTGGTCCTTCAGCAGGCTTTTTGCATACAGCGAGATCAAGAAATGATCAAGTTATTACAGATTTCAAATTATGGATTAAAAAATCATCAAAAGAAACTATAGATAACATTAATTCTTTAATGAAAATTTTAATCAAAAAAGCAGAGAAAAATGTTGATATTGTTATGCCTGGCTTAACACATCTTAAAAATGCTCAACCTATTTCATTTGCACATTATCTTCTGTCTTACTTTGAAATGTTTAAAAGAGATAAAAAAAGATTCGAGAATAATATAGAACTTTTAGATGAGTGCCCTTTAGGTTCAGCCGCACTAGCTGGAACTTCTTATAAAATAGATAGAAATTATACTTCAAGACAACTAGGTTTTAAGAAACCAACTGATAATTCAATAGATTCTGTTGCAGACAGAGACTTTGCAGTAGATTTTTTATATGCTTCTGCTTTATGTGCAATGCATTTATCTAGATTAGCTGAAGATTTTATAATTTTTAATTCAAATGCATTTAATTTAATTTCATTTGATGACAGTATGTTGACTGGTTCATCGATAATGCCACAAAAGAAAAATCCTGACCCTGCTGAATTAATAAGAGGTAGGGTTGGTTTGAACTATGGAAATTTACATTCGATGCTCACTATAATGAAGGGACTTCCAATGTCTTATTTTAAAGATCTTCAGGATGATAAAAAACTTGTCTTTGATGGATTTGATACTTTAAATGACTCATTGGTTTTAAGTCTTGAGTTATTGAATTCAATAAAGCCGAATAAAAAGAATATGTTAAAAATGGCTAATGAAGGTTTTACCACGGCTACTGATTTTGCTGATTATTTGGTAAAAGAAAAGAAACTCACTTTTAGAGAGTCTTATGCGGTTGCAGCAAAATTAGTCAATTACGCCGAAAAGAAAAATAAATGGTTATCTGAGTTATCGTTACAAGAAATAATGAAAATTTACAAAAATTTGGATAAAAATGTACTAAAAATATTTGATGTAAATAATTCTATGAACTCAAAAAAATCCTATGGAGGAACTTCTACTGCTAATGTTAAAGTAATGATTAAAAAATATAAAAAGGAGTTAAAATGAAAATATTGGTGTTAATTTGTATAATAATTTTAACTCTATCTGGATGTGGAAAGAAATCAGAGCCAAAGTATCAAGGAAAATTTAATCATATACAAATCATTTTATAATCTTATGCAAAATTTAAGATATATAGGTAAAAATTTATTTCTGGAGCGAGTATCTATCCAGAATTTTTTAAAGAAAAATAAAACTCCTTTTTATATTTATTCTGAAAATCAAATAGTTTCTAATTATTTAAATTTTGTAAAAACATTTAAAAAAACTAATCCTTTAATATGTTTTGCTGCTAAATCTAATAGCAATACAAATATTTTAAGAATTTTAGGTAAACTTGGTGCTGGAGCAGATGTTGTGTCTGGCGGAGAACTTTTAAAGGCTCTTAAAGCAGGTATTAAACCAAAAAAAATTGTTTTTTCTGGAGTTGGTAAGTCTGAGGATGAGTTAAAAATAGCAATTAATAAAAAAATTTTATTGATCAACTGTGAGTCTGAGAGTGAGGCGAAATTAGTTAACAAATTAGCAAAAAATTTAAGGAAAAAAGTTTCAATTGGCTTTAGGTTAAATCCTAATGTCGATGCAAAAACACATAAAAATATATCTACTGGCAAAGCAGAAAATAAATTTGGTTTATCAATAAAAAATTTTAAGTCTTTTCTAAGAGAGATAAATAAATTTAAAAATATAAAACTTGAGGCATTAAGTGTTCATATAGGGAGCCAAATTTTAAATGATGGGCCCTTTAAAAAGACACTTGATGTAATGAATAAATTAATTAAGGAACTAAAATTAAATTTAAAGTATGTCGATTTAGGTGGAGGTTTTGGAATTAATTATAGTGATAATGAAAAACCAATAAATTTAAATAATTACGCAAAATTAGTAAATAATTTTGCAACAAAACTTAAATGTAAAATTATTTTTGAACCTGGTAGATCCATTATTGGAAATACAGGCTTACTTATCAGTAAAGTTCAATTTATAAAGAAGGGGGTAAATAAAAACTTTATAATTTTAGACGCTGGAATGAACGACTTTATGCGACCAGCTTTATACGATGCATTCCATAAAATTATTCCTATAACTAAAAATTCATCCAAAATGAAAAGCACAATTGAATTTGTAGGGCCAATATGTGAAAGTACTTGTAAATTTGGAGTTTATAGAAAATATCAAAAATTAATTGAGAGTGACTTTGTGGCAATTACTAATGTTGGAGCGTATGGCTCTTCATTATCATCAAATTATAATACAAGACCTTTAATCGCTGAAATTTTAATCAATAAAAATAAATTCAAATACATTAGAAAAAAACAAAATCTACAAAAATTGATTAATTCTTAATGCAATTTATAAAATCCTTAATTTTTAATATCTTCCTATATTTGGGACTTATTCTAATTTTCATATTAGCAATACCAACATTGGTTCTTCCAGAAAAATTTACCATTTTTTTTGGAAGGTTATCAGCAAAATATATTGTTTTAATTTTAAAACTTATAATGAATACTAAAGTAATTTTTCATGGTAAAGAAAATTTAAAAAAAGTTGATCAATTTTTTGTTGCCTCAGCCCATCAATCAATGTTTGAAACTTTTGCATTACAAATTCCACTGGACGGTCCAATTTTTATTTTAAAAAAAGAACTTTTAAATATACCTCTGTTTGGTTGGTATTTAAGAAAAATTGGTTCTATAGCAATTATTAGAGAGACAACCACTAAAGAAAATTTAAATTTTTTTGATAAAATAAAAGAAAGATTAGAGAAAAATAAAAGACCGCTATTAATATTTCCTCAGGGGACAAGAGTAAAATTAGACGAACAGCCTCCCTTTAAAAAAGGAGTTGGTCGGATATATAAAGCATTGAATTTACCCTGTATTCCAGTCGCGTTGAATACGGGACAGGTTTGGCCGAAAAATAGTTTTATGAAATTTTCAGGTGATATTCATATTTCATTTCTAGACCCTATTATGCCTGGTAAAGACAATGATGAATTTATTAAAGAAATTGAAAACAAAATTTATTTTGAAATAAAAAAATATTATTAATTATTTTCTTCCAAAGTCTGGTTTCTCTGTATCCTGCCCAGCTTCAATAATTTCTTTTCTTACTTTTTTAGTTGATGAAAATATTTCTAGAAGTTTTCCACTGTCTTTATTTTTAATAGCACTTTTAATATCATCGAGATTTTTTGAATAATTATCTAAAACTTTCAATATATTTTCACTGTTATCAATAAAAATATCTTTCCACATCAAAGGATCTGAAGCAGCAATTCTAGTAAAATCTCTTAATCCTCCAGCACTATATTGAATAACATCATTTTTAAATTTGTCCTCATTATTAATTGCAGTTCTAACAATACTGTATGCAACTGCATGTGGGAGATGACTTGTTAAAGACAAAACATAATCATGGTCTTCAAATGACATGACTTTAACTTTACTTCCTAATTTGGACCAAAATTTTTCTAGGTTTTCTATTTTATCTTTGGAAACTTTTTTGTCAGCTGAAAGAATACACCATCTATTTTTAAATAAACTTGAAAATCCTGCTGCAGGCCCGCTATATTCTGTTCCAGCAATTGGGTGAGAAGCTATCCAACTAATATTTTTAAGACCTAAATTGTTTACAATTTTGTTAACTTCTTTTTTAGCTGAGCCAGTATCTGTAAGAATAGATCCTTCCTTCAAGTTTGATTTTATAGAAACTAAAATTTCTTTGTAACTACTTAATGGCGCAGAAATTATTATCAGATCAGCATCTTTTGTAGCCTCAGACAAATTAGAACTAATATCAACTGTAAAATTTTTTTTTAAATATTCCATGACTTTGTTTGACTTGTCGTGAACACTTATTTTTTTTGCTAATTTTTTTTCCTCTGTTACTCTTAGAATTGAGGAGCCAATCAATCCGCAGCCTATGATACTTATTTTACCGAACATTTAAAATTTTTCTCATTTTTTTCATTAATGCAATATTTTCTGATGTTGTCCCAATGGTTATACGTAAAGAATTTTTTATTCCATAAACATCCATTTTACGGACCAGTATTCCTGATTTTGCGAGTAACCCAAATACTTTAGCAGAATTTATTTTAACTTTATCAAATTTTACCAATAAGAAATTAGTAAAACTTTTATTTGTTTCTATTCTCATTTTTTTAAACTCAGAATACATTTTATTACTCCATTTATTTACGTGTTTAATTTCTTTATTCAACCACGGCCTGTCTTTTACAGCAGCAGAAGCTGCAAACAAAGCTGGTCTGCTCACATTGAAAGGTGGCTTAATCTTATTTAATGCATAAATAACTTCTTTTGATCCATATCCCCAGCCCACTCTGAGTCCTGCTAAACCATATATTTTTGAAAAGGTTCTTGTCATAACTACATTTTTAAAATTTGTAAAAGTTTTTAAACCAGACAAATAATCTTTATTTTTTACATACTCATAATAAGCATCATCTACTACTAACAAGATATCACTTCTTAGTTTTTTTCTTAAAAAAAGTAATTCTTTTTTTGGAATAAATGTTCCAGTTGGATTATTTGGGTTAGCTAGGAAAACTATTTTGGTTTTTCTTGTAACTTTTTTGAGTATATCTTTAGTTGAAACAGTAAAATTATTCTCTTTCGAATAAATTACTTTTGCTCCATTCATTCTACTGTAAATTCGATAAATTATAAAACTAAACTTAGGGACTATAACTTCATCTCCTTTCTTTAGGAACGATTTACATATAAGTTCAAAAATTTGATCAGAACCTGATCCTAAGATTATTCTATTTTTATCAATCTTAAACTTCTTAGCTAACGTATTTCTTAAAAAAGTTCCATCTGAGTCAGGATATCTTGCAAAGTTTTTTGAAACCTTTAAGTATTGTTTTCTTGCTTTCGGGCTAGGGCCTAAAGCAGACTCATTAGCAGATAATTTAATCTTTGCTAATTTACTCTTGAATAAGCTCATTCCAGCTACATATTTCTCTGCAACAATATTATTTGGTTTTGGGAATCTCATTTAATTAATGTATTATCTAAATTGTTTAAGTTTTTCTATATCTCTTTATCGTATATAAAATTGACAAGTTTGTGATGATTTAGTAAACATTATTTGCGCTGATTTAACCATATTGCAAGCGCATAATAAATGTAGCTAAAAAGGGGATGCCCAGTTTAGCTGGGCTTTTTTTTTGGATGAATATAAAACTTGAGAATATAAAGAAATTAGACGTAACTAAACCGCTAAAACTAGACTGCGGAAAAACTATAAAAGATTTTCCTCTCGCTTATGAGACTTATGGAAAATTGAATAATAACAAAGACAATGCAATACTTGTGTTTCATGCATTAACTGGAGATCAGTTCGTGACTGGAACTAATCCTATTACTAATAAAGAAGGTTGGTGGGTTACTGCAGTGGGGCCTGGGAGAGCAATAGATACAAATAAATATTTTGTTATTTGTGCAAATGTGATCGGGGGATGTATGGGTTCGTTAGGTCCTAAAAATATTAATCCAGTAACAAAAAAACCTTACGGATTGGATTTTCCAGTTATAACAATTAAAGATATGGTAAAAGCTCAGGAGTCCTTACTTGAACATCTTGGAATTAAAAAACTTTTATGTGCGACTGGAGGTTCAATGGGTGGAATGCAACTTTTACAATTTTGTGCAACATTTCCGGATAAAGCTTTTTCAGCTGTTCCAATAGCCTGTAGCTCGAGCCATAGCGCTCAAAATATTGCACTTAATGAATTAGCTCGTCAAGCAATTATGGCAGATCCTGTGTGGGATAATGGAAATTATGTTTTGAAAAATGTTCAACCAAAAAATGGCTTAGCAGTTGCAAGAATGGTTGGGCATATAAGTTATTTATCTGAAAAAGGTATGCAGGAAAAATTTGGTAGAAAATTACAAGAAAAGGCAGATTATGAATTTAGTTTTAATGCTGACTTCCAGGTTGAAAGTTATTTAAGACATCAAGGCTACGCATTTGTTGAGAGATTTGATGCAAATTCAGTACTATATATTACAAGAGCGATGGATTATTTTGATCTTTCAAAACAATTTAAAGGAGGTTTGGTAGAAGCATTTAAAAATCAAAAAACAAAATTCTTAATCATATCATTTTCCTCTGATTGGCTTTACACAACAAAAGATAACAAAGATATAGTAATAGCATTAAATGCGTCAGGTGCAGATGTCTCTTACTCTGAGATAATTACAGACAAAGGACATGACTCTTTTTTACTTGAGGAGCCTGAATTTTTAAAAACACTTAAAGGTTTTATAGATTCTATGTATGAAAAATTCAAAAATGAAAAAAGAATTTAAAGTAATTGCAGATTTATTACCTAATAATACGAGGGTTCTTGATATAGGATGTGGAGACGGATCTTTAATGCATCTTCTTAGAATAGAAAAAAATATAGAGGTACGTGGACTAGAGCTTAATCAAGATAATGTTAAAGAATGTATTTATAAAGGTTTGCCAGTTATTCAGGGTAATGCAGAAACTGAATTGCATCAATTTCCTGATAAATCATTTGACTATGTTGTGCTGAGTCAAACTTTACAGGCATTTTATGAGCCAGAGAAAGTTTTAAAAAATCTTTTAAGAATAGGAAAATCAGTTATTATCTCAATTCCTAATTTTGGCTATTGGAAAGTAAGAACAAAACTTTTACTTTTTGGTGAGATGCCAGTTACAAAGACACTGCCAA
>CACICB010000011.1 GCA_902585045.1 uncultured Pelagibacteraceae bacterium | reverse complement strand
GGACACAATATTTGGTGCTACTTTTATCGCTTTGTCAGCCGATCATGAGCTTAGTAAAGAATTTAAAGATGATGAAAAATTCAAGAATTTCAAAAAAGAATGTGATAAATCAGGGACTACAGAAGAAGCTTTATCTAGTGCAGAAAAGCTTGGTTTTAAAACCAGTTTTTTCGTCCATCACCCGTTCATTAAAGGAAAAAAATTACCAGTTTATTTTGCAAACTTTGTATTAATGGATTATGGAACTGGAGCAATATTCGGATGTCCCGGTCATGATCAAAGAGATTTTGAATTTGCGAAAAAATACAATCTTGAAGTGATAAGAGTAGTTGCAGATGACATAAAAAACGAAGATCTTGAAGAAGCTTATGTTGGAGATGGAAAAATGATTAACTCAAATTTCTTGGATGGTTTAGAAGTTTCAAAAGCAAAAGTTAAGATAATTGAAGAAATAGAAAAAAAATCTATTGGAAAAAAGAAAACTCAATATAGACTTAAAGATTGGGGTGTTTCTAGACAACGGTATTGGGGCTGTCCTATACCGATGATATATCTTGAAGATGGATCAGTTGTTCCTGTCGATAAAAGTGAATTGCCAATAGAATTACCGGAGGATGTTGATTTAAACGCAAATGGAAATCCTTTAGAAAATCACCCTAAGTGGAAAAATACTATCCAAAAATCTACTGGAAAAAAAGCAATACGAGAAACTGATACATTAGATACTTTTGTAGACTCATCATGGTATTTCATGCGGTTTTGCTCACCTGAGCACGGGAAATCCCCATTTAATGAAGAAAAAATAAAATATTGGATGCCTGTGGACCAATACATCGGAGGTATAGAGCATGCAATATTACACTTATTATATTCTCGTTTTTTTATTAAGGGAATTTCAAAATTTAATAAAAAAATAAATATTTCAGAGCCTTTTCAAAACTTATTTACTCAAGGAATGGTTTGTCATGAGACATATCAAGATAGTGATGGAAACTTTTTATATCCTGATGAGATAGAAAAAGTTGATTCAAAAAATGTTCTAAAAAAAACTGATAAATCTAGAGTTTTGGTAGGTCCCTCAGAATCGATGTCAAAATCGAAAAAAAATACTGTAGATCCTGAAGCTATGATTGATCAATATGGAGCAGATGCTGTAAGATGGTTTATATTATCTGATAGTCCACCAGAAAAAGATGTTCAATGGTCAGATACCGGTGTCAATTCCGCTAATAAATTTTTACAGAAAATTTATAATTTAATTCAACTTATATTAAATAAAAACGACAAAAGAACGAATGAAGAATTAGATAAAGAATTTAACTTAGAAATAGACAGTTTTGTGGGTAAAATTGACAGTTCAATTAAAAACTTTAGATTTAATGTTTCAATCGCTTATTTTTATGAAGTTTATAATATATTTAAAACATCGGTACAAAGTGATTTAAGTCAATCTGTTTTAAAAAGTAATATAATCAAAATTTTAAAATTATTAATTCCTTTCATCCCACATTTAGCTCATGAATGTTTAGAATTATTAAATTGTAAAACAATCAATAAATGGCCCGATATAATGAAAAGCATTGAACAAGATGTCAAATTTGCGGTGCAAGTTAATGGTAAGACAAGGGATATTATTAAAGTAAAAGCAAATTCTACAGAAAAAGAAATTAACGAAATAATCCACAATTCTTCTAAAGCCAAAAAATATTTAGAAAAATCTAAAATTGTAAAAACTATCTTTGTAAAAGATAGGATACTAAATTACATTATAAATAATAAAAAATGAAAACAAAATCGCTATTTTTAACTTTAATAATATTTTTTTTAACCAATAATTGTGGGTTTAAAATAGTTAATAAAGGTGAAATTTATAACTTTGATATAAACGAAATTATTACCTCTGGTGACAATAGAATAAACTTTAAAATTAAAAATAACTTAATATTCAACTCTAAGAAAAGTGAAAAAAAATTGGTAGACATTTATTTAGACACTAAAAAATCCAAAGAAGTAAAAGAAAAGAATATTAATAACGAAATTACAAAATATCAAATTACAATTACTTCTGCAATTAGGGTAAAGGAGTTAATTGATGAAAATATAATTTCTTTCAAAATCGTAAAAACTGGGGACTATACTGTAGCGAGTCAGTATTCACAAACGCTCTCTAATGAAAAGAAACTCATTGATGTCCTAATTGATGATGTTACAGAAGATATTCTTAGCGAAATTATTCTTAATATAAAATGATTTATAAAAGTTATATTTTAGAACAAAATATTAATGCAATTAAAGAGAAAATAGTATTATTTTACGGTGAAAACCTAGGATTAAAGAACGACCTAAAAACAAAAATTATAAATAATAATAATAATTCTGAAATTTTAAGATACACCCAAGAAGATCTAATAAAAAATGAGCATATTTTAATAAATGAAATTGAAAATATCTCATTGTTTGAAAAAAGTAAGATTTTTTTTATTGAAAATGTAAGTGACAAATTATTAACATTAATCCAGGAAACTGAAAATATTATATCTGACAGAAGGATTTTTTTATTCGCGGACTTTTTAGACAAAAAATCTAAATTAAGAGGCTATATTGAAAAATCCAAAAATTGTGCCTGCGTACCTTGTTATGAAGATAGTGAAATAAATTTTAAAAAATTGATTAATTTAAAACTTAATGGTTATAGTGGCTTATCGCCTTATAATATTAATTTAATAATAGAACATACAAATCTGAACAGAACTAAATTAAATAATGAATTAGAAAAAATTATATCTTTTTTTTTAGATAAGAATATTTTATCAGAGAAGCTCGAAGAACTTCTTAACGCTAAAACAAATGATGATTTTAATAAGCTTAAAGATGAAGCTTTCATGGGTAATAAAATAAATACAAATAAATTACTTGCTGAAACGCACATGGAATATGAAAAAAATAACCTTTACTTAAATATAATTAATCAAAGATTAGATAAACTCCTTTACATACAAAATCTCAACAAGCCGAAAATTGAAGATGCAATAAATAGCATAAAACCTCCTATTTTTTGGAAAGATAAACCAGTAATCACTAACCAAGCAAAAATGTGGAAAAAAACTAAAATTAAACAAATATTGAATAAAACTTTTGATGTAGAGAAAAAAATAAAAACTAATAATCTTATTGAAAAAAATATACTAATTAAAAAATTGCTAATTGATATATGCTGTTTAGCTAATTCTTAGTTAATAAATCTGAAATTAATTCGAATTGATCTAAGTCTTTATACTGAATTGTAATCTTTCCAGAATTATTTTTTTTATTAATTATATTCACTTTAAGACCTAATATTTTTTCAATTCGCTCCTGAGTTTTCAAAATGTTTGCATCTACAGTTTTTTCTTTGTTTGTGCTTTTTTTGGTTCTAGTTAAATACTCAACTTTTCTTGCACTATAATTTTTTGATACAATTTCTTCTGCAATAGATGATGCGTTGCTAATTCCGATTAACGGCCTAGCTTGACCTGAAGTTAAAGTTCCCTCCTCCAGCATCGAAATAACGTCAGATGGTAAAGTTAACAACCTTAAAGTATTACTAATATGACTTCTGCTTTTAGACATTAATTTTGAAATACTTTCGTGGTCGTAATTGAACTCATCATTTAACCTTTTGTAACCTCTTGCTTCCTCTATTGGATTTAAATCGTCTCTTTGAATATTTTCAACTATTGCAACTTCTAAAGACTCGACATCACTTAAATCTAAAATCGTTACTGGTATCTCATGTAAACCAGCGCGTTGGGCGGCAAGCCATCTTCTTTCGCCCGCAACTATTTCAAATTTTCTAGCATCTGACTTACTTGGTCTAACAGCTATTGGTTGTATAATACCATTTTTTCTTATTGAATTAGCTAGTTCCTCTAGTTTTTCTTCACTAAAATTTTGTCTAGGTTGATAGGGATTTCTGCTTAAATCACTTATTGATATTAAATTTGATTGCTTAAACTCTTTAGGTTTCTCAACAGATTTTTGATCACCAAATAATGCTGATAATCCTCTACCTAAACCCTTTTTTTTTCCAGAACTCATGCTGCACTTTCTATATGAGCATTTTTAATGAACTCCTCAGCAAGTTTGAAGTATGATTTACTTCCTACACAATTTTTATCATAGATAACACAAGGCATCCCATGAGATGGAGCTTCTGATAATCTCACATTTCTTTGAATAACAGTTTGGTAAACTTTTTCTTTAAAATAATTTCTTGCTTCTTTATCGACCTGAGAAGACAATTTATTTCTTTTATCAAACATCGTTAATAATATTCCTCTAATTGTTAATGATGGATTTAGATTTTCTTTAATTCTATCTATTGTTTTCACAAGTTGGGTTATGCCTTCTAAGGCAAAGAATTCAGTTTGCAGTGGTACTAACAACTCATCTGATGCCACTAAAGCCATTATTGTTAAAAGACTTAATGATGGAGGACAATCTATAAATATATTATCATAATTATTAAGTAAGCCGTTTTTCTCAGCAGATAGAATTTCTTTTAATACAAATGCTCTGTTCGAGTCATTAGCTGTTTCAACCTCAAGTCCTGACAAATTTACGTGAGAACCAATTAAATCTAAATTTTGAATTTCGGTTTTTTGGATAGTCTCTTTGATATTAATTTTCTTTATTAAAAGATTATAAATATTTTTTTCTTCATTACTGTTATTCTTTCCAAATCCTGTTGTTGCATTACCTTGTGGATCTAAATCTATAACTAAATTATTTTGACCCAAAATGGACAGTGAAGCTGCTAAATTTATAACTGTTGTTGTTTTGCCTACTCCTCCCTTCTGGTTAATCACTGCTAATGTTATTGGTTTTTTCATTTTAAATCAATTTGCATCAAAATTATCTTTGATCTGTCATTTGTCATACTATTCACTAATTTATAAGAATATTTTTTAGTTTTTAAAGTTTTATTTATCTCATCCTGTGCATTTTGACCCTTTAAAATCATAAGTTTATGTGGTCTTTTAGCGATTTCACGTGAAACTTGTATTACACGCTCCAACTTTTTAAAAGCTCTGCAAACTATTATATCAGCATCTAAGACTTCATCTCTAACATCACCATAAACTTCAGCACCTAAGTCTAATTCTTTGATAACTTTACTTAAAAACTGCTTTTTAACTGGTGATTTTTCAAACAATTTCACGTGAAAATCCTTGTTTTTATTGAATATTTCTATAACTAAACCTGGAAATCCTGCCCCAGATCCCAAGTCTGCTAAAGAGGCTAATTTAAAATCGATAAATTTGACTAATTGGGCCGAATCTAAAATGTGCCTGTGCCAAATTGAAGATTCAGTGCTTTTTGCTATCAAATTATGATTTTTATTTTCATTTAATACTAGTTCGACAAATTTTTTTAGTTTTTCAATAGACCTTTCATTAAAATTAAGGTCTTTTTTTAAAATACTTATAACTTCTAACTGCTGCATTAAGCAGTAGCTTTATACCTAAGTTTTTTAATGTGTGAAAGTAGAATAATTATAGCTGCAGGGGTTACGCCATCTATACGAATAGCTTGACCTA
Source organism: uncultured Pelagibacteraceae bacterium (assembly GCA_902585045.1). Classification (GTDB taxonomy): domain Bacteria; phylum Pseudomonadota; class Alphaproteobacteria; order Pelagibacterales; family Pelagibacteraceae; genus Pelagilacustribacter. The sequence goes on along the minus strand of CACICB010000011.1, from coordinate 9,717 downwards.
ATGTTTTAGGCTTCACATGAAGCAGCTTGCTTTTAATCTCATTAGATAGACCGCTCATTTTTTCATAGTCTATACCCTCAGGTATAATAACGGACTCGTCTTTCTTAAAAGACTCTATATCTCTGTCTTGTCTTTCCAGGTAACCCATGTAATGGGTGTCTATTACAACTTGGTTTTCTATATGTCTTGGAAAACTAGGAATATCAGGAAAAACTTGCCTTATTTTTGCCATATTTACTTTTCGTTGACCCATTATCTCTAAGCAAGATCTTTTTACTCCATCCATAGCAATTTTAATATCGTATTTCTTTGCTTGATTAGGTGATAAATAATTATTTTTTAGAATTGAATTAAGAGCCAAAATATTTTTTTTCTTTTCATTAAATATTTTTTTTCTTTCAGACTTCACTAAATTTAGATTAATTCCAAAGTCAGTTAGTCTTTGATCGGCATTATCTGCTCTTAAACTTAGTCTATATTCGGCTCTAGATGTAAACATTCTATAAGGTTCTGTAACTCCTTTAGTAATAAGGTCATCAATCATAACGCCAATGTAAGACGTTGATCGATCTAAGATAAACTCATCTTGATTTCGAATCTTTAAAGCCGCATTAATGCCTGCTATCAAACCTTGCGCTGCTGCTTCTTCATACCCTGTAGTTCCATTAATTTGGCCGGCGAGGTATAAAGATTTAATTTTTTTCGTTTCTAATGTACCTTTTAACTCTCTTGGATCCACGTAATCATACTCGATTGCATAACCAGCTCTCTTCATCTTAACTTGCTCTAAACCCTTGATTTTAGCTAATATTTTGAGCTGTATCTCCTCTGGAAGAGAAGTCGAAATACCATTTGGGTAAATAGTATTGTCCTTTAATCCCTCTGGTTCAAGGAAAATTTGGTGCTTTTCTTTTTCCTTAAACTTAACAATTTTATCTTCTATGGATGGACAATACCTAGGTCCTACTCCTTTTATATTTCCTGAATAAATAGCGCTTCTTGAAATGTTTTCACTAATAATTTTATGAACATCATTATTCGTGTAAGTCATCCCACATTTAATCTGTTTATTGTTGGTCTTGTTCGTCAAGAAAGAGAAATAATAATGATCATCATCAGCAGGCTGCATTTCTAAGTCATCATAATTAATTGTATTACCGTCTAGTCTAGGAGGTGTTCCAGTTTTTAATCTTCCAATTTGTATTTGAAATTTTGCTAGTTGTTCACTTAAACCGGTAGATGGTTTTTCATCATACCGACCAGCTGGTATCTGTGTTTCACCAATATGTATTAGACCATTCAAAAAAGTTCCCGTAGTAAGTATTAGTTCTTTAGTTTTTATTTCTTTGCCGCTCTGACAAACGAATCCTATAACTTTATTGTTATCAAATAAGAATTTTACTACTGGATCAGCTGCGACCTCTAAATTTTCATAATTTAATATAATCTTTTGCATATGCTCTTTGTAAAGGGCTCTGTCCGATTGAGTCCTTGGCCCTTGCACTGCTGGGCCACGACTTCTATTTAATAATCTAAATTGAATACCTGATTTATCAGCTACAACACCCATCACACCATCTAAGGCATCGATTTCTCTCACAAGATGCCCTTTTCCAAGTCCTCCTATAGCGGGATTACACGACATTTCGCCAATAGTCTCGATTTTATGGGTAAAAAGAGCAGTATTTACGCCCATTCTAGCGGAAGCTGCTGCTGCCTCACATCCAGCGTGTCCTCCACCTATAACTACTACATCATAGCTTTGTTTTGTCATGTTTTGAATGTAAACGTCTAGATTAAGAATACAAGTGGTATTTTATTTACCTATACAGAAGTCTTTGAATATAGATCCAAGTATTTCTTCCACATCTACCTTACCAACGATACCACCAAGATATCGTGTAGCCATTCTTAGGTCTTCTGCTGCTAATTCGAGGTCTTTGTTTTGGTCCTTTTTAAGAAACTTTTCAATTTCTTTTAAGCAATTATTGAGCTTAACTCTGTGCCTTTCTCTAGTAATTAAAGCGCTATTATTGGATGTAAATTTTTTGCTTAACTTAACTTTAATCAAATCTATTAGTTTATCGATATTTTTATTATTTTTTACTGAAGCTAAAACAGTGTCAACGTTAAATTTATGGTTTTGCTTATCTGAAATATCTGATTTATTTAAAAAAATTATAGTATCTCTATTAATCATATTATGTATTTCTTTATTAATTTCTTTTGATGAATTATCAATGACTATTATATTTAAATCTGCTTCTTTTAATTTTCCAAGGGCTAATGAAATTCCTTTTTTTTCTACTTCATTTTTAGTATCTCTAATACCGGCAGTGTCAGCTAGAAGAACAGGATATCCATCTAAATTTAAATAGGTTTCTATAACATCTCTAGTTGTTCCAGCCTCATCTGAAACAATTGCTACTTCTCTTTTAGAGAGTAGATTTAATAATGATGATTTTCCAGCATTAACTTCTCCTACTATCGAAACCCTAAAACCGTCTCTAATTTTTTCTCCAACTTTATTATCCTCAATAATTTTAGTAATTTCTGAGTGAATTTCTTTGATTGATTTGTGGGCATCTTTTAATACTTTTTCTGGGAGATCTTCTTCTGCGAAATCAATTTTTGCTTCTATAAAAGCAAGAGATTTTATTATTTTTTCCCTCAAGTCATTATAATAATTTGATGCGTTTCCCTGAACTAATTTTACTGCTTGCTGTCTTTGTAGTTCTGTTTCGGAGTGGATTAGATCTCCTATACTTTCTGCTTTTAACAAATCAATCTTATCGTTTTGAAAAGCAATTTTTGTGAACTCACCAGGTTCAGCTAATCTGCAGTTTTTTTGCTTTGAGAGAACTCTTAATAAGGCGTTTATAACTGCGTTACTTCCATGAATTTGTAGTTCTGCTAAATCCTCCCCAGTATAGCTATTTGGCCCAGGAAACCACAACAATAAAGCCTCTGGATCTATTACATTATCGCTTTTAGGGTCATAAAATTTACAAAAATTAACTTCGTTCGACTTTATATCTTTTGACTTAGTCAAATTTTGACAAATTTTAAGTGTTTCATTGCCTGATATTCTAACAATAGCTATTCCTGAGGGACCTCTACCCGATGATAAAGCGTAAATGTTCATTGAATTATAATGATAAACCTCGATTAGAGATTATTTTACTAAATTTTTTTAATGTCTCGTTGTTCTTTATATTTTTTACAATTATTTCTTTGAAGGGATCTAAATATTTATTTTGTTTAAAGAAACTGTGAGTAGCATCAACACCTAAACCCATGATGGTATTTTCGGGTTTTCTACTATTGTAAAAATCATTTAATGCGTAGCTGTTTTTTATAGATATACCTAAGCCCACATAATATTTGATTATTTCTTTTAATTTTTTAATATCCCTTAGAACAAGATTAAAACCCTGACCAGCTACAGGATGGATAGAGTGTAAACCCTCACCTAATATTAAAACATTATCTTTATAATACTTTTTCCTTAAACGAAGTGAAATCGGATAAGACTGAACATTAGTTATAGTAATATCTTGTTTGTTCTTCAATATTTCTACTATTTTTTTTCTAACCAAATTTATAATTTTTTTTGAATTATTTTCAAAAAAATATTTTTTGACACTCCATACAAATGAAAAGTGATTCTTTGAAAAAGGAAGAATAGCTAACGGCCCTTCTTTTAAAAAAAACTGACTTGTGTTTAGATTTTTGTAATTGTGTCTTATGTAACCTGTTATAGCTATTTCTTTATAATCTTTCTTTATAGATCTTGCGTTTGTTATGTTATCGTAAATTTTAGATTGTCCACCTATACAGAGTATAAATAAATCATAATTTTTTGATTCATCTAAGTTTTTTAACTCTTTTCTGATTAATTTAATTTTATTTTTAGAAATTTCTTTCAATAATACATTTTTAACTTTATCATTTTCAAAAACATACATAAGATTGGAATTAGCTTCATTAAGATTTAAAAAATTTATTTTTTCTTTTGCGGTTTCGTAAAAAAGCTCAATTTTTTGTGAAGGCCAGAACAACTTTTGCCCTAAGTTAGTAATGTTTTGATTGACGAACTTATAATTTGCATCTGAAATAGCTGTAGTCCTTTTATCTGTATTTTTTGTGCCTTTTTTAGCTATTAAATTTACCTCTATGCCTGGCACTTTAGCTAAAACTACTGCTGTCATTAGACCTGAAAGACCGTCACCAACAATGCATATTCTCTGTTTTGTCATATAAAAATTTTTAACACTTTCGTAAAAATGGTAAAAAGTATGTAATCGATTCGTAATGAATACAAACTTTTTAGATAGTTTAACAAATTTTTTGAAAAAGCGAACCTTTGAATTACTAGGTTTAATCTTAGTTTTATCAAGTGTCGCACTTGCTATTGCTTTTACAACATATTCTCCTGAAGACCCTTCATTCATTTATGGAGATAGAAACTTCGAGATCCAGAATTTTTTTGGGATTTATGGAAGTAGCATTGCGGATTTCTTATTACAAAGTTTTGGCTTGGCCTCTTTTTTATTATTACTTAACTTTTTATTTTGGGGATTAGATTTGATAATAAAAAAAGAGTTAAAAAGAATAATTTTAAAATTATTTCTAGTTGTAGCTTATTTGACAGTAGGTACAGTTTTTATCTATTTAACATTCGATAATTCTTTTTGGTTAATTGATAATGGCAATTCAGGTTTTGTTGGAAAAATAATATATAACTTTATTAATAGTTGGGTTCCGTGGATTGATAATAAATATTCAATTTATGGACTACTTTTATTAACTATAATATTTTTTTCATTTTCAGCTGATATAAATTATAAAAAAGTATTTTCATTAATAATTTCACTTTTTAGAAGAAGGCCTGTGGAAAATAATGAGCCAGATTTTAGTAAAATTAATATTGAAGACCATCCACAAACTTTAGAAAAACCTCAGCAATCTTTTTCATTTGATACTGACATAAGTTCTCAAACAGAACAAGTTACTACGAAGACTAAATATAAATTACCAGATATAAATTATTTAGAGAAAAATTTATCTAAACTTAGTTCTGATGGAAATAAAGATCGTCCTAACGCTGAGTTTATGGAAAAAATATTATTAGACTTTGGCATAGACGGAAAAATTAAAACAATTAATAATGGTCCTGTGGTAAGCCTTTATGAATTTGAACCAGCGCCTGGTGTAAAAGTATCAAAAATTATTAATTTATCTGAGGATTTAGCAAGAAACACTAGTTCAACTTCTACAAGAGTTTCCGTTATCCCAGGAAAAAATACTGTTGGAATAGAAATTCCAAACGAGGAAAGAGAGAGCGTATCACTAAGAGAAATAATTTCTTACGATAAATTTTTAAAGAAAGATGTAAGACTTCCGATAGCATTAGGTAAAAGCATTTCAGGAATGCCAATTGTTGGTGATTTAACTTCAATGCCTCATCTTTTAATTGCAGGTACCACCGGTTCTGGAAAGTCTGTTTGTATAAATACTATAATCGTCTCACTGCTTTACAAATTGAGTCCAGATCTTTGTAAATTTATTTTAATTGATCCAAAAATGTTAGAGCTATCTACTTACGAAGGAATACCTCATTTATTAACTCCAGTTATTACTGATGCTAAAAAAGCTACATCAGCTTTATCCTGGACAGTCAAAGAAATGAACAGCAGATATAAATTAATGAGCAAGGTGGGGGTTAGAAATATTGATGGCTACAACGCTAAGCACAAACTTAAAATGCCTTATATTGTTGTAGTGGTTGATGAGATGTCAGACTTAATGCTTGTAGCTGGAAAAGAAATTGAAAACTACATTCAAAAATTATCTCAAATGGCGAGAGCTGCAGGTATTCATATCATTATGGCTACACAAAGACCAAGTGTTGATGTAATTACAGGTACAATTAAAGCAAATTTTCCAACAAGAATATCTTTTCAAGTAAGTTCCAAAATTGACAGTAGAACTATTTTAGGAGAACAGGGCGCTGAACAATTACTTGGAAAAGGAGACATGTTATTCATGTCATCGGCAAACAGAATAGTTAGAATTCATGGTCCTTATGTTTCTGAACAAGAAATTGAGAAAATTACAAACTCATTAAGGGCGCAAGGTGAGCCAGATTATATGGAAGAAATTACTTCCCAAGAAACAACAGAAAGTTCATTAACTCCTGGTAGTGAAGGGGACGGAGATGAGTTGTTTAATCAGGCTGTAGAAATCATAAAAGCTGAAAGAAAGGCTTCTACAAGCTTTTTACAAAGAAAATTACAGATAGGATACAATAGAGCTGCTAGAATTATTGATATGATGGAAGAAAAAGGTATCGTTAGTAAGGCAAATCATGTTGGTAAACGTGAAGTTCTTTAAAAAAATATTTTCACTCTCGTTTTTTTTATTAATAACATCGAGTTTATTAGCCAATGAGAAAGATCAAATAATTGCTAAATTAAATAATTTAAACTCTTTAGAATTTACATTTGTTCAATTAATTAATGAAAAAACAGAAAAAGGTAGTTGTCTTCTAGAATTCCCTGGAAAATTAAAGTGCAATTACTTTAACGACAAGGAAAAAGAATTGGTTATTAATAACAAGAGATTAGCAATAACCCAGAAAAAATATAACAAAACTTATCATTATCCTATTTCAAAATCTCCATTCTTAAATATTTTATATAAGGATAAACTTTTAGAAATAGTGCAATCAGGTGAGTTAGAGTCAACTGATCAAATAATTAAGCTGATTTATTTTGGTGATAACGAAATTACAGTTTTTTTTGATAAAAAAAAACTAGATTTGAAAGGATGGGAGATTAAAGATCAATACAACAATAATATAAATTTCTCTCTTAACATTATAGCTAAAAACGACACTTATAAAAGAGGCACCTTCAAAGTACCTGAAATAAACTAAGCTACAAAATCTATTTCTTCTTCTTTAAAAATTTCAAAACCTTTGGATTTGTAATTTTGTAATGCGTGTTTATGGTCTAAACTACAAGTGTGAACCCACATTCTTTCTGGATTTTTTCTTGATGCGCTTGCGATAGCGTGATTCACAAGCGTTGAGCCAAGCTTCAAACCCCTGAATTCTTTTAACACCCCTAAATTGATAAGCTCAACTTCATTTGATCCAGGATGATATTCTTGTTCATAATATCCTACTAGATCTTCATCTTTTTTTAGAACATGTGTTTCTAAATTTTTATTTGTGACATACTTTACCCATTCACTATCAGACCAAAGTAATCTATCTCTCCAGTAATGATCTTCGCCTATTTGTTTATAAAAAAATCTGTTTAAATGAAAATTATCTTTATTGTCCAAAATAATTTTAAAGTTTTCTGGAAGATTTAAATCAATTGTTTTTGAAAAATCTTTTATTTCTAAAAAATATCTTTTTACTCTTGAAATCATTAGCTGACCATTTTTCCTATCTTTTCACCTGCAAAAATATGGAAATGAAGATGAGGAACTTCTTGTCCTCCGTCGCTACCAATATTTGTAAGAGCTCTATAACCTTTATCTTTTGAGCCCATTAAGTTTGCCACATGTGTAACTGCTTTATTTAATTCGACAATCTCTTTATCAGAGGCTTTATTATTGAAATCATCTAGATCAACGTATTCTCCTTTTGGTATTACTAATACATGCACTTTTTTTTGAGGATTAATATCATGAAAAGCTAAAACATGATCATTTTCATAAACTTTTTTACATGGAATTTCTCCCCTTAGAATTTTAGCAAATATGTTATTTTTGTCGTAACTCATTTCTGCCTTTTCTTAAGTTCGCTCATCACATCTTCAATCTTTATACTATTAGCCTCTAAGTAAACCATCAAATGATAAATCACATCAGCAGCTTCGTGTATCTTATTTGAATTTTTCTCCACAGATTCTATTAATTCACCTATTTCCTCTTTTACTTTTGAAACACTTAAGTTTTTGTCATTCAAAAGTTTGTTTGTATAAGATTTATCAGGAGAAGAATTTTTTCTCTCTCTGATTGTTTTGATTAATTGTTCTAAGTTTTCAAACATTTTATAACCTTACCGATACATTTCTAGAATTCAAATATTCTTTAGCGTCTTTGATTTTATATTCGCCATAATGAAAAATAGAAGCCGCTAAAACTGCGCTTGCCCCGCCTTTAACAATGCCATCATATAAGTGATCGAGAGTTCCGACTCCACCAGAAGCTATTACTGGGATATTGGTACTATCCGTAATTATTTTTAATAAATCAACGTCGTAACCAGATTTAGTTCCATCTTTGTCCATTGAAGTTAATAAGATTTCTCCGGCTCCATTTTGCTCTACTTTTTTAGCAAACTCCACTACATCGATACCAGTTTTATTTCTTCCGCCGTGAGTGAACACTTCCCATTTATTATATGAAACTTTTTTTGCATCGATCGCAACAACAATGCATTGGGATCCAAATTTTTTTGAAGCTTCCTTTACGAAGTCAACATTTTTTACAGCTGCAGTATTAATAGAAACTTTATCTGCACCGGCTAACAATAAATCAGTAATATTTTGAATATTTCTAACTCCACCACCAACAGTTAAAGGTACAAAACATTCTTTCGCAGTTTTTCTAACAATATCAATAATCGTTTCTCTATTTTCATTTGATGCAGTAATATCTAAAAAACAAATCTCGTCAGCGCCACTGTCACTATATATTTTAGCTTGTTCAACTGGGTCTCCTGCATCTTTTAATTCAACAAAGTTTATACCTTTAACAACTCTTCCATCTTTAACATCAAGGCAAGGTATAATTCTATTTTTAAGCATCAATTTCCTTTGCTAACTCATCAAGTTTAATATCACCATCGTAAATAGCTTTACCGACAATAATACCTTCAATTTTTTTATTATTTAACTTTTTAGCCTTCTTAATGTCATTAATTGAAGAAACGCCTCCTGAAATTACAACAGGACAATTAGAAAGCCCTGCAATTTTCACACTCTCATTTAGGTTGGGGCTGGTTTTCATTCCATCTCTATTTATATCTGTAAAAATAATTCTGCTTACACCAAAATCATTTACTTCTTTTAAAAAATCTGTGGTTTTGATTTCTAGATTTTCTTTCCAGCCTGATACAGAAAGATTTCCATCTTTTGCATCTAACCCCAAAGCAATTTGACCTTTAAATTTTATGCAAGACTCTTTTAAAAATTCTTTATTTTTAATAGCACCACTTCCTAAAATTACTTTCTCAACACCAGTATCGACATATTGATTAATGCTATCGAGAGATCTAACACCGCCACCTATTTCAATCTTTAAATCGTATTTACTTACTATTTCTTTTATAATATTTAAATTGACTGTTTTACCCGTTAAAGCTCCGTCTAAATCCACAATATGTAAGTTTTTAAAACCATGATCTTTAAACTTTGCTGCTTGCTCAATGGGTGAAGTTTCATATTCAGTTTTATTTTCGAAGTCACCTTTGATTAATCTTACGCATTTCTCATCTTTTATATCTATTGCAGGAAATATTTTCATTATAATTTTAAAAAGTTATCAATCATCTTTAATCCTATTTTATCACTCTTCTCAGGATGAAACTGTGTTCCAAATAAATTATCTTTCTCGACAGAGCAAACAATTTTAGATGAATAATCAGTTGTTGCTGAGATGACTGACTTATCTTCAGGAATAAACTCATAGCTGTGA
>CACICB010000010.1 GCA_902585045.1 uncultured Pelagibacteraceae bacterium | reverse complement strand
AAGTTTACCAAACAATGGATGGATGAGCATAAATCAGGTCAAAAAAACTTCTTAAAAATGAGACAAGACTTAGCAAAACATCCAATTGAGAAGGTTGGTAAAGAGCTAAGAGCAATGATGCCGTGGATTGGTAAAAATAAACTAGTCGATAAAGATAAAAATTAACCCAATCTGAGTCCAAAACACTAACTTGAACTACATAATTATTTGCAAATTCTAGCTTTGATTGTAATATGAGAGGCTTTAAATTTTTATAAAGTTATGACTGATAAAAATAGAATAATAATATTTGATACAACTATGCGAGACGGAGAACAGTCTCCAGGTGCATCAATGAGCTTAGAGGAAAAATTACAAATTTCTAGAGTATTTGATGAGTTAGGTGTAGATGTGATTGAAGCAGGTTTTCCAATAGCATCACCAGGTGATTTTGAAGCTGTGACAGAAATAAGTAAAACTTTAAAACGTTCGATTCCTGCCGGATTAGCTAGAGCAACAAAAAAAGATATTGATGCATGTCATGAGTCATTAAAGTATGCGAAAAATTTTAGAATTCACACTTTCATTTCTACAAGCCCTCTACATATGAAGCATAAATTAAATAAGTCTCCGGAGGAAGTTTTAGGAGCGATTAAAGAAAGTGTTACTTATGCGAGAAAATTTACAGATGATGTAGAGTGGTCGTGCGAAGATGGAACACGAACAGATATGGACTATATGTGCAAGACAGTTGAACTTGCGATTGAATGTGGAGCCAAGACTATTAATATACCCGATACCGTAGGTTACACAGTTCCTTCTGAATTTAAAAAGATTATTGAAACATTAATAAACAAAGTGCCTAATATTGATAAAGCAATTTTATCAACTCATTGTCATAACGATCTTGGTTTAGCAGTGGCTAACTCTTTGGCAGGAGTTATGGCTGGAGCAAGACAAATTGAGTGCACTGTAAATGGCATTGGAGAGAGAGCCGGTAACGCAGCTTTAGAGGAAGTTGTAATGGCCATGAGAACAAGACACGATTTAATGCCATACACTACAAATATAAACACTAAACTTTTAAGCAAAGCTTCAAAAGTAGTTTCAAATGCTACTGGTTTTCCGGTTCAATTCAATAAAGCTGTTGTAGGCAAAAACGCATTTGCGCATGAGTCAGGTATTCACCAAGATGGAATGTTAAAGAATAGAAATACATATGAGATTATGACACCCGAAAGCGTTGGAGTTAAAAAAACTTCGTTAGTAATGGGTAAACACTCTGGAAGACATGCTTTTAGAGATAAACTATCAGACATGGGATATGTTGATGTTACCGATGACATCATAAACACTGCTTTTGGTAAATTTAAAATTTTAGCAGATAAGAAAAAACATATTTACGATGAAGACATTGCTGCTCTTGTAGATGACAGCTTAGTTACTGAAGACAATGTAATTAAATTAAAATCGTTAAAAGTATATGCCGGAACAGGAGAACCACAAAAAGCTGAAATGACATTAGAAGTTTTTGGTGAAGTGAAAAGCGCTTCTGATACTGGTGATGGTCCAGTGGATGCAATATTTAAATGTATTAAAAAACTCTATGCTCATGAAGTCAAATTACTATTATATAATGTTCATGCTGTTACTGAAGGCACTGATGCACAAGCGACAGTTAGCGTTCGAATAGAGGAGAAAGGTAAAACTACAGTAGGTCAAGCAGCTGACACTGACACACTTGTGGCATCAGCTAATGCATACTTAAATGCATTGAACAAATTAATTATTAAAAGAAAAAAAACAGCGCCAGATGATGAAAATCTAAGCGTTCAAATTTAGAAAGGAAGATATGTTTAAAGGTTTAACAGGATTAACTTCACTTTGGTCACAGGATATGGCTATAGACTTAGGTACAGCAAACACCCTTGTTGTTTTAAAAGATCAAGGAGTAGTACTAAATGAACCGTCAGTAGTTGCAGTAATTGAGGATGCAGGGAAAAAATCTGTATTAGCTGTTGGAGATGAGGCAAAAACAATGTTAGGGAGAACTCCGGGAAATATTTCAGCTATTAGACCATTAAAAGATGGAGTAATTGCAGACTTTGTAGTTACTGAGGAAATGATCAAACACTTTATTAAAAAAGTTCATAAAAAAAATGCTTTTGCAAATCCAAGAATCTTGATTTGTGTACCCACTGGTTCTACTCCTGTAGAAAGAAAAGCTATTCAAGACTCAGCATTAGCTGCAGGTGCAAGAAAAGTTCAACTAATTGAGGAGCCAATTGCAGCAGCAATTGGAGCAGGATTACCTATTTCAGAGGCTACTGGTTCAATGGTTGTTGATATTGGTGGTGGTACAACTGAGATAGCAGTAATGTCATTAGGCGGCGTAGTTTATTCAAAATCTTTAAGAGTTGCTGGAGATGCATTAGACCAATCTATAATAGCCTACATGAGAAAAAGAATGAACTTAATGATTGGAGACTCTACAGCTGAAAAGATTAAAAAAGAAATTGGTACAGCTATACCATCTTCGAATAATACGTTTTTAATGAAAGGTAGAGATATAAGATCAGGAACGCCCAAAGAGATTGAACTTACAGAAAAAGACGCTTGCGAGGCATTGATGCCAATTTTAAATCAAATTTTAGGTGGCATTAAAGAAGCTTTAGAAAATACTCCGCCTGAATTATCCGCTGACTTAATTGATATGGGATTAGTGCTTACAGGTGGTGGAGCTTTATTAAAAAATATAGATAAATTAATTTCTCAAGATACTGGTTTACCCGTAACAATAGCTGATGATCCATTGTCATGTGTTGCTATTGGAACTGGAAGAGCTTTAGAAAATGAAGAATTATTTTCTACAATGTTATCAGAGTACTAATTTATCTAAAGATGAATAGATGTCAGTTAGTAGAGATGATTTTAGCATAGCTTTTCGCTCTGCTCTTCTTCAAAGAGGAGGGGCACAAAAATTTTCTGTTCTATCGTTGATATTTTTAGCATTAATTATTTTTTTTCTAGATGTTTATGGAGCAAAATTTACTAAACCTGTAAGAGGTTTTTTAAATGATGTAGTTTATCGAATAACTTTTTTAGCTTCTACGCCAACAAGATTTTTTCCTCAAGTAAGTAAAGATCTTTCTAAATATTTTAATGTTAAAGCAGAAAATGAAAGATTAAAAGCAGAGATAGAAAAATATAAGTCACTTGAGCTTAATGTGGAATTTTTAACAGATGAAAATAAAAATTTACAAAAAATTTTAGAAACAGAGTATTTTAATAAAAATCTTAGTAATGTTGTCCTGGCTAAAGTTTTAGTAGATAAAAATAGTCCTTTTTTAAAATCAATTATAATTAATAAAGGCACTAGAACAGGTATAATGAAAGGCATGCCCGTAACTCATAATAACTACTTAGTTGGAAGAGTAGTCGAAACAAATTATCTATCCTCGAGAGTTCTTTTATTGAATGATTTGAATAGTCGAATTCCTGTTACACTTGACCAAGGTGCTCAAGCAATCCTGTCAGGTAGCGGTACAAATAATCCCTCTTTAGAATATTTACCAGAGGATTATAAAATTGTTGATGAGATAAATGTATTTGCCTCAGGTAAAGATGGAATATTTTCACCAGGTACGCCAATTGGAATTACCAATCTAGATGGAGAAGTTGAATTGTTCGTTGATCCAAATCAACTTTCTTTTGTTACTGTAAATTTAAGTATTCAAAATTTAGGAAAATTATAATGGCAAAAACTTCTCTATTTTATAAAATTTACAACGCTGGACCATTATTACTTTTGTATTATCTTTGTATTAGTGAAGTAGATTCAAATCTTGAAAAAATATTTGAAATTTTTACTCTTAATTTTCAAATTATATTAATTTATTTTTGGGTTTTAAAAAGACCAGAGATAATGGCTAACGGACATATTTTCTTGGCAGGTTTAATTAATGATGTGGTTATGGGTTTTCCTTTAGGTATAAGCTCATTATCATATTTGATTATTATTTTTGTAGGTACTTATGTAAGAAATAAAAGTGTAAATACAACTATAGCATCAGATTGGTTTACTTTTTTTATAGCAATGGTATTTTCAAATCTATTATTTTTTTCTCTTTTAAATAACTTTTCAGATTTAGATTTTAGTAATTCAAAAATTGGATATAACATGTTTTTTACTCTTTTTACTTTTCCAATATTTTGGTTTTTGTTCAACATTTATCAAATGACATTCATAGGAAATCGTGATGCTTAATCCAAGTTCTGGTAATACAGTTATTAAATCAAAGTTAATTGGTCGTAGGATGTTTTTACTTACCGCAGCTAAAGCAGTAGTAATGGTAGGCATTATTGGTAGATTAGTTTCTTTACAGATTAATGAAAGAACAAAATATAAAACTTTATCTGATAAAAATAGGTTCAGAGAGTGGAAACTGGCACCTGAGAGAGGAGTAATAAAGGATTTTTTTGATAAAGAAATAGCATCGAACGAGCAAGTTTACCAAGTTCACCTAATACCTGAAAATTCTAAAGATATAGAAAAACTTTTTGTAAGATTAAAAACAATTTTAAATTTAACAGATAAAAGATTGTTTTATTTAAAAAGAGTTATAGCTAAACAGAAACCGTGGGAGCCCATAATTGTTTCAGATAATATAACTTGGTCAGAATTTTCAAGATTAAATTTATTTTTACACGAATTGGAGGGAATTAAGCCAGTTGTATCAGTTGCTAGAATGTATCCAGATAACTCTTCAGCTCATATCTTAGGTTATGTTTCACAAGTAAGTGCAAAAGACCTTGAAACGAAAAAATACTTAAAAGATTTACATGTGCCTGGAATGAGCATTGGAAAAACTGGACTAGAAAGAAAACTTGATGAAAAGATTATTGGTAAAATAGGATTTCAAAGATATGAGGTAAATGCTTATGGAAAAAGAGTAAAACAAATTCAAATTAACGCAGGTCAAGCAGGAGAAAGTTACAAAACTACATTGGATTTTGAAGTTCAAAAATACACAAATGAACTTTTAAAAGATAAGGCAGCTGCGGTATGTGTTATGGATGTATATAATGGAGATATAGTATCCATGGTATCGTCTCCTACTTTTGAGCCAAATGAATTTGTTCATGGTTTAGAAAAAAACTATTGGAATAGTCTTATTAAAAATGAGTTAAGACCATTAACAAATAAAACAATTTCAGGATTATACCCACCGGGCTCTACTATCAAAACATTGGTTGCACTTAGTGCTTTAGAAAATGGGATAATCAAACCTTTAGATACTTTTAGATGCAAAGGTAAAATTGAACTTTATGGAGAAAAATTTCATTGTTGGGAGAAGGATGGTCATGGAATAGTAAATTTGAGAAAAGGAATACAAAGATCATGTGATGTTTATTTTTATGAAGTTGCAAGAAAATTAGGAGTTGATCGTTTATCTGAAACTGCGAAAAAATTTGGATTAGGGAAAAAAGTACTTGATGGGTTCATAGAGGAAAGAGCAGGCGTTGTTCCCAATACTAAATGGAAGAAGAAGTTCATTGGACAAAATTGGTACCTAGGAGAGACACTCCATTCTGGAATTGGTCAGGGTTATTTTCAAAGTACGCCTTTACAATTATGTTTAATGACAGCTCAAATTGCTAATGGAGGATTTGAGATTAAACCAAGGATAATTTTTGACGACAAAAACAATAGATTGAGAGATTATATTAGATATAAAAATGAAAATCCAAATGACCCGTTACCTACAGATCTTTTGCTATCTAATTTTGAATTAAAACCTTTATTTAAAAATCAAGAGCATATTAATTTAATTAAAGATGCAATGTTTTCATCTTCAAACGAACCTGGAGGAACTTCCTATAGACATCGGTGGGAAAATAAAAAATTTACATTTGCAGGCAAGACGGGATCATCTCAAATAAAAAGATTTACAGAGGCTCAGCGAGAGGCAGAGGTTAAACAAGAAAGTCTTCCTTATAAAGATAGAGACCACGCTTTGTTTGTGGCTTTTGCTCCTTATAATAATCCTCAATACGCTATAAGTGTTTTAGTTGAACATGGAGGATCAGGAGGTAAAGCTGCAGCTCCAATAGCAAAAAAAGTTATTAAAAAAGTATTAGAAAGACACGAATTAAGAAAAAAAATTAATAGTTTAATAGGAGAGACTGTCTAATGTTTAGATCAAGATCAATACAATCTTCTCTTAGTATAAAAGATAAGATTCTTTCTATAGATTACATTTTAGTTATCTCTATTTTTATACTTGGACTTATAAGCATTTTAGCTATGTACTCTACTGATGGAGGAGAATTTAAATATCATACCAATAGCCACATACTCAGATTCTTTGTTTTTTTTGGAATGTTTTTTGTTGTTTCATTTATACAAATTAGATTTTGGCACAGCCAAAGCTATCTAATTTATATTTTATTTTTTATTTTATTACTTGGAGTAAAATATTTTGGTTTGACATCGTCAGGTTCAAAACGATGGCTTGATTTATACTTTATGAATTTACAACCTTCTGAATTAATGAAAATTGGACTGATTTTATTTTTGGCTAAATATTATCATAGAATTTCAATTGAAAATATTAACCAGATTAGGTATCTATTTTTACCTGTTGTAGTGCTTATTTCTCCAATTATTTTAGTTGCAACACAACCTGATCTAGGGACATCTTTATTGATTGCTGCTGGTGGAATTACAGTAGCATGGTTAGCTGGGGTAAGGGTTAAATTTTTTGCGATATCTGGTTTTGCTTTTCTTGCTTTGTTGCCAATAGCTATTTCATTTTTAAAACCATATCAAAAGTCAAGAATATTAACTTTTTTAAATCCTGAAAGAGATCCGCTAGGTGCTGGATATCAAATCATTCAATCTAAAATTGCTATTGGTTCAGGTGGTTTATTTGGAAAAGGTTTTTTGCAAGGCTCACAAAGCTATTTAGATTATTTGCCAGAAAAACATACCGATTTTATATTTACCTTGTTTTCTGAAGAGTTTGGATTTTTCGGATCACTTTTCATTTTATTGCTTTATGCTTTGATAGTTTGGAGAATAATTAAAATTGGAAACGTGACACGAAGTAACTTTGGCAAATTATATTGTTATAGCTTTGCAACTGCATTTTTTATTTATGTTGTTGTAAATATGATGATGGTATTAGGTTTACTTCCAATAGTTGGATCTCCACTGCCTATTATGTCTTACGGAGGATCCTCAATGATGGCAATAATGTTAGGTTTAGGAATAGCAATGTCCTGTAAAATTTATAAAGATACCCCAGTTAATTAAACCTATTTTGGTCAAATTTGATTTTATTATCATCTTGTATAATATGTAATTTGATGGTTTATTTATGAAAAATATTATGTTTGGAGATAAGAAAAAAAAACTTACGGATTCAGAAAGATCTTTAATTAGTGAAACAGTAAGTATTGAAGGCACTATTAATAGCTCAGGTGCTATAGACGTGGCTGGATTAATTAAAGGTCCAGTGTACTCCAAAGAGATTATAATTAGAGAAACTGGATCTATCACTGGCACAATAGAAGGTGACCACGTTGAAATTCACGGACATCTTGATGGAAAAGTTTCAGGCCAGGATGTAGTTATTGGTTCAACAGGAACTGTAAAAGGCGATATTGAATTTGGAAACAATTTAAAAACAGAGAACGGCGCAGATATAGATGGCTATATCAAAAAAACAAATAAATCTAAATCTACACTAACAGGTGACTTCTTATTTAAGAAGAAAGATAAAAAAGACCCTTCAGAAAATTCAGAGGAACGACCAGAAGTTGTTAATAAAGAGGCCTTAGCCTAATCTACCGCACTACTATTTTTTTGAACATTGAAATATAATTTCCTAATGGAAAATTATAAATGTAAATCAGTTGGAATAATAGGTTCTGGAATTCAAGGGGTTTGCACAGGTTTACAACTTATAAAAAAAGGAATCCCTGTCACAATTTTCGATCGTCAAGATCCTTTATCTCAAGATTTTAAACCAGCCTCTTACGGAAACGCTGGGCATTTTTCACCTTACGCTGTTTTACAACTCAATCGTCCCGATATTTTATTTGATGTTCCAAAGATGCTCTTCAGTTCTTATGGACCTTTAGCCTTAAAATGGAATTACGTCCCTAAAATGTTAAATTGGTTTTTTTACTATTTAAAAAACTGCAATAAAAAATCTATGATACATACTGCTAAAAATATGCATCAAATTCTAAGTCTATCAAATGATGCCTATGAGGAAATTTTCCAAGAAATAGATACGAATGGATTAGTTGAAAAAAAAGGCATAATTTATGTTTGGACAAATAAAAATCTAAAAAGTAGAAATTTAGAAATAAAAGTTCGCGATGAACTTGGAATTAAGCAAAAACTATTATCACAAAAAGAAGTTTTAGAATTAGAGCCTAATTTAAACCCAGTTTTTGATGCTGGTGTTATCTTTGAGTATGCTATGCACGCTAGAGATCCACATGGAATACTAAAACAAATTTTTAAATTGTTTTTAAAAAGAGGTGGAAAATTTATTCAAACGAATATTAAAAGTATTGAGCAGTCTAAAAATGATGAAACTATAATTAGATCAGAAAATGAGGAATATAAATTTGAAAAATCTGTTGTAGCCTCGGGAGCTTTCTCTAAAAAATTTACAGATCAGCTAGGAGAAAAAATCCCATTAGATACCGAAAGAGGTTATCATGTGCATTTTAAAGGACAAGAAAAATTGATATCAAGACCAGTAATCTTCTTAGACAGAGGCTTTGGAATGACACCTATGAATCAAGGACTTAGAGCAGTAGGCACTGTAGAACTAGGCGGGACTGAAAATCCTTTATCAAAAAAACGAATTGATTATATAATCAAATGCGCGAAAGAACTTCTTCCACAACTAGGAGTCCACGAAGATGAGTGGTTAGGATTTAGGCCTACTCTACCAGATTTTTTACCAATACTTGGACCATCCTTAAAAAATAAAAACATTATCTATGCTTTTGGGCATCAACATTTAGGCTGGACTTTAGGAGCTATTACAGGCAAAATTGTCTCAGGTATTGTTGCTGGAGAAAAAACAAATTTAGATTTATCTCCATACAGTTCAAAAAGATTTAATTAGAAAATTTTGTCAAAAAATTATTTAGCTTATACTTTTCTTACATTAGCGGCTTTATTCTGGTCAGGAAACTTTATTGTTGGAAAATTTGCTACTTTATTCGAGGTGCCACCTCTTACTTTAAATTTTCTAAGATGGGCCACGGTATGGTTTATTTTAATTCCCTTCACAATAAAAGAAATTTTAGCAAAGAAAAACTATATTAAAGAAAATTTTTTTGCCATTGGTATCATGGGAATATTATCAATCAGCACTTTTAATTCTGTAGTGTACCTTGCCTTAAATTTTACTCAAGTTATAAATGCAGTTTTAATGTTGGCTGCTATTCCACCCATGATAATAATTTTTTCCTCACTTATGAAAATTGAAAAAACAAATATGTTTCAATTATCTGGATTGTTTTTGTCAATATTTGGAGTTGTAACTATTATATCAAATGCAGATATCCAAAAAATACTTTCTTTAAGTTTTAATAAAGGAGATATATGGATGCTAGTTTGTGTTTTGAGCTGGTCATTATATTCAACTTTACTCAAAAAAAATAAATTTCAATTATCTCAATTTTCTTTAATCCAAATCATGGTAACTGTGGGATTAATATTTTTAGTTCCACAATTTTTATATGAACAATCAATCGGATTAGATGTAAAAATTAATAAAGCTTTTATATTAATTTTAATTTATGTAGTTATCTTTCCCGCGATCGCAGCTTACTATTGTTGGCAAAAAGCTATAGATTTAATAGGGCCTAACAGATCATCGATGTTTATTCAGTTAATGCCACTTTTCAGTGCATTAATGGCAATTATAATTTTCAAAGAAAAATTTCAATTATTCCATTTTATTGGAGCATCTTTTATTATATCTGGTATTTATTTATCAAATAGGAAAACTCAATGATTAAAATTGCAGTACTGGACGATTATCAAAGTGTCTTTCAAGAGATTATTGATATAGAAAAATTTAAGAAAAAATTTGACTTTAAAATTTTTAATGAAGCTTTCAACGATGAAAATGAAGCTATTGAGGCCTTGGAGGAATTTGAAGCATTATTTATTATGCGAGAAAGAACACCCATCACAAAAAATTTATTAGAAAATTTACCAAATCTTAAATATATAATGACCTCAGGTATGCGCAATAACTCAATTAATTTAAAAGAAGCGAAAAAAAAAGGTATTTTGGTGTGTGGAACTGAAATAAATCCAAATCCAGCAGCCGAGATTACTTGGACTTTAATATTAGGTCTTATAAGAAACGTTAAGCAAGAAATTGATAATATGTTTCAAGGATATTGGCAGACAACCATTGGTTCAGAATTAAAAGGTAAAATGTTGGGAGTAATAGGCTTAGGAAAAATTGGAACACAAGTTGCAAAGGTAGGCAAAGCTTTCGGAATGGAAGTTTGCGCTTGGAGTGAAAATTTAAATTTGTCTCACGCAAATGAACTTGGTGTATTACCTATGAGTAAGGAAGATTTACTTAAAAATTCAGATATAATTTCTATTCATTTAGTTTTAGGTGAAAGAAATAAAAACTTAATTACAAAAAAAGAGATTGAAATGATGAAAAAAACTAGTTTTCTAATCAATACTTCGAGAGGCCCAATCATTAATGAAAACGATTTAGTTGAAGCTTTAAAAGATGAAAAAATAGCTGGTGTTGGTTTAGACGTTTATGATAAAGAACCTCTTCCACAAGACCATAAACTTCGATTTTTTCCAAATGCTTTATTATTACCCCATATCGGTTACGTGACTGCCGAAAATTACTCAAAATTTTATTCGCAAATGATTGAAAATTTAGAAAGTTGCCTAGAAAACAAGCCTATAAGGGTAATCTCATAAAAAAGCACTTCCATCACAGGTTGTATTATATATAAACTCATTTTGAGTGATTCGTTTGTTTTATAATGAACTAATCTCTGCTTAAATTAAGAAATTATAAAAGGGAGTATGAAAAAAATTTTAGGCTGTTTGCTTGGACTCACATTACTAACTGGTTGCGCAGAGTCTTTAGCTCTATTAGGACCTACCTCTACAGCAGTAACCGGTGGAAAAATTACACAATCAGCTTTTTCTACAGCTGTAAATTATGGAGTAAAAAAACAAACCGGAAAAAGTGCGATGGAACATATGATGACATATGCTGAGGAAATGAACCCGCAGAAAAAGAAAGAGCCCTGCCTATCATTTGCTGAAAAAACTAACTCAGAAATTTGTGCTATTGTTAAAAAACAATTAAAAATAACTAAATCGAAGATCTTAGAAAAATCAAAAGAAAGGTCTTTAAAAGATCTTACTTCATCACTTCAGCCCAACATAAATAAAAAATTCAAAATTAAGTACCTAGATTAACAAATTTAAAACGAAACCAGCATAACAACTTTAAGATCTTGACAACTGTGGGTTGTGTTAATAAAATTAATGCGTTCACAATTAACTTTTAATTAAAGATGAAGGAGATATGTACCAATTAAAACAAATTTCAAACATGAAAAAAATATTGATTTTATTATCAACGATTTTCTTACTTAGTGGTTGCGCTGAGTCATTGGCATTACTCGGTACTGGCACATCTAACGGAAAAATATTACAGTCTTCTCTTAATTCAGCAGTAAGTTATGGAGTTAAAAAACAAACAGGAAAAACTCCTTTGGAACACGTTATTGCTTACGCAGAAGAAAAAAATCCTGAGAAAAAAAAAGAAACCTGCATTTCTTCATTTGAAATAACAAGATCTGAATTTTGTACGATTGTTAAAAAACAAATTAAGTCTAAAAGCACTGATATGATGGAAAAGACTACAGAAATTGCAAAAGAATATCCAAAAAAAATAATTAAAGAAATATCTAAGATTGAAAAGATAGCCAAAAAATCAATTATTTATAATAGAAGATAAAATTAATTTTTTCTTTAAAGATGGCCCCAATACTAATAATTGGGACCACCTAGATTATTTTTTATGCAGCCAAAGCTTGTTTGATATCTGCGACAATGTCATCTGGATGTTCTATACCAATTGATAATCGAACATAACCTGGCGTAACACCTGCAGCTAACATTTCTTGCTCAGTTAATTGACTGTGAGTTGTTGTAGCTGGATGAATTGCTAAGCTTCTAGCATCACCAATATTTGCCACGTGGTAAAGCATTTTTAAGTTATCAATAAACTTAGCTCCTGCTTCTTTTGTGCCTAGATCCATACCTATCAAAGATCCATAACCACCTTGCATATATTTTTTAGCTCTATCTCTAATTTCACCTTGATAATTAGTTGGATAGATTACTTTTTTAACTTTTTTGTGCCCATCTAAGAAATTAACAACTTTTTCAGCATTGCTACAATGTTGTTTCATTCTTAAAGCTACAGTTTCCAAACCTTGAATGATTTGAAAAGCGTTGAATGGACTTAATGGAGCACCTAAGTCTCTCAATAAAACCACCCTTGCTCTAATAACAAATGGAATATTAGCACCAGTTAATTGTGGTACTGCATCTGCCCAAACTGCACCGTGATAACTTTGATCTGGCTCATTTAATAGAGGTTGTCTTTTTCTATCTTTAATCCAATCAAAATTTCCTCCATCTACAATTATTCCTCCAATTGAAGTACCATGACCACCAATATATTTTGTCAAAGAGTGCATTACGATTGCAGCTCCATGTGCTAAAGGTTTACATATTACTGGTGAAGCTGTGTTATCGATAATTAAAGGAATACCTTTTTTTCTACCGATATCAGAAACTTCTTTAATTGGAAAAACACGAAGATAAGGATTTGGAAGAGTCTCACCATAGTAAGCTCTTGTTTTATCATCAGTCACTTTTTCGAAGTTTTTTGGATCTGCAGGATCTGCAAATCTAACTTCAATACCTTGTTGCCTTAAAGTATTTTTGAATAAGTTAACTGTACCTCCGTATAAATCAGTTGAAGCAACAATGTTGTCTCCAGCTTGTGCTAAGTTTTGAATACACATTGCTGAGGCTGCTTGGCCTGATCCCACCGCGCATGCTGCTACACCGCCTTCAAGCGCTGCAACTCTTTTTTCTAGCACATCTACAGTTGGGTTCATTATACGTGTGTAAATGTTACCAAACTCTTTTAAACCAAATAAATTTGCAGCATGTTCTGCGTTTTTAAATTGGTAAGAAGTTGTTTGATAAATAGGAACTGCTACAGCTGTTGTAGTAGGATCAGCTCTATAATCACTACCATGTAAGCCAATAGTTTCCGGATGTTTAAAATCAGCCATTGATTTTCCCCCTAATTGTTTCTCTTGTCGTTTCGCTCATTTTTTCTCCGTCTTTCTGGAGAAGAATGAACGAGGTTTAATTCTGTTCATCTTCTCCTTTTTAGTACTTCGGCATATGCCAGGTGTACAATATGGTTCAAATACCCGGTTTAATTTAAGATTGTTCCAAAAAAAAACCACCGGCTAAAGCGGTGGTCTAAATGACTTATGCGCTTTAGCAGGATTTATAAAGCGCCCGCAAGTTGCCTTAACTCAGCGCTAATGGACTTATAGCAATAAACTCAGGATTTTGTCAACTGTCAATTAAATATTATTCCAGAACAATTTTGCAAGGTTTATTCCAGATAAATCTTTGTATGCAGCTAGCCCAGTAGGGCTAGTAACATTAATATCACCTATTAATTTTTCTTGAACAAAATCAATTCCAGCAAAATATATTTTATTTTTAAAGAGTAATTTACCAATTACTTTACTTGCTTTAACCTCTTTTTTTGTAAGTTTAGTTAACTTAGCCAGAGCTCCCTTGCTCATGTTCGATAAAATACTCCCTTTTTTAGGCACTCTAGATATTGCGCCTACAATCTTTCCTTTAATAATGAATACTCTTTTATCTCCTTTAGAAACTCCAGGTAAAAATTTTTGAAAAAATACATGATTATGTGTTTTTATTAATTTTTTTATTTTACTAGCATTAAAAGATTTTAATAAAATAACGTTATTTCCACTAAAACCGTTAATAGGTTTAGCTACAACAGTTTTATATCTTTTAAAAAAATTCCTTATCTCATTAAGATTTTCACTGATTAGAGTAGGAGGCATATACCTCATAAAATTAATAGAAAAAAGCTTTTCAGAAACATTTCTTACTGCTGATGGATTATTGATTATTTTTACTTTTTTGGAAATATGGTTAAGCAAAAACGTTGAATATAAATAACGATTATCAAAAGGGGGATCATTTCTGATTAATATAACTTTAGATTTTTCTAAATTAAAATTTACAGTTCCTAGCAATGAGTAGAATTTCTTTTTATTTTCTTTGATTTTTATATATTTACAAGAAGCTAAAACTTTTCCATTTAAAAAACTCAAATTTTCTGGTTCAAAATAATATATTTTGTAGCCTCTTTTTTGTGCTTCAGATGCTAAAAGAATAGTTGTATCAGTTTTGATATTTACTTTTTTAAGATCAGAACCCTGAATAGCTAAAATTTTCGTCATGATTTACTAAAAAGTTTAAGTTGTTTGTTTTGTTATATTGTTCAATCAATATTTCTGCTCTAGTTTTTTTATTCTTAATAATTTCCTCTATATGTTTTAAGTAGATTGTCTCATTTTTTCCACTTTTATTAAGCTCATTTCTTTTATCTAAGCCTTTTTTAGAAATATCTAAAAATATTTTTGCCCAATCAATCAATTTTTTATTTTTTAGCAAAGTGTTTAATCCTTGTTTGGGCGCGTTTAAATATGCATCCATTACTTCTTCTTTTTTCCAGTTTTTAATTATTTCATAAGTCTCATCTAAAGATCCATAAATTAATCCAGTAAAAAACGAGGGGCCGTTACAAATACAGCCAAAATTACATGTATCTAAAGATCTAAATTCTATAACTTGCTTTAATCTTATCTCAGTAAAAATAGTGCCTAGGTGATTTTCAAAATCTTCTAAAGAGGGCTTTTCTCCTTTAAGAAAATTTAAACTACCATCTAAAAAGTCTTTAAAAGTTTGACCATTGGGTGAGAAATATTTTCCTTTTTTTTTAAGAAATAAAATTGGGTAATTGATTGCATAATCAATATATTTTTCAAAATTTAGTTTTTCAAAAGTAATTGGCATTATTCCGCCTCTATTAGTTTCTTGCCAAACTTTTCCTCTATAAGATAAAAAACCTGAAAGCTTGTTTTCATTAAAAGGAGAGTTTGCAAAAAGAGCAATAGTTAAGGGAGCTAAATAGTTTCCAATTTTAAATTTTTTTTCAAAATCTTCTTCAGAAGTGTAATCATAATTAATCTGAATACCGGCAGTTTTGTACATCATATCTAAACTTAATCTCCCGCCTTTTGGCATTTCTGATGTCATAATTTTGTAACGCTCTTTAGGGCTTTTAGGGATTTCAATTAATTTATTAAAAGGATCGTATGCAATAGATGAAGTTGTGATAGAGGCAGAGCTAAAAACTTCTTTCAATTCATTGAAATGAGAACTATTTTCTGAACAAACTAAATGTATATTTTTAAAAGGTGCACCTGATAATTCATATTGAAACCCTGGCTCAGTTGTAATCTTTTGATTTTCCCTTTTTAAACCAATTATTTTATCTTTTTCATATTGAAGCTCCCAACCATTATTTTGTAGGAGTTTAAATATTTTTTTTATCTCTTCATAATCAATTCTTTTGAGATCTTTTTTATTAAAAAGAAATTTTTCATGCTCAACACCTATTCTAAGTTGATTATCCTCTTTTATTCCGTCGGTGAAATATTTAATTAATTGGCTTTTATTTTCTATGAGTGTAGGTGAATTTTTAATCAAACGTCTTCAACTCTAATACATTTCCATTTGGATCTTCAATAAAAAATGTATTTTGTTCAAACTCAGTTCCCTCAAACCTTGTGTAGGGCTTATCAATATAATTTATTTTATTGGCTTCAATATTAGATTTGATTCTATTAAAAACTTCTTTTTTTAAATGTACGCCAAAGTGCGGGACTGGAACTTGCCCCATATCTACATCATGTCTCTCTCTAGGCAGTTTCATAGATGTTTGGTGTAAAGTAAGTTCGTTACCCCAAAAATCTATATCAACCCATTTGCCATCTTCACGATTACCAGTTTTGCACCCTAAAATATCAGTGTAAAAAGTTTCCGCTTTTTTTAAATCTCCCGCAGGGATGGCTAAATGAAATGAATTACTCATGCAGACTTATATATATTCTTCTTTAAATTTTTCAAGTAGTCATTATATACATATTATGATCGAGTATTTAGAATCTATTAAAAAAAGAGATCCTGCGGCAAAATCCATACTGAGTATCATTCTTACTTACCCAGGGGTTAAGGCAGTTTTCTTTCACCAAATTTCTAACTTCTTTTACAAGGCTGGCTTTGATCTTGTCGCTAGGATAATTTCACAAACAGTAAGATTTTTTACTGGCATAGAAATACACCCGGGAGCAAAGCTTGGAAAAAATTTATTTATTGATCATGGAATGGGTGTAGTGATTGGTGAAACTTCTGAAGTAGGAGATAATGTAACTATTTATCACGCAGTTACTCTTGGAGGAAGTTCTCCTAGTATAGATAGTGAAAAACAACGTCACGAGAAAAGACATCCTACTATTGGTCACGATGTTGTAATCGGTTCTGGTGCTCAAATTATTGGTCCAGTAAAAGTTGGAAATAATTCTAGAATAGCAGCTAACGCGGTTGTTGTGAAAGATGTTCCAGAAAATGCAACAATGGTTGGAATCCCTGCTAAAGCAGTCAAGTTAGACAATAAAGGTAACTTTAGACCTTACGGTGTTGATGATAAAGTAAAAGATGAATAAGGATTGGGATCCAAATTTAACTCCAGAACAAAATTATGTTTTGAAACAAGAGGGCACCGAGTCACCTGGCAGCAGTCCATTGAACCAGGAAAAAAGAGAGGGTTCTTATCATTGCGTTGGATGTGGAACAAAATTATTTGAATCTTCTACTAAATACGAAAGCGGTTCTGGTTGG
>CACICB010000009.1 GCA_902585045.1 uncultured Pelagibacteraceae bacterium | reverse complement strand
AAATAGCACTTAAAGCTAAAGCATTAGAGCTTAAAGAAGAAAAAGAATTAAGCCGTCAATTATCAATTGATCTAAAAAGATTTTTAAGAGAAGATCAAGCTGAACTCAGAAGAGAGCGAGCTGAAAAGCAAAGAAAATTTTTAGAACAAATTAAACTTGAAAAGAAAATTGAGAGTTTTGTTCGTAGAGAAGAAAAAGAAGTTCAAGCTCTTTCAAAATATGTTCTAAGCCAACAAAGGGAGTCTTACGAAGAAGTCAAACTGCGTATAGATAAAATTAAAGAGAAATACAAAGCTTTAAGACAACAAAAAGTTGAAGAAGCAATTAGAGAACGACTAACTCAATTTGGTGTTGAAGTAAAAGACAGTGATACTAAAGAAATATTATTAGAGAAAGAGAGAGTTTATAACGAAGAGAGAGAGAAGGTAGAGTATGCACTTGAGTCTTTCTATAGAGCTTCCCATTCACTTTGTTTCATGATTTCAAAAAGGTATTTGAGTAAACATCTTCCAATTATGAGGTGTATTGATAAAAGAATAGAAGAGAGTTCAATATATATTAAATGGGATGATACACCTGAAAATGAATGACTCATTTGTATTTATCTGAAAGACGATTCTCCTACTCAAGGGATAGTTATTGAGGATAAAACTGACCCAGAAAAAAATATATCTAAAGAATTTAAGAGAGATCAGATCTTTGATGCTTCAGATTTTATGGTGGACTCTCTGACGGCTTTACTAGACAGAGAAAGAAATAAAAGAAAAGCTAGTTGATAAGATCATTTAATTTTTTAATCTCACCAATTTTAAATATAATTGCCT
The DNA here is from genome assembly GCA_902585045.1 of uncultured Pelagibacteraceae bacterium. Taxonomy (GTDB): domain Bacteria; phylum Pseudomonadota; class Alphaproteobacteria; order Pelagibacterales; family Pelagibacteraceae; genus Pelagilacustribacter. The sequence goes on along the minus strand of CACICB010000009.1, from coordinate 20,241 downwards.
CCTCTTTTTTGTAGCCAAACTTTTCTGCATTTTCTTTAAACCTTACAGGAGGTTCCCAGATCGGCTCCAAACTTAATATTGCTGTTCCCCAATGCATTCCTATAACCTTTTTTACTTTTAAGTCTTTCATTAAAGATAAAAGCTCTTCAGGATTTGCGTGAGCTGTAGATTTATCTTTGACCGGAATAATTGGATAGAAATTGTAAGCACCCAAATTTCCAAAACCCAAATCAATAGGGCCAAATTTTTTTCCTAATTCTTTGTAAAATGGGGCTGGTCCAGTATCACAAGCAAAAAAGATTTTTTTACCTTTGTATTCAATTAAAAAGCTCCCCCAAAGTGATCTATTCGTATTTCCATCTCCCCAGATCCACCGTTTGGACCAATGTTGACTTGGAAGCATTGTAACTGTGATTTCATCATTAATCTTAATTTTATCAAACCAATCCATTTCTTTAACAGTACTTTTTTTATATCCATTTTTCGTGAAATATTTTCCAAGTTTAAGAGGCACAAGAACTTTAGTATTTTTATAAGGAAAGTTTTTTATCGTACGAATACTCATGTGATCATAATGATTGTGGGTCAATAAAAATAAATCTATCTTAGGAAGTTCTTTAAGAGTTAAAGGGGACTCTATGTATTTCTTTGGACCAAATATCATAGGTCCATAATTTTTTTCGAAAACTGGATCAGTAATAATTGTAGTATCCCCAAGCTTAATTATAAAGCTCGCGTGATCAAGCCACATCACATATGAGTCAGATTTATGCTTTTCAAGATTTTTTAAAACTATTTGTTTGTCTATTACATGTTCAGGTGGATAATCAATTTTAAGTTTCTTTTTTTCCTCTCTAAAAACTTTCCAATCCCATTTAAAGTTAGGGTCTCTTTTTGGACCTCCTTCAAGGTTTCTAAAAGCATATAATTTTCCGTCTTTATAAATATGATGATAAGGTTTTTCCATAGCATTTAAATTAATACTTAATGAAAATAATGTACACAGAATAAGGGGTATTCGCATACCCCTTATTAGCACAGACAATTAAATTTAAAAGGAAATTAAATATCTGAACAGTTAGATTTATTTATTCTTTTATCGAATGATTTAATCGCTTCTTCTGAGATAACCCAAACATACGAGCTTTCTTTTAAACCATTCTCGTCAGCCGCAGTACATCTTTTACCAAATTTTACTTTGGCTATGTTGCCTCCAGCACAATTAGTTAACATTAACAACAAAATTAAAGAAGATAATATTTTCATAATTAAAATTTACGCTTAGAGTCTGTGCTTTGCTTGGCATAATTTGGACCAAAAAAAGAAATTGAAACTTTATTGAATAAGATAAACTTTAGCCTTATGATTGAAATTATGTCCAAAAGCCACATTTATAAATTAAAAGTTTTTGTCGAGGACGTTGACTTTGGTCGGGTATTTTATTCTAGATATCTTCAGTATATTGAGAGAGCAAGAACGGAGCTGATCTACGAAAAATTTGGTCTAACTTTAACTCAACTTATGAACGAGCATGATATAATGTTTGTCGTTAGGACATGTAACATACAATATCTAAAATCTGCTGTTTTTGAGGACAATTTAAGTGTTGAAACATCCGTTTTAAAAAAAACTAACGTTAGACTAAACTTGCTTCAAGAGGTGAAAAGAGATGCAGAAATTCTTGTTAGCGCAGAAGTGGAACTAGCAGTTGTAGATCGAAGTGGGTCGATTAAAAAACTTACTAAAGATTTTTTTGCAAAAATTTAAATTTGGCCAAGAAATGCCTAATATCTGCCTGAATTTTCGCTATAAAATATATTCAACTCAAGTTTGCAAAATCAGCAATACTTATGAAGTTAAAAATAAAGTAAAAGGAACTATGAGAGTAAAACAACTTAAAAAAAACAAGTTAAAAACTAACATTAAAAAGAAATTCAAAAAAATCTCTCTCTTCGAACTTCAAAACAGTGCAAAATTTCTAAATTTTAGAGTTCGAGCATAATCTTTCCTCCTAAATAAATCAGTGGCTTAATCTAATTAGGCCATTGTTTTTATACCAATAATTGTTAAATTAATCTGTGAAGCGTAATAAACTGAATAACAAAGTGGCAATCATTATGGGGTCCAAATCCGATTATTCCGTAATGAAAGAATGCGAAAAAATTCTAAAGACTCTTAAGATTAAATTTCAATTATCAATTGTTAGTGCGCACAGAACACCTAAAAGAATGTTTGAATTTGCTGAGTCAGCTTCAAAAAATGGTTTTGGTGTAATTGTTGCTGGAGCAGGAGGTTCAGCTCATTTGCCTGGCATGGTGGCATCTTTATCTACCTTGCCAGTTATAGGAGTTCCAATTGAATCAAAAAAACTAAAGGGTTTAGATAGCTTATTATCAATAGTACAAATGCCACGAGGTTGTCCCGTAGCTACAATGGCTATAAATGGATCAATGAATGCTGGTTTACTTGCAGCTTCAATCATTGGAAATTTTGATGAAAAAATCAAATCGAATTTAGAAAAATGGAAACGTTTACAAACTAAATCTATTAAAAAAAAACCTTAGTAAAATGTCAATAAGAGTCCTAGGAATCATTGGTTCAGGTCAACTTGGTTCTTTACTATGTCAGGCTGCAAAAAAACTTAACATGAGGACTATAGTAATATCAGATGATGAAAATGGTCCAGCACAAAACTATTCAGATAAATTTATTTACTCAAAATATGATGACAAAAATAAGATTAGAGAATTCATAAATGGAGTAGATATCATAACTTATGAATTTGAAAATATTCCAATAAGTATTTTAAAAGATATAGATAAAGAAAAAAAAGTTTTACCCAAACCTGAAATTAATAAGATCATTCAAAACAGACAATTAGAAAAAACGTTTATAAATAATCTTGGTATTGAAACTACAAAATGGGCATTTATAAAGACTGCCAAAGATGTTCAACAAAACAAAAATTTATTACCAGGGATTTTAAAGACTAACACGTTAGGTTATGACGGCCATGGCCAGTATGTTTTAAATACCCTAGAAGATGTAAAAAAAGATTGGTGTTTTACAGCAGATTACATATTAGAAAAAAGAGTAGATTTAAAAAAAGAAATTTCTGTGATTGTTACAAGATTTAAAAACAAAGAAATTTATATTTATGAACCAATAGAAAATACTCACGAAGACCAAATTTTAAAATACTCCAAAATTCCAGCTGATATAAAACCCAGTATTTTCAAAAAAGCTCAAGATAGCGCTGAGTTAATTGCAAATGCATTAGATTACATTGGAACAATGTGTGTAGAATATTTTATAGATCAAGAGGATAGGTTGTTGGTTAATGAAATCGCACCCCGAGTTCATAATTCAGGTCATTTAACAATAAATGCATTTAATATTAGTCAATTTGAAAATCACATCAGAGCTGTTTGTGGATTGAAAAAAGAAAATGTTAAGAAAATAGCAAATGCTGAGATGAAAAATATATTAGGTAGTGAAATACAGGACTATAGAAAGCGATCTTTTGAAACAGAGGAATACTTCTTTGACTATGGAAAAAAAATAATTAAAGAAAAGAGAAAAATGGGCCACTTGACGATTTTAAAAAAGTAAAATTATTTTATAGTAATTCGATGCATTATACGGCTACAATTTTTTATTTCGCTTGCTTTATGCATCACACTGAGATTATCCCATAGAACTAAATCCCCTTTTGACCACTCATAAGAAAATATGAATTCTTCTTTATTTACATGATTAATAAGAAAATTTTTGATTTTTTCACTTTCATCAATATTTTTAATTTTTATTAGATGACCCGGAGAAACATATAAAGATTTTTGTCCATTAACCTCTTGAACAATTGAATGTTCAGCTTCCAAAACTTTTGAAGAATTAATCCCAGCTCTTTTTTCTAATTCAAGTCTAGTTTTACTAATCGGTCCGGCAGATGAAAAAACACCTTTAGCATTTTTAATTTTTTGTTTAATTTCATCTGGAAGATTTTTATACGCATTAAAACCAGAGGAAAAAATAGTATTTCCTTGCCCTACAGGAATTTCTATACCCATAAGCATAGTATATCTCGGTCTATCTTTTTCCAAATATGAAGTGTCCTGATGTAGCCAAGATCCTCCGAAAGCCAAACTTTTGTCACTAGGTTTTCTCTCTAAAACATTTATGTAAGGAAAATTTTCTAATCCTTTTAATCTTGGATACTCTACTAATTGCCCAATAGATTTAGCAAAATTTTGGTATGCACTTGGGTCCAAATTTTGTTTTTTTATGAAAATTACTCCGTATTTATTAAGTATATCTTTAATTTGACCCGTTAAGTCGTTATTTAACTTATTTAAATTTATATCGTTGATGTAGGCACCAACGTTGTTTTTACCTGGAGTTATAGAAACAGATTTCATTTAGTTTACTGAATTAATTATTGATGGATCATTATTAACTGGATTATTAACATCTTTTGAAATTTCATGAAACTTTAAATTGGGTGGTTTTACGGAGTTTAATATTTCCATAGCATCTTTTTTAATGTTCAAATAATTATTAATCTGGCTTTGATTAATAATCATTGGTTCTCTGTGATGGATGGTGCTAATTTTTTCAGTAGCTTCTCTAGTAATTATACAGAACTGATCATTCTGATATATCCCGGCAAAATACATCAATTCATCATCCTCTTTTGAAAAATAATAGGGAGTTTTTGTTTTATCCTCCCTTTTCCATTCATAATACCCATCAGCTGGAATAATACATCTTGATGTCTGGATAAGATTCTTAAAAGTAATTTTTTCCATAAGGGTTTCTCTCCTTGCATTAATAAGGGGAGAAAACTTATCCAATTTTTTAGACCAACTCGGAACCAATCCCCACTCATAAAGCTCAAGAGCCTTACCATTTGAATAAGATTTTATTATGGGTAACTTTTGAGTTGGGTGCGCATTATAATTATCTGAGTCTTCAACCTTTATATTTGTTTTTACCAAATCAGCGGTTTTAGTAACCGGTTTTCGAATACTATATCTTCCACACATTATTTATTTTTTCTCTCTCTTTTAAGCTTTCTTTTTTCTTTAAAAGATAATTTGGCTTTTTTCATAAAGCTTCTATCTTTTTGGCTTTTACCCGAATATCTTTTTGACATAATTATTCATCTATTATTTCATGAAATTGCTCACCTAGTCCATCTACTTTTAAGTGAAGTTTGTCACCCGTCTTTAGAAATTCAGGTTTTTCCATTTCCATTGCTGTACCAGCTGGTGTTCCGGTAGTGATAATTGTTCCAGGATATAAAGTCATAAATTGACTTAAATGAGAAATTAAAAAATTGAAATTGAAAATCATTCTTTCTGTATTTCCAGTTTGTCTTCTGTTGCCATTAACATCTAACGCTAAATTAATATCATTTAAGTTTTTGATTTCATCTCTAGTTACAAGATAAGGCCCAGTTGGCCCTGCTATAGATTTACCTTTGATCCATTGACCTCCTCTTTCTTTTTGCCAAGACCTTTCAGATATGTCATTAACGATACAATAGCCAAATACATAATCTTGAGCATTTTCCTCCTTAATATATTTACCTTCACGGCCAATAATCATGCCAACTTCAACCTCGTAATCCATTTTGTTAGCAGACTTAGGTTTAATTATTTGATCGTTAGGACCCTGAATACATCCAGAGCTTTTATTGAAAACAATTGGTTCAGTTGGTAATTTTGATTTGGTACCCTCCGCATGTGCTTTGTAATTCAAACCTATTGCTAAAAAATCTACGGGATTTGAGATGCAAGCTCCAATTCTAATATTTGAGTTGATTTCTTTTAGCTCAGATAATTTTATACTTTTTAATCTATTTAATGTTTCTTCATTTATAGTCTGTGGATTTAAATCTTTAATGTGACCTGACAGATCTCTTATGACATTATTACTATCTAAGGCAGCAACAACCTCACTTCCCAACTTACCAACTCTTAATAATTTCATTAATGAATTTTAGTCTTGAAATTGCTATTTTACAAATCTTTTGATTCTTTCTTCAGTAGTAGTTTCAGGACCAGAGTAAGGTGTTTCGTAGCTATTGGTTCTTGTTAGAACATCAATTCCCTTAGTAAAAATAAAGATAAAAAAAACAATAAAAAAGACTGCGAATATTTTTGCAGGATTATAATTTCCAGATTGAAAAACACTGACCGGTTGTTCTTGTTTTTTATGAAAAAATTTAAATGTTAAGTAAACTGCTATTATTAATCCAATATGCGCCATAACTACTCCAGCCCAACCAAAGATAAAAGAGGTTACGCTAAATACATACAGACTAAATACAGTCGACCAAACAAATGACAAAACAATTAAAATTTGAAGTCTTACAGACTTTGGTAAGCTTCTTAAGTCATTTTTACTATCATCAAACATGATGTTAGCTGCTTCAGTCATCCAATTTTTAAAACTTTCCATAAATGCCTTATATACTTTTTAAATTGAAATTAAAATTATTATAAATTTCGCACTAGTTTTCTTACTTTTTGCATATGTGAATTAAATTTTTCTTGTGTCATACCTGGTAAAACCTCATAAAATCTTATGTAGGTTGTTTCCATTCCACCAAGCTTTAGAACTCCTGCTTTAATTCTTCTAAATGGAATATTTTGAAACCAGGTTTGAATTGAAAACCAATTTCCACCGTAAGACATCGACATTATGGCTTTTCTACCTTTCATCGCGCCTGCAACAGGATAACCCCAATTACCGACAAGTCTTTTAAACGAGAAAAACCATTTAGGAGCTAAAGTTAAATCAATCCAATTTTCTAAAATTGCAGTCGCTCTAAGATTGTAACAAGGTGAAATCATAAATAATACATCACTTGCCTCTAATCTTTTTCTATAATCTAAAATTTGATCATTAGGACCGGAACCATCAAAAAAAGGAATCGGTTTTTCTTCGTGTAAATTAATTAAATCAACCTGATGACCTAACTTTTTTGCTTCTTGGATAAAAGTATCCCTTACAGAAGCATTAAATGATTTTTTTATATTATGATGGCCGTAAACAATAAAAATTTTTTTAGACATCTTTATTTGTCTATATCATTTTTTTCATTTTTTCGTATTAGAAATCCCGAACCTATCCCCACCGCAATGGCTGATATAACCCAAGAATATTCTTGCTCGCTGAAAAGAACTAATAGACCAAAACCTATAATGATTACTCCTAAAAGCTTATTATCCATTGACAAATATAAACCTTATATTAAAGTTTACATACCCATCTGTCATGGGAAAAAAGACTCGGCATTCGACATGCCGGACCTATAAAGGGTTGCAAAGTCGGTAGAAATGAAAGGAGTTGCTATGAATAGATTTAGCAAACTGTATGGAAATTCTGCCGTTAAAAAAGCTGAGCAGAAACTCTCAATGCAGTTAAGCAAAAACCAAAAAGCCCCCGAGGCTAACGCCAATGGAACGGCTGGTTATTTGGTTAAAAATGGAAAAAATTCCGGAAAAATTTTGAAGCATTTAAAAACCGATAAAAATCAGCTTTAAACTTTTATAGGGTGGGGACTTTAAAATCCCCACTCAAGCCTTTAATATCTTCTAAATGGAAAAACAAAATTTTTATGATCTTAATTTTGATCAACTAAAAGCCTTTTTAATTGAAAAAGGAGAAGTTGAGCCAAAAAAAGCAAAGATGAGGTCTCAACAACTTTTTAATGCAGTTTATAAAAAAAATATTAAAAGTTTTGATGAGCTTACAACATTTGGAGCTGAACTTAGAAACAAAATCAAAGATTTAATTAGTCTAGAAAAACCAAAAATTATAGATGTTCAAAAATCTAAGGACGGAACTATAAAATTTCTTTTAGAGCTTAAAGATAAACGTAATGTTGAGACAGTTCTTATTCCGGATAAATCACAAAGTAGATATACAATTTGTTTATCTGTATCAGTGGGTTGTTATCTCTCTTGTGAATTTTGTGCAACAGCCCAAATTTCAAAAAAATTAGTAAGGAACTTATCACCAGGAGAAATAATTTCGCAAATAATTTTAAGTAAGGATTATATTAATGATTGGTCAACACAGAAAAAAATAACTAATCAAGTATTGATGGGTGAAGGCTCGCCTTTTCTGAATTTAGATAATGTAAAAGTTGCTATAGACAATTCAAAAAATAAAGATGGCTTGGAGTTCGGAAGAACTAGAATTACAGTAAGTACAGTAGGAGTAGGAACTAAAAAAGACAACTTAGATGCAATAGAGTGGGCTGCGAATGAGTTAGATGTTTATCTTGCATGGAGTCTACATAGTTCTATACCAAAACACAGATCAGAATTAATGCCAATAAATGATAAATACTCAATTAATTCATTATTACCGAAACTAAAAAAATATTATGAAAAAACAAAATTACCTATTTTTATTGAGTGGATATGTTTAGATGAGAATTTAACAGATGAACACGCTAAAGAACTAATAAAGATTATGAAAAAAGTTCCTTCGAAATTAAATTTGATTGAGTTTAATCCTTTATCAAATAAAGATTTCAAACCAGCAACTCAAGAAAATATTGATAAGTTTTCTAAGACAATTCAAGATGCAGGTTTTCTATCTCTATTTAGAAGAAGTAGAGGTAGAGACATTAATGCATCTTGTGGATCTCTAGCTAATAGTAGAGCTATACTCAATGGATAATTTACATATTTTTTTAGGTGCAACAGTTGCTGATGCAGCGACTAGACCTCTACATTGGGTATACGATCCAATAAAGTTGAAGAAATATATTAAGGGAAAAAAAGAGATAGCTTTTCTAAAAAAAAACAGAAGTCCTTTTTACAATATTAAAACTGGAAATGTCTCAGGATATAACGACGTTGGACAGGTAATGTTTAAGACTTTGCTTTCTTCAAAGAAAAAATCAGATGTTCTTGATAATTTCAAAAAAAATGTAATTAAAAACTTTGGTCCAGGCTCAAGTTATTGGAAAAATTTAAAATTAAGAAAAAAATATAAGAAAGTTAAATGGAAAAAACCCATGAATGGGCCCTGGATCCATCAGAATATCTTAGAGACTATTCAAAATATTAAATTTAAGAAAAATATTACTGGTGGTACGAAAGTAAACGAGTCCGATGGTTATTGTGCTGCTCTGCCTTATTTTCTATTTAATGATAGAGAAAAAGAACTTAAAAAAGTTGTTAAATCTGTAGCTAATTCAAGAATAAATGAAAAATACGCTTTATCTAAATTAAAGATTATAGATTTAGCTAGTAAAAAAGATAGAAATCCTGTTCAGTCATTTGTTAAAAAATACAAAAAAAATAAATATTTCAAAGACGTAATTATAAATATTAAAAAAGTTATAAGACTAAAAAATCAAAATCACATTAAAACAGTAAGAAAATTTGGAACAGCTTGTAGTTATCCAGGCACATTTATGGGATCAATTCATGCGATTATAACTTCCAACAGCTATAAATCTGCTATTACAAAAACGATTAAAGCTGGTGGTTGCAATTGTTCAAGAGCAAATTTTGTTGGAGCGTATTTCGCAGCACTAAAACCAAAAAGTATTCCAAGTAACTGGATAAGAAGAACTTTGCCAGCAAAAAATATTTTGAAATATATTAATTCTTAATGTGGTATATTAATTTATGGATTCGTTAATCATAATTTTAGTAGTATTCTTAGTTATTCTTAATCTTGGAGTTATCTTCTTTTTAGTTAGAAACAAGCCTGAAAAACAAATAAATCCAGAACAGGCCTTTAAAGATGAATTTAACTCATTTAAAGAAACTTTCGGTCAATCTTTTGGTTCTATGAGCAAAGAAATAGCTAAAGATATGACAGGAGCTTTAACTAAAGTTGATGAAAAAGTCTCAGTTTTTAACCAACAAGTAAGTGAGCTTAATAAAAGCCAAGATAATTTTAGTAGAATTTTAAGTGGGGTAAAAACTTACGGGACGCTTGCAGAATTTGGATTAGGCGCCCTTCTTAAAGACTTACTTCCAGCATCTCAATTTATTGCTAACGCAAAAATGAAGGATGATACATCTGAAACAGTTGAATTTGCTATTAAACTTAAAGATGTATTGTTACCAATTGATAGTCATTGGCCAGTTGAGAAATATAAAGCAATTGATGACGCGTACAACGCCAATAATAAAGAGGCACAAGCTGAGGCAAGAAAAGATTTAGCTGCTGCATTTAGATTAAAAGCTAAAACAGTTAACTCAAAATATATAGCTCCACCTAAAACCTCGGATTTTGCAATTATTTACGTTCCAACTGAAGGATTATTTTCTGAACTCTCAAGCTATAGAGATCCAAAAACAAAAGAACTTTTATTGCAAGAGCTTAGATCAAAATATAAAGTTACAATTTCCGGACCGAACACTTTATCTGCTTTGCTACAATCATATTATTTAGGATTTCAGACACTTAAAGTTCAACAACACGCTACTCAAATCTACGCTGATTTAAGAAATATAAGCTCACGGTTTGAAAAGCATTTTGATGGAATTAAAGATCTAAGAAAAAAATTAGAGCAAGCACTTACTGCAACCGATGGTTTTGGTAGGGATGCTAGATCCATAATGAATACGCTTGGGAATATAAAAGATCCAGAGCAAGTAACAGATTCCTTGAAAGAAAATCCAGAAAAGATAAAAGTTCTAAAGTAAACATAAATTATGTCTAACTTTGTCTTTTACGATTTTGAGACCAGTTCATCTAATAAATATTGGGGCCAAATAATTCAAATTGGCGCTGTATTAACTAATGAAAATTTAGATGAACTAGATCGTTTTGATGCTAGGTGTAGACTTAGTCCTGGAATAATTCCTGAGGCCATGGCGCTGATAGTGAACAAGACCTCACCCTCAATGCTTAAAAAATCCAACCTCTCTCATTATGAAATGATTAGGCAGTTTGTTGAAACACTTAAAAGATGGGGAAAGGCTACTTATATTGGTTTCAATAGTATTGAGTTTGATGAGGAGTTTTTAAGATGTACTTTGTTTCAAACATTAGAATATCCTTACATTACTAGCACAAATGGAAACACCAGAGGAGATATCTTAAGTTTAGCAAGAGCTGCAAATTTATATTATCCAAATACACTTAAAAATTCTGTAAACGAAAAAGGGAACGATGTTTACAAATTAGATCAAATGGCACCTTTAAACGGAATTGAGCACGGAGATGCACATAGTGCAATCGGTGATGTGATAGCGACCATTGGAATTGCAAAATTAATTTCTAAAAAAGCCCCAAATGTTTGGAAAGCAAGCATGTTAACTATGGATAAAAATCAATCTTTAGAATTAATAAAAAAAGAATTACTTTTTTGTACGAATGAATATTTTTATGGAAGAAGCAGACCATATGTTCAAACTTTTATTTGTCAGCATCCTCAATATCAATGGCCATTATGTTTTGATTTGAGACACGATCCGTCTCCATATTTGGACATGCCAATTAAAGAATTAACTGTAGCAATGAAGAAACAACCAAAATTTATTAGAACTGTTAGACATAATAAGCATCCAGTTATTATGAATCCATCTTATGGAAATCAATTTGATGAGTACAAAATTATTGGTACAAAAAAATTAGAGGAAAGAGCTAAAATAATAAAAAACAACAAAGCTTTTGCGGAAAAGGTTGCCTCAGTAAAACGATCCGAAATTGATGAAAAAGAACAAACAAAGTCACAAGAAGATTTATATAATGAGGAAAGTATTTACGCTAAATTTACTTCAACAGAAGATAATAAAATAATGCCAGAGTTTCATAGTGTCGATTGGAATAAAAAACTTCAAGTTATCTCTAAGTTTAAAGATGAAAGATTACAGTACTTTGGAAAAAAACTCCTTTACATGGAAAAACCTGAAATTTTAACTAAATCTGACTTTGATTTGATTCATAAAGATATTTCAAAAAAACTTTTAAGCACAAATAACGAAAACTGGAATACAATACCCAGAACTTATTCAGAGATTGATACTTTAAGAGCTAAATTTGAAAAAGAAAACCAACCAGAAAAACTTAAAATATTAGATGATATTAACGTGTACGTTGAAGATTTAGAAAAATATTATTCATCTGCATAGTTGACAAAAAATAAAAAATAATTAATTAAAGGTTATGGCATTCAAAGATTCTACAGACGAAAAATTTAGCGATCAAATAGGTGGTAGCAAACTTTCACTAATCCAATTTTCAGCCTCATGGTGTGGACCTTGTCAGCAACTTAAACCGATAGTAGAGAAAATTTCAAATGACATGTCTGATAAAATAGACTGTTATTACCATGATATTGAAAGTCAACCTAATGAGCCGACCAAGTATTCAGTGAGAGGTGTGCCAACAATTCTTTTATTCAAAGAGGGGAAACTTTTAGGAACTAAAGTTGGTGCTTCAAGTGAGAAAGACATGCTTGAATTTATTAAACCCCACATTTAATTTTTATTTAAAATATTTCCACAATTATAAAGACTACCAAAACAAACAATTAACTTTTTTTCTTTACTACTTATTTTTTTTAATGCTTCTGTAAAATTATTACTTTTTTCTACTTTGAATTTATTTTTGACTGCTATTTTATAAAGTTCATTAGCTGATACCGAGCTGAACTCATTTTCGATGGGTATTGTAACAACTTTTTTAAATACCCCTTTAAGCTGTTTTATAAATAAATCTGGATTTTTATTTTTAGTCATAGCCCAAATTCCATATTTAGGAATTTTTATTTTTTTTAAATATTCTGCTAGGTTTTGCGCGTCAGTAGTAGCATGTGCGCCATCAATCATAATGATTTCATTTTTATAAAGTTTTTTTTTAATTTTACCCTCATTAAGGTATTGAAAACGACCCTCAAAAGAGAGCAAAGGCAAAGTCTTTTGAATAGTTTTCTTATTTATATTAAGGTCAAGTGCCACTTTTACAGCTAGGCAAACATTTTCAAACATTCCCTTAGAATAAACATTTTTAGTATTAAGTTTAATTTTAAATTTTCTATCTTGATAGAAGTAATAGTTACCCTTTTTAGTAAGCCTCCAAGTGTTTGGATATATAATTTTACTTTTATTACTTTTTAAAAGTGCCTTAATTTTTTTTAAAACATATGGCTTCTGTTTACCTATATAAATATTTGTAAAATTACTAAGAAACCCTACATCTTCTCTAATAACCTCATCCAAAGTTTTTCTTTTTAAAAAATTTAAGTGCTGTTTATTTATATTTGTGCAAATCTGAAGTCTTGGAAAATCATTTATATTATTAGAGTCCAGTCTCCAGAGAGCGCCTGTTTCTTGTATATTATAATCAGCGTTTATCTTTGAGGCATTTATAATGTAAATTAAAGTAAGACATTCAAAAACTGTTAAGGGAATATTTAATTTTTCTAACTGTTTTATGGTTTTTTTAATTTCTTTATGACTTAAATACTTATCACCCATGTAAAATCTTTCCTTTATATCTCTGAGTGAAGGCGATACATGAGTTGTTACCTTTTGATTATTAGCCTCGATAAACGATTTTAAAGAAAATAAAGTAGTAAATTTACCAGACTCCCCAATTACTGAAATTACATTTTTAAGTTTTTTTTCTGGATGTCCTAACAAGCCTAAGGCTAATTTGATTCTTTTTAGGCCAAAGTTAACAGATTTGTTAAATAGTTTGTGATTAGCTAGCTGATTGTAAAGATTGATCGACTGTGACATTTGACTCATTTTTAGCTTGAGCCTCAGCTTTTTTCAATAGAACATTTAACAAAGTTCCTATCGTAGAATTTAAATATTTTCTTTCTACAATTAAATCTAATCCACCATGGTCTTTTACATATTCGGCAGTTTGAAAATCATCTGGCAAAGTTTCTCTTACAGTATCTTGAATTACTCTACGTCCAGCAAAACCAATTACGCTTTTTGGCTCGCTAATTAAGATATCTCCCAACATAGCCCAAGAAGCAGTTACGCCGCCTGTTGTTGGATTCGTCAAAATAACGATAAAAGGAATATTTTTTTTCTTCAACTCATTTACAGCTAGCGCGGTTCTTGACATTTGCATTAATGCTATCGAACTTTCATGCATTCTTTGCCCTCCCGAACAGCTAAAAAATATGTATGGAATATTATTTTCTATCGCGTTTTGCGCCCCTGCAATAAAAGCTTCTCCAGATGCGGCGCCGAACGACCCTCCGATAAATCTAAAGTCTTGAGCACCTGTTACTACATTAATTCCTTGAACTTTCCCTTTAGCAATTAGTACAGCGTCATCTTGACCGGTCAATTCACGAGCTGTTTTTAAACGATCCGTATATTTTTTCTTATCTACAAAATTTAGAGGATCATCTTTTGGAAGAGGAGTTTCAATTAATTCAAATTCCTTATTGTCAAAAAATGTTTCGAATCTTTCCTTGCAAGTAAGTTTGTGATGCTCTCCGCATTTAGGACAAACCTTTTGATTGGAGTCCATATCTTCTTTATAAATTAAGTTTTTACAGCCACAAGTAGTCCAAAGATTTTCTTCAACTTTTGAAGACCTCTTTTTAAATAAGGAACTTATTTTTGGTTTGATAAATTTTGTTATCCAATTCATAAAATTTTATTTTTGAGATTGTACACAACTTTAGCTAACTTTGTGACAGGATTTTGTCTCATTTTGAGTGATTTCGCTATTATTTTACACAACATACTGCCTACAACCAACCCATTTGCCGATTTTAGGGAAGAAATTGTTTTTTCAGTTATTCCGAATCCAATAACAAGGTTTTTTTTGGGATTGATTCTTTTTATCGTATTATAGTTTTGTATAATTTTTTTTGGTGAAACTTTTAGTTTTCCACCTGTCGTTGACAGCATAGATATATAATAAATCATATCATGTGAGTCCTTAACAATTTTTTTCATTCTCTCTTTTGATGTAGTAGGTGATATCAACTGAATAAAACTTATTGACTTTTTTTTACACTTATAAGCAAAATTTTTATTTTCGGGATAAGGGAGATCAACTATAATCAAGCCATCTACTCCTGAAAACTTGCAACTTTTTAAAAAGTTATTTTCACCATTTTGATAAATCAAATTAAAATAACCCATCAAAATAATAGGTTTATCAGGATTATTTTTTTTAAATTTTTTAACAATTTGAAAAACATCTTTTAATTTTATCCCATTTTTTAAAGCTCGATGTGAGCTACCTTGTATCTGCCCACCATCAGCGATAGGAGTGTTGTGGGGAAAACCAAGTTCAAGAATATCAGCATGTTTAGATATCGCATTTAATATTTTGAGAGAATTATTTTTGGTATTGTCTCCAGCAACTGTGTAAGTAATTAAAGCTGGTCTTTTCTCTCTTTTACAATTTTTAAAAGCTAAGGCAATTTTAGACTTCATCTTGTATATGATCCTAATCTTTCTTTTATGATATCCTTGTCTTTGATGCTATCCCCGCAAGAATTCACAATTATAACCTCTGTGCTGTCTAACTTAGGAGCCAACTTAATCGCTTCTGCAAAAGCGTGCGAAGGTTCTAGTGAAGGTGAAATATTTTCAAGTCTTGAAACTAATTTATATGCACTTAATGCTTCCTCATCATTAGCTGAAGTATATCTTGCTCTTTTTGTATCCTTTAGAAAACAATGCAAAGGGGATATACCAGGATAGTCTAATCCTGCAGAAATAGACTCGGTTGAACCTATCTGACCTTCTTTATCTTGTATCACATATTGAGCGGCGCCATGAAGAATTCCTATTTTAGATCCATTAGTTAATGGTGCAGCATGTAACCTGCTATTTTTTGGTCCACCAGCTTCAACTCCAATAAATTCCGCAGTGGTATTCATAAATGCATTCCAGAAACCAGCTGCAGAACTACCACCTCCAACACAATTAATTAATTTTAACTTTCTAGGAATCTTTCCAAACTCCTCCTCTACTTGGCTAAATAATTCTCTTGAAATTTGAGCTGTACTCCAAGCACAAATTTTAATAAAAATGTTTGGACCCACAGTGCTCCCTACGCACATATGCGTTGTATCACAATTTGAAACCCAGTATCGCATACACTCGCTTACAGCATCAACAAGTGTTTGACTTCCTGTAGTAACAGAAACTATTTCTGCTCCATTTTTTTTTATAGCTTCGACGTTAGGTCTTTGTCTTTTAATATCCTTAGCACCCATAAAGATTTTGCATTTAAGGCCAAATTTTTTAGCTGCCATTGAGAGCATTTTTCCTGCGTATCCAGCTCCAGTATCACCTACAATATATTTTTTTTTTGCTTTTTTTGCTATTAGACAGTGAACTGTAGCATTGTAGATTTTGTGAGCACCACCATTAGCTTCAGAGACTACTTTAGCATAAATTTGTGCTCCTCCAAGATGATCGGTTAAATTATCAAGTTTAATAAATGGCGTAGGGGTACCAACATATGTTTTAAAGTAATGATCTCTTTCCTTAAGAAATTTTTTATCTTTTCTTAATTTCGCGAATAAATTTGTTAAATCATCTACCGGTTTTTTGAGAGTCTCAGGTATAAAATTTCCACCAAACTTTCCACCGTACATAAAATTCTTATCATGCTGGTCAATCAGAGCTAAATTTTTTCTAATTTTTAATTTCATTTATCTTTTTTATAAAACTTTTAATTTTATGGTGATCTTTGTATCCTAATTGTGTACCTGATTCCAAGCTGCTGGACAAATCACAAAAAGTAACTCCTAATTTTGCGATATTTTCAATATTATTATGAGAAATTGATCCTGCAAGAGCATATTTTTCACCTTTTGGAATTCTTGAGATTAAATTTTTTGGAAACTCAATAGATTTTTCCATACCTGGTGTATCAAATAAAATAATGTCAGCATTCTCATATTGTTTATAATTTTCTATGTCAGACTCATTTTTAACCTTAATAGCTTTAATTATTTTCAACCCCATCGATTTGATTTCTCCGGCTCTATCATTTGTTTCTGATCCATGAAGCTGAATATAATCAAAGTTCCCTAAAATTGTATTTTTGATAAACTCGTTTGTTGGATTAACTGTAACAGCGGTAAAAAATGAATTTTTTTTGTCATATGCTTTCAATTTATGAATATCTTCTAAGTTTAAATTTCGTGGAGATTTTTGGTAAAAGACAAATCCTAAAAAGTTTACTCCAAGATCAATACAAAGCTGAACATCTCTTACAGGGTGTAAGCCACAAACTTTTACTCTCATCTTAATTAAGTTCTCTGGTGAGCTTCTGTATATTTTTTTTGATGTTACCAGTTAAGCTTCTACCAATAACTAAGGCTGTTGCTCCGTTTTTAAAAGCTTGTTTAGGCGACATAACTCTTTTTTGATCATTTTTACCATCTCCTAACAATCTTATTCCAGGAGTAATTATTTCTTTTTTAAAAACTTTTTTCACAATTTTAATTTCTTGAGGACTACATACAATTGCATCTAATTTTGCTTTTGATGCCAATTTAGCTTGATGCAGCACCAATTTCTTTACTTCTTTTTCAAATCCTATTTCTTTTAAAGATTTGTTATCAAGTGAAGTGAGTACAGTCACACCAATTAATTTAGTTTTCCCTGAAACTTTTTTTGCAGCTTTAAGAGCTTTTAAACCTGAACTGATATGAATAGTAATATAGTTCAATTTTAAATCTCTCACAGCTTTAATTGCAGATGCACAAGTATTAGGAATGTCTGCTAACTTATAGTCTCCAAATGTAATCTTATTTTTTAGACTTGAAACAAATTTTCTTCCATTTTTAGAATTCAAAAATTGTAAACCGAATTTATATCCAAAGCTGAATTTTGAATTTTGAGTTTCTTTGATAATTTTTTTTATTTTTTTGAGACTTGTAGTATCA
Organism: uncultured Pelagibacteraceae bacterium; assembly: GCA_902585045.1. Taxonomy (GTDB): domain Bacteria; phylum Pseudomonadota; class Alphaproteobacteria; order Pelagibacterales; family Pelagibacteraceae; genus Pelagilacustribacter. Next base: position 2,366 of record CACICB010000009.1, on the reverse strand, counting down.
CAAGCAATAAATATTTTCTTTTTTTTCATTCGTTTATAAAGTTTTTAAGTTTTCGACTTGGTCTAAATCTTACCTTATTTTTCTCAGGAACATATATTAATTCCTTAGTACTTGGATTTCGAGCATTATATTTTTCTTTAATTTTTTTTGTAAAAAAAGTTCCAAAGCCTCTTAACTCTATTTTTCGACCTTGTTTTAACCCTTTTTCAATGGTTTCGCAGAAACTGTTTATAATCTCTTCTATTTCTTTATTATTAAGACTGGGATTTTTCTTTTTAATTTTTTTAATAAGTTTTTGGCGTGACAACTATTTTTCTTTTTTTCCTTTTTTTCCTATAGCTTTTTCGAAAATACCCTTAAGAGTAGCTCCAGATTTTGTTGCACCTTCACCGAATTTAGCTATTAGAGATTTTTCTTCATCTATTTGAGCAGCTTTAACACTTAACTTTATTTTTCTCGTTTTTAAGTCTAACTCGGTAATTTTTGCATCTAGGGCATTTCCTGGTGAAAATACCTCTGGTCTTGCGTCAGCTGCATCTTTTGCCAAGTCAATTTTTTTTATTGAAATTATTAATTTTTTTTCCTTATCAATAGAAACCTTTACACCAGACTTTAAAACCTCGTGAATTTTTGTAGTAATAATATCTCCAACTCTTTTATTATTATCTTTAAACCATTCTAGTGGGTCCTTGTCCAAGGATCTTTTTGAAAATCTAATTTTTTCGTCTTTTATTTCTAAAATTTTAACATTTATTACATCGTTTTTATTGAATTTTTTTAGATCTTCAATGTTCTCATTATATGATATCTCCTTGTAGTGAAGCATTCCTGATAAACCTGAGTCTACTATCTCTCCAAATATCGCTTTATCAGTAATATTAGTAATCTTAATTTTTGTTTCTTGATTAATTTTTTCTTTAATTTTCTCCCAAGGGCTCTCAGTAATTGCTTTATAAGACAAAGATACCCTTTTGGTATCCTTATCAATATTTACAATTTTGAATTTTATTTTTTGTGATACGGACAAAACTTTACTTGGTTTTATATTTCGATTTGTCCAGTCTAACTCTGAGTTATGTATCAAACCTTCAATTCCATCTTCAATTTTAACAAAACAACCATAATCCATTATTTTTGTGACCTCTCCCTCATAGATTTCCCCTACTTTATACTTTTCTTCAATATTTGAGTAAGGATCTTCAGTTAAAGCTTTAATTGATGCAGAAACACGATTAGTTTTTTCATCTATTTTTGTGATCTTCACTTTTAATTTTTGACCAATTGTAACTAAGTCAGCAGGTTTTTTTACTCTTCCGTGACTTAAATCCGAAACGTGTAACAATGCATCTATCCCGTTGATATCTAAAAATATCCCCCAATCAGTTGTTGCTTTTACTATTGCATTTTCTACGATGTCACCTTCCCTTATATTCTTTAAAGCTTCAGATATTTCTGCATTCTTGCTTTTTTCAAGAACAGCTCTTCTTGAAACACAAACATTTCCTCTATTTTTATCTATCCTTGTTGCAATTACTTTAACGGGTGTATTCATAAGATGGTCTATTCTTTTCAAAGGTCTGACATCAATTTGCGAAGAGGGCATAAAGCAAGGCAAACCTTCTACCGTAGTAATAAAGCCACCTTTTACTTTTCCAGTAATATAACCTGTCATCTCTTCTTGAGTTTCAAATACCTTTTCCATTTTTTTCCAAGCTTTCATTTTTCGAGCCTTATCTCTTGAAATTATTATTTCTCCTTTGAAACTCTCAATTCTCTCCAAATATACTTCAATTGTAGAACCAACTTTTAATTTTTCTAACTCATTATCATTTTTAAATTCTTCTATAGGTATCATTCCTTCCATTTTAGCTTTACAATCCACAACAATGAAATTTTTTGTAATTTCGGTTACTGTGGCTTTAACAATCTCATTTTCTTTGAGTTTTCTATCTTTAAAGTCTTTGTCTAAAAGGGTTTGAAATTCTTTTTGCAGTGGGCTGGGTTTTTTAATCTCTTGTTCTGTTGCCATATTTATATTTTAATATTCTTTCTACGGTATTAGACATTTTTCTCAACATAGCATGTTTGTTTAATTTTCCGGTGTCGATTACTACCGAATCTCTATGTTTAAGTAAAGGGGAGTTTTTTCTTTTTTTATCTAACAAATTTCTCGCTCTCAAGGCTTTTTTTACTTCATTTAGATCAATTTTGGGGTTATTTTTTTTTAACTCTTTATGCCTTCTGATAGCTGCTAAATTTAAATTACATTTAAAAAAAAATTTTATATCTGATCTAGGTAAAATTTTAGTTGAAATATCTCTTCCTTCGATACAACAATTTTTATTTTTTTTTGAGAAGTCCACTTG
>CACICB010000008.1 GCA_902585045.1 uncultured Pelagibacteraceae bacterium | reverse complement strand
TTTAAAATTCAAAAAAATTTCAAATAATATTTTTCATTTATCCGGGGATAATGGTCTTGGTTATTTAGCTGCTAATGCGGGTATAAAAAAATGTGTTTCTTTAGCCAAAGGAAAAGGTATAGGTCTAGTTGCGATAAGTAAAAGCAATCATTTCGGCATGGCCGCCAATTATTTAGAATTTGCATCAAAAAATAAATGTATTGCATGGGTATACACCAATGCTTCAAAAGCATTACCGCCTCATGGTGCTATGGCTCCTTTTTTTGGTACAAGCCCTTTTGCATTTGGATGTCCGACAAAAAATAAAAATAAGCCTTTTATCTTAGACATGGCTTCGTCCTCCGTTGCAAGAGGTAAATTAAAATTCGCAGCTCAAAAAAAAATCAAAATTCCTTTCGGATATGCTTTAGATAAATTTGGAAAACCTACTAATGATGGGTCAAAAGCTTTTGAAGGTATTATGTTGCCTTTTGGAGGAATGAAAGGTGCTGGTATATCCTGGATGATGGATATAGTAGCAGGTATTTTTACTGGGGCAAACCATAGTGGTAAAGTTAAAAATGCAATCAATGATTTTTCTGGCCCATCAAATGTGGGACACTTAATGATTTGTATGAGGACAGATTTATTTCAGTCACATAATAGTTTTATAAAAAAAATTGAATTTGGTTTTAAAAAAGTAAAAAAACTGAAAAAGGCAAAAGGTTTTAAGACAATTATGCACCCAGGAGAACCAGAATATTTAAATTATCTTTCAAATAAAAAAAAAGGTATAAGTTTGTCTAAGGGAATAATTATTGAGCTCAATAAACTAGCACAAAAATATAAAGTAAAGACCCCTTTTAAAATTTAGCTGCTGATTTTCCTGCAATTTTTCCAAAAACTGCTCCAGACGTAAGACCACTACCTCCGGGGTAATTAAAATAAAAAATTCCACCAATTATCTCACCCGCTGCAAATAACCCTTTAATAGGTTTTCTAAATTTATTTAAAACCTGGCAGTTTTTATCTACCTTTAATCCTCCGAAGGTAAAAGTTATCCCACATGTAACACCGTAAGCATAAAATGGCGGCTTATCGATTAAGTTTGCCCAATTAGTTTTATTTATTTTTAAACCAGTTGTTTTTTTTCCGTCTTTAATTGTTGGGTTAAACTTAATATTTTTTGTAACCGCATTATTATATAAAAAGATTGTTTTTAAAGCTTTTGATCTGTTCATTCCTTTGATCTTGTACATTAAATCTTTAATAGAGTTAGCTTTAACCATCGTTGCAGATTTTACATCATACTCTGGATATAACATATGGCGTACTTTTTTATCAAAAATTTGCCAACCAACTTGTTTAGGTTGGTTTATTACTTCACGTCCAAATTTAGCATAAGTAAAATTCCTAAAATCTTCTCCCTCATCAACAAATCTTTCACCTTTCAGATTTAAAACTATTCCCCAAGGATAACTGATTTTTCTATACTTATTACTAATTTTTAAGTCACTAAATTCAGGACCATTCATGTCATGGAAAACCGCGTGACACCCTGACCAATTTCCAAATGGCATTGCTCCGATTTTCAAGGCCATACTTAATCCATCACCAGTATTGTGTCTTGTTCCTCTTACTTTAGCTGCTTCCCAGCCTACACCTAAATGCTTCTTTCTCATTTTTGAGCTAGACTCGAACCCACCACAAGCAAGTATCACAGATTTTGAAAAGATTTTCTTAATCTTTTTTTTATGTAATATTTTTACACCACATACAATTTTTTTTTTATAAATTAATTCAGTTACTGCTGTATCGTATTGAATCTTAATTCCATTTTTTTTTACTATATTCAATAATGAGTCGACTAGTTTTTCACCTTGCCCGTTTACTTCTAATGTGAGGCCACCCCAATACTTCATTATTCCGTTTACTTTAAAGGATTGTCTTCCTTTTATTGGTTTAAATTTTAAACCTTTTTTACTTAACCAATGTATTGTCTCGAAGCTTTTTGAGGTTAATGTTTTAGACAAATATTTATCTGTCTTTCCTTGAGTAACTTTGTTCATATCTCTAAGGAAATTTGAAGAAGTATACTTACCATAATCAATTTTTTTTGTATGTTTTAAGTTAGGAATTATTTTTTTTAAATCTGAAAAACCTTTATAGGCAAATCTATAAGCTCCATTAGTATACCTGCTGTTACCACCGCGATCTTTTTTTGAAGCCTTCTCTAAAACTAAAATGTTTTTTGCACCATTTTCCTTTGCTGATATTGCTGCAGAAAGAGCAGCATTTCCCGCTCCAACGATTACTAAATCAAAGGTATCCATAACTCTGTTTTATTATATTTATTTAAAAGATAAAGATAAATTTTGTTTTACAATATAAAACTAAAAATCCATTATGAAACGGATATTAACAATTAGAATTTAATTATTTAGATAAAAGCTTACTTAATTTAGAAATATCTTTTACTTTTTCAAGATTTCTCACCAATTCAATAAGGGCTTTTGATTTTTTTGATGGCCACTTAGCGAACTCACAACAACCTAAAAATTTGTCTGCAACTTCATCGTAAGACATTGGAATCATAGGGCTTCCTTTACCAAAATCTCCACGACCGGATATTTTCTTTCCATTTTTTAAATAAATATCAATTATTGTAGTCATTTTGTCGTATCCAGCTGCCTCAGCAATTTTGTTCTTATAAAAATTTACTTTTCTAAGCATTTGCTGAACATCTGGTTTGTTTATTCTTTTGTCTTGATACTCAGGAATATAAGCACGTCTTTGCACCAGAAGGATAGCCATCGAATATTCCATACTAAACTTCGCTTGGAATTCATTTGTAGGTCTATGGTGGATTAAAGCGTTTTGCATATTGTGGTTAGTGCCTACATCAACTTTAACAACTTCATTTGGCTTAATGTCATGTTTTAAAATTAACTCAAGCATTTTCGTCATTCCTGGATGTGTTAATGAACCACAAGGGTGAGGTTTAATAGAAACACCAGGTTTCGAAAAAGTCCATGGTCTTCCGAGCTGGCCTTTTACTGAATTTAAATTGTAGCCTCCACCATGAGCTTGAAAAAACCCTCTTGGTGACTCCAAAATTTTATCAGTTGCTGACCATCCAAAACCAACTAAGTCGCAAGCAACGACACCACTTTCAGCAGCTCTTCCTGCATGCAATGGTTTTGTCATTGTACCAAAATTTTCTCTTAAGCCAGCGCTCATCGTAGCTGCTATAGCTAAAGATTGTTGGATTTGAGATATATTATAACCTCTAATTTTTGCAGCAGCAGCAGCAGAGGCTAAAGTCCCGCAAGTTGCTGTCGAATGAAAACCATGTTGATAGTGCCTTGGCGACATTGCTTCAGAAACCTTACATTCAACATCCACACCAATTAGGTACGCATTTAAAAAAGCTTTACCATTAATTTTTTTTAACTCTCCCTCAGCAAAAGCACTTGGTAAACAAGGTGCAGTTGGATGTGTCAACAAGCCATAAACTCTATCTTTTTGAACAGCTAATTGAGTATCATCGTAGTCATCAGAGTGTATCCCGGTACCGTTGGCTAATGCAGCAAATCGAGATGTCACTTTCATTTTTGAACCAATTACAGTAGCTCTTCCTTTCGCAGAGTTATTTTTAATATGTTTAAATAAATAATCTCCAGTTCTTGCTACTGATCCTGATAAAGCCAAACCGAAACCATCTAAAATATGTTTTTTAGCTAACTCAACAACGTTTTTAGGAATTGATTGATACTTATTTTTTTTAATAAATTCAGCAACGTACTTTGTGAGGTTTTTTCCTTTATCTGATTTTATATTTGGTGTGTAAGCTTTTCCCATAACAATTTGTAGTGATTTCTTAGTTCAACAAAAAAATTATAGATTGTCAACAAATTTTATAATATAAAATGTCTGTTTCACAATGCAAAACACATGAGCAACATTAAAGTTCTAGACAAAACTTTTCAGATTTTAAATTCATTTGATGATGCTAACAAAAGTGTGTCTTTAAAAGAACTTTCCTCAACTACAAAGCTAAATAAATCTACAATTTTAAGAATCTGTAACTCACTAATTAAATACAATTTTTTAATCAAAAATGAAATTAATGGTAGCTACCGATTGGGACCAGGTAGTTGGAAATTAGGTTCAATTTACAACTCAAACTTTAAATCAGGAGAAGAGATAAGGTTAATACTAAATAGAATACTGGAGTCTACAGGGCAATCAGCTGGGTATTGGGTAAAAGCAGGTAGTAAAAAAGTTTGTTTATATAGAGTAAACTCAAAGTCGGAACTCAACCATTATGTAGTTGAAGGGACTACATTTGAGTTAAAATCGGCTACTGGAAAAGTAATAAAAGCTTTTACTCAAAATGATCATGAGCTTAAAAATTTGATAAATAAAAAAGGTTATATTTATACTGCAGGAGAAAGATTGGATAACATAGCAAGTGTCGCTGTTCCAATATTTAATAATAAGGAAAATTTTACTGGAACATTAAGTATATCCGGTTGGAGACAATTTTTTACAAATAAATCAGTAGCAAAATTTTACAAAATTTTATCCGGGTATCAAAATCAAATGAAAAGACTTGTATCTAATGAATAAAAAAACTCAAACATTAAAAAAGTATTTTAATGATAAAAAATCTTATAAAATCCCAACTTGCCATGACCCTCTTTCTATTAAATTAATTGAAAAAAAAGGTTTTAAAATTGGATTTATAGGAGGTTTCGCACTTTCATCTGCTAGCTTTGGGTATCCGGACGCTAGTGTAATTTCTAGAAAAGAACTTATTGAATCGACTAAACTAATTTGCAATCAATCAAAAATTCCAATTATTGTAGATGCTGATACTGGTTTTGGAGATTTGAAGAATGTTTTTAAAACAGTTAAGGATCTTTCGCACGCCGGTGCATCGGCTTTAATTCTAGAAGATCAGGTATTTCCAAAAATATGTGCCTTAACAGATAAAGTAAAATTGCTAGATATGAAAAATGCATCAAAAAGAATTAAGACAGCAATTAAAGCATCTAAAAAAGCAAAAGGTATTTTAATAATAGCAAGAACTGATGCTTTAACTAACAATTCAATCAAAGAAGCTGTAAATAGAGCAAATTTATATAAAAAATTAGGAGCTGATGCCATTTTTATTACAGGGATTAATAATACTAAACAAGCAGATCTAATTTCTAAAGAAGTTAAAAACATACCACTTTTTATAAATATCACAGAAAAAATTAAATTTAATATGAATAAAATTAAAAAGAGTAGCTTTAAGTTTATTTTATATTCTCAACAGTTACTAAATAGCTATGTCGACTCAACAAATCAAACACTTGACTTAATTAAAAAAAATAAAAACCCCAAATTCAAAAACAAAGCAAGCGATACTCTAAATTTACTAGAATTAAAAAAATATCTAAAAATAAAACAAAATTAATTATGAAAAATTATTATTTAGCAATGAAGAGAAGTTATAAGAGTATCTTAATAGGTATCTTAGGGGGCTATCTTGCTACATTAATAAATTTACCTTTACCATGGCTTTTAGGAGCTTTGTTGTTAAATCTTGTAGTATCTTTTACCAGTTACAAAATTACTTTTGATAAAAAAATTTTTCTTCCTGTTTTATTAATAATTGGTGTAATTCTTGCTGGATCATTTAATATCTCATTATTATATAAAATCCATCTTTGGATATATTCTTCTATCGCAATGATTATATGTACAATTGTTGGAACAGTAGTAGTTGCATTTTATTTTGTAAAAATTTGTAAATTTAAAAAATATGTTTCAACATTGGCTGCTTTACCTGGCGCATTTGTTGTTATATCAACTGCAATAAGCGATATTACAAATAATAAAAAAGAAAGAGGCCAAGTAGTTATTCCTCAAGCTACTAGAGTATTATTTGTTGTTCTTTTTTTGCCTTTTATATTTGTGACCCAAATAGGCTATCAAGAAATAGACTCTTTTGGAAATATAGCTACATACAATTTAAGGTATTTTCTAGAAATAATTTTTTTAATTATTGTTTCCTTAATTGGAACAAAAGTTTTAGAAAAATTTAGAATACCATCTGCTCCAATACTAGCAGCAATGATAGTCGCTGGTTTTTTCTATACCCTAGAACTAACAACTGCACGTTTCCCTGATATTTTTATTAATGTGGCTTTAGTTTTTTTAGGATCTGCGATTGGGTGTAGATTAAGTGGTTTAGCACCGAAAGAAATATTATTTTTTTCTTTTCATGGTGCTATAATGTCAGCAATATTACTAGGTATTGCTGCTATTTTTGCTTACATTTTAAAAATATATTTAGGCTTTGACTTCATGGCTGCCTTTTTAAGTTTTGCTCCAGGAGGGCTTCATGAGGTAGTAGTTATAAGTGTTGCTTATGACATTGACCCATTATTTGTGACTTACCACCATTTTCTAAGAGTATTCTTTATAATTTTTTCTGTTCCATTTATTTTAAAGTTTTTAAGGAAAAAAAAATGAAATTGTATTAACCTTTTCAAGATATAAAATGAAAACTGTATGAATAAGAACTCAGAAATTAATCTCAAAGAACACAAAATTTTTTTTGTGGGTGGAAAAGTTCAAAAAGTAAAAGATAACAATATTTTTAAAGGAAAAATGTATGTTGAAAGCTTCATACCCGCAAAATCTAATAATAAAAATATAATTTTAATCCATGGTGGAGGTCAAAGTGGCTCAGGTTTTATAACTACTGCTGACGGAAGAAGAGGTTGGCTTCATGACTTTTTATCTCACGGTTATTCAGTTTACGTCGTTGACCAACCTGGTAGAGCAAGATCAGGCTATTCAAGCACTCTCTATGGTGAATATATGGATAGAGAAACTAATATAGAAGATGCGGAGAGAAGGTTCACAGCCATGGCAAAAAAAGGTAATTGGCCTCAAGCAAAATTACACAATCAGTGGCCTGGAAGTGGGTTGAGGGGAGATAAAATATTTGAGGAATATATGGCCTCTCAGGTCAATACGATGTCAGATCGAGTATATATCGAAGAAATGTCGAAGTTAGCACTCTCAGAACTTATTGATCTAGTTGGAGAAACTGTTGTCCTTGGCCATAGCCAAGGAGGACCTTTTTGTTGGTTAGCTGCTGATGTTAGACCAGATAAAGTAAAAGCTTGTGTAGCCGTAGAGCCAAATGGGCCACCATTTTTTAATGTTTCGTATGGCGGTATTAAACATAGTCATTTAAATAAACAAACTTTTAAAAAAAATGATTTTGATAAAAAATGGTATCAAACAAGCTTAGAACCAGATAGACCCAACGGCATTACGTATTCACCCCTTACTTATGATCCACCATTGAAGGATAATGAAAAACTTATACCTAAAATTGATGAAAATAAAACTCCAGAAAATTTAGTGCAATGTTTTCTTCAAAAAGAACCTGCAAGAAAACTTGTCAATCTTTCAAAAGTTAAAATCTTAATTTTAACAGCAGAAGCATCTTATCATTCCCCTTATGATCATGGGACTAGTAATTTTTTAAAACAAGCAGGAGTTAAGCATGATTTTATAAGATTAGAAGATAACAATATTAAAGGAAATGGACACATGATGATGCACGAAAAAAATAGCTCAGATATTGCAAATTTTATAAATCAATGGATAAAAAAAGTATATTAAAAGAAAACGAAATCAGCGCTAAACAAACAATAAATCTTTTAAAAAATAATAAAAAAAATATCTCTTTTTTGGATATTAGAGAAAGAAAAGAATATGTTCATGGTTTTGCTTTTGGTTCGGTCAATTGTCCCTTCTCAAAATTTAAAGATTTAATAAGAGAATTAGTTCCTGATTTAAATACTACACTAATACTAATTGGTTTAAAAAATAATATTCAAACAATTCAAATACAAAAAATACTTAAAAAAATGAGGTATCATAAATCGTTTATTGTTAAAGGGGATTATAAAAATTGGAAAAAACATAAATTTCCCTTTTGGGCGGGAGAATACACTTTTTCAAAAGCATTTGGTGAATGGATAGAAATTACCTCTAATATTAAAAATTTATATGCTAAAGACCTTTATAAAATTCACAAAAAAAAACATAATTATTTACAAATTGATGCCAGACCTAAAAAAGAATTTGAAAAATTTTCTCTACCTCAATCAGTTCAATGTTCTGGAGGTGAATTACCGTGTTATATAAATAATAAAGAGAATTTAAGAAAAAATTATATTGTTCATTGTGCCGGTAGAACAAGGAGTATTATTGCATACCAAACATTAAAGGATTTTGATTTTAATAATAAAAAATATGTTTTGAATGGTGGAACACAAAACTGGGTGTTAAGTGGGTTTGACCGTAAATTTAATAACCAATCAAAAATTAAATCTACAAAAATAAACTATAAAGATGATTTAAAATTAGCAAATAGCATTGCTAAAAAATTTCAGATCCCATTAACTCAGATAAAAAGTAAAAACACTAACTTATATAATTTTCAAATACATTCTGAAATTAAAAATTTTAAAAAAATAGCTGGTTGGAGACAAGTTAATGCAACGACACTAATACAAAGTACTGATAAATTTATATCATCAACAAATACTAAAGTTTTAATATTTTCTAACATTCCAAGCTCAGCTGTTTTTACTGTTATATGGTTGAGGCGAATGGGTTACCAAGCTATATGGCAGAAAAATAATGCTCATAAAATTAAAAAAACTTATAAATTAACCAAATCTGATCCCACTTATTTCTTTCCAAAAAGGCACCTTGGAAACAAATCTGACTCGAAAGGCTATTTAAATTGGGAGCATACTTTAATACCAACAATTAAAAAATGGGGTTGTAAAAATCCATGGGTATCTGCAAATCAAAAAAATTTAAGTAAAGTTCAACATTCATTGTATAAGATTTATAAAAATTTCTAAGTGATTTAAATTATTGTAATTTTTCAGCAACCTCATAGGGTAAAAATCTTCTTTATTATTGTAATAAGCTTATATATCTTAATTTCTTATGATTTTAGGCTTTATTGGAACAGGAAAAATATCTTCTTCTATTATTTATGGTATTTTTAAATCTAAATTAAAAGTTAAGAAGATTTATATATCTTCAAGAAACGCTAAAATATCAAATAAACTAAAAAAAAAATTTAGGTTAATTCAAGTAATAAAAAATAATCAAGAAATAATAGATAAATCTTCTGTAATTTTTTTAGGTATAACGCCAAATGTAGGAAATAAAATTTTACATAAACTTTCTTTTTCAAAACATAAGAAAATAATAAGTCTTATATCTACAATTAATTTAATTAAGTTGAAAAAAATTATAAATAATAAGAATATAGTAAGAGCTATTCCTTTACCTCCAATAGAGATTAAAAAGGGACCAATAATTATTTGTCCCCCAAGTAAATTTGCAAAAAATATTTTTAAACACTTAGGCAACGTTTTAGAAATTAAAAATGAAAAACTAAGTTATAAGTTTTGGTCAACTGCATCTTTGATGGCTGCTTATTATGAAATTTTGAACACAAGTTCTAAATGGCTTGTTAAAAAGGGGATCAATAAAAAATTTGCTGACACTTATGTAGCTGAATTATTTTTCGCCTTAAGTCAGGATGCTCTTAATAAATCATCTCAAGGATTTAAAAAACTCGTAGCAGACTCACAAACCCCAAAAGGCTTAAATATGCAGGTTCTTAATGAATTGAAAAAAGGAAAATTCTTTACTAAGTTCTCTAAAGCTCTTGAAAACGTAAACAATAGAGTGAGTAAATAAATCATGGAATATTTTATACAACAATTAGTCAACGGGATTACTTTAGGTTCGATCTACGGACTTATCGCAATTGGTTATACGATGGTTTATGGAATTATCGGTATGATTAATTTTGCTCATGGAGACATCTTCATGATCGGAGCCTTCGTTGCTTTAATTTCATTTATTATATTTGGATTAACTGGTGTAGCTTTACCGGTCATATTGTTATTAGTTTTATTAATCGCAATGCTGTTCACCGCTTGCTATGGATGGACAGTAGAAAAATTAGCTTACAAGCCTTTAAGAGGATCTTTTAGATTAGCTCCACTTATTTCTGCTTTAGGAATGTCAATCGTACTTCAAAACTATGTACAAGTCGCACAAGGCGCAAGAGTGAAACCAATGCAGCCACTAATTTCTGGTGGTTTAGAATTTTTTAAAAATTCTGAATTTGTTGTAACAGTTAGCTACTTACAAATTTTTATTGTTGTTTTAACAGTTATTTTAATGGGTATCTTTACTTATTTAATTACAAAGACCGATCTTGGAAGAGCTCAAAGAGCCTGCGAACAAGACCGAACAATGACAGCGTTACTTGGAATTAATGTAGATAGAACAATTTCTATTACATTTATAATTGGTTCTTCTTTAGCTTCAGTAGCAGGTATGATGTTTGTTTTATATTATGGAGTTATAGATTTTTATATTGGTTTCTTAGCAGGTATTAAAGCATTTACGGCAGCAGTGCTTGGAGGAATTGGTTCATTACCTGGTGCAATGTTAGGCGGATTATTAATTGGGCTTATAGAAACTTTCTGGGCTGGATATGTTTCACTTGAATATAAAGATGTAGCTGCATTTAGTGTTTTAATTGTTGTTTTAATATTTTTCCCAACCGGATTTCTTGGAAAACCTGATATTGAGAAGGTTTAATGGAAAAGAAAGATATCATTCAATCTGTTAAAGATAGTTTATTTACTGGAGTAATTGCTTTAGCATTATTCGGGCCTATTGTCGGTTTAAGAACTGCATCAAAAGGAGAGGGTTTATTTATTACACCGCAGTGGGGAATAGTTTTTATTCTTGTTGGCTTATGTATTCTTGGTAGATTTTTAATTAATTTAAACTCAGCAAGAAAAACTGAATTTACCTTTTTTTCAAAGTTTACTTCTAAGCTCTCATCTGTAACTGAAGAGAAAGCAAAACATTTAGCAATAACAGCAATACTATTTGCTGTTGTTTTTCCATTCTTACCGTTCACTGATAGATACTTTATGGATGTAGCCATAATGATTTTAACTTACATCATGCTTGGCTGGGGTTTAAATATCGTTGTTGGTTTAGCGGGCTTACTTGATTTAGGTTATGTTGCTTTCTATGCTGTCGGCGCTTATTCCTACGCACTAATTGCAACTACATTTGGTTGGTCTTTCTGGATATGTTTACCTCTAGCTGGTGTCTTTGCAGCTTTCTTTGGAATTTTATTAGGTTTCCCTGTTTTAAGATTAAGAGGAGACTATTTAGCGATCGTAACTTTAGGTTTTGGTGAAATTATAAGAATCGTATTAATTAACTGGTACGAAGTTACTAATGGTCCAGATGGAATAACAGGAATACCAAGACCTTCTTTTTTTGGTTTACCTTTCAAAAGATCTCCAGATGAAGGTGAAGCAAGTTTCCATACCTTCTTTAATCTAGAATATTCTACGATGCACCGAATAATATTCTTATATTATTTAATTTTAATATTAGCTCTAATTACTAATTACTTTACTTTAAAAATAAGAAAACTTCCTGTTGGTAGAGCTTGGGAAGCATTAAGAGAAGACGAAATTGCTTGTAAATCTCTAGGAGTAAATCCCACAAACACAAAGCTCACTGCATTTGCAATTGGTGCAATGTTTGGGGGTTTCGCTGGATCATTCTTTGCAACAAGACAAGCATTTATAAGTCCTGAGAGTTTTACATTTATAGAGTCAGCAATAATTGTAGCCATCGTTGTTTTAGGTGGAATGGGATCACAAACCGGTGTTGTGCTCGCATCTATTTTCTTAATTGGAATAACCGAAATGTTTAGAGATTTAGAACAATATAGAATGATAGCATTTGGTGGAGCTATGGTTTTAATCATGGTGTTTAAACCAAAAGGAATTCTAGCAAACCGTAAACCAACAATTCTTATGCATGGAGATAAGAAATGAGCAATCTTCTTTCAGTAGAGAATTTAACGATGCAGTTTGGAGGTTTGACAGCGATTGATAATTTAAGTTTTGATGCGAAAAATAATGAAATTACTTCAATCATTGGACCTAATGGTGCTGGGAAAACAACCGTCTTTAATTGTTTAACTGGTTTTTACAAACCTACTAATGGTCAAATGTTTTTGCATAAAAATGAAGGTAAAATTTCTCTTAGAAAGTATACTGACTTTAAAATTGCTCATGTTGCAAAAGTAGCAAGAACTTTTCAAAACATAAGACTATTTCCAGCAATGTCAGTATTGGAAAATCTATTAGTAGCTCAGCATAATGAATTGATGGTTGCTTCAGGCTATTCTTTGTTTGGTTTATTAAACCTTAAATCTTATAGAGATAAAGAGCAGCTAGCAGTCGATAAAGCAAGATATTGGTTAGATATTATTGGTTTAACAAATAGAGCAGATGATAATGCAGGTGATTTACCTTACGGAGATCAAAGAAAGCTAGAAATTGTTAGAGCCATGTGTATTGAACCTAAACTTTTATGTTTAGACGAACCAGCTGCTGGTTTAAATCCAAAAGAGTCCGCTGAATTAAATAAATTATTAAAGTTTATAAAGACAGAGAAAAAAACAGGAATTCTTTTAATTGAGCACGACATGAGTGTTGTGATGGGCATTTCTGATCATGTTGTAGTTTTAAATTACGGAAAAAAAATATTTGAAGGTACAGCTGATCAAACTAAGACTAGTAAAGAAGTAATTGAGGCTTACCTAGGAGTTGATGAATAATGCTTAAAATTTCTAACGTTGAAACTTTTTACGGAAAGATACAAGCACTCAGAGGTGTTGATCTTGATGTCAATCAAGGGGAGATAGTTTCACTTATTGGTTCAAATGGAGCTGGTAAATCAACTTTGCTTATGACTATAAGTGGAGTTAATAAAGCCAAGAGAGGCAATATTGTCTTTAACGGTGAAAATATTGAGAATAGAGAACCACATAAAATTGTAGATCTTGGTATCTGCCAAGTACCTGAAGGTAGAAGAATTTTTTCAAGATTAACAGTTGAAGAAAATCTAAGACTGGGCGCTCACGCTAATGAAAAAGGAAAGTTCTTTGAGACAGATATAAAAGAAGTTTACGATTTATTTCCTGTATTAAGTGATAGAAAAACACAAAGAGGCGGAACTCTTTCAGGCGGGGAGCAACAAATGCTTGCAATCGGTAGAGCATTAATGAGTAAGCCAAAAGTTTTATTATTAGACGAGCCATCTTTAGGCATAGCCCCTAAATTAGTTAACCAAATATTTATTTCTATTAAGAATATTAATAAGGAAAAAAATGTTACAATTTTTTTAGTAGAGCAAAATGCTAAAAAAGCTTTAGAGCTTGCTGACCGTGCATATGTATTAGTCAACGGCAAGGTGACCATTAAGGGTTCTGGTCAAGAACTTCTAAAAAATAAAGATATTCAAGCGGCTTACCTCGAGGGTGGGGCAAAAAATTAACATTTTTTCATATTTACAAGTCTCAAATTTACGTGTTCAATATTCATAATTAATTAATTAATTAACAAACAAAGGGAAATAAAATGTTTAGAACTTTAAATAAATTTCTTTCATTAATTGCCGCTACGTTAATGCTAGCTACTGTATCAGCTAAAGCTGAAGTAGTTGTTGCTTCTGCTGGACCTATGTCTGGTCAGTACGCTTCATTTGGTGCTCAGTTAAAAGCTGGTGCTGAAATGTGGTTAAAGCACGTTAATAAAAAAGGTGGAATTAATGGTGAGAAAGTAAAATTAGAAATCGGAGATGATGCTTGCGATCCTAAACAAGCTGTTGCTGTAGCCAACAAATTTGCTGGTCAAGGTGTAGCTTACGTTGCAGGTCACTTCTGTTCTGGTTCTTCAATTCCAGCTTCAGCGGTATACAATGAAGAAGGAATTATCCAAGTTTCACCAGCTTCTACAAACCCAGCTTTAACGGATAAAGGTGGAAAATATACTTTTAGAGTTTGTGGTAGAGATGATCAGCAAGGTGAAGTTGCTGGTAAATTCTTAGCTGACAACTACAAAGGTAAAAAAGTAGCTATCCTTCATGACAAAACTGCTTACGGAAAAGGTTTAGCAGATGCTACAAGAAAGAACATGAAGAAAGCTGGCTTAAAAGAAGCTATGTATGAAGCTTACACAGCAGGTGAAAAAGATTACTCTGCTTTAGTTTCAAAACTAAAATCAAATAACATCGATGCAGTATATCTTGGTGGTTACCACACTGAAGGTGGTTTGATCGTAAGACAAATGAGAGACCAAGGTATGTCTACTAAATTAATTAGTGGAGATGCATTAGTAACAGCTGAATATTGGGATATTACAGGTGATGCAGGTGAAGGTACTTTAATGACTTTCTCTCCAGACCCAAGAAATAACCCTGCTGCTGCAGATGTTGTAAAAGAATTTAAAGCTGCTGGTATTGAGCCAGAAGGTTATGTTCTTTACTCATATGCTGCTTTGCAAGTTTTCGAACAAGCTGCAAATCAAGCTGGATCAAACGACCCTGCAAAAGTTCTTAAAGTAATGAGAAAAGGTAAGTTTGATACTGTAATCGGTTCACTAAGCTTTGATAAAAAAGGTGACGTGAGCTTACCAGGTTATGTATTTTATGAGTGGAGCAAAGGTAATTACAAAGAACTGTAATTCAATTGCTTAACTAATTTAAAAGGGGGCTTAGGCCCCCTTTTTTATTTACAGAAAGGAATTTATGGAAATTACATATGATGATTTTAAAAAGGTTCAAATTAAAGTTGGAACTGTTTTAGAAGTTAAAAAGAATGAAAAAGCTAGAAAGCCTTCTTTAGTTGTTAAAGTCGATTTTGGTGACAAGATAGGTATTAAACAATCCTCTGCACAGATAACTCATTACTACAATGCAGAAAATCTAGTTGGTAAACAAGTAATAGGTGTTTGCAACTTTCCAAAAAAAAATATTGCTGGAGTAGTTTCAGAAGTATTGGTGCTTGGAGCAATTGAAAAAGATGGAAAAGTTGTCCTAGTGCATCCATCTCAGAAAACTGATAATGGTTTAGATATTGCGTAAATGATATTTGCACTAAAAGCTTTACTTGCTGGATTAATTATAGCCTTT
The DNA here is from genome assembly GCA_902585045.1 of uncultured Pelagibacteraceae bacterium. Taxonomy (GTDB): domain Bacteria; phylum Pseudomonadota; class Alphaproteobacteria; order Pelagibacterales; family Pelagibacteraceae; genus Pelagilacustribacter. The sequence goes on along the minus strand of CACICB010000008.1, from coordinate 14,932 downwards.
TCTTCTTGGCTTGCTGGTCAAAATCCTAGGATGGCGGGTTTTATAATTGCCTTACCTATGGCTTCATTAATTGCAATTGCTTTTGTTTATTTTGAACATTCTAACGTTGAAAAAACAGTCTTGTATGCCAAAAGTATTTTAGTTGCTGTACCAGTAAGTTATTTATTTTTCCTTCCTTTTTTCTTCGCAAAACAATTCAATATGAATTTTTGGATGATCTATGGCACTGGAATACTCCTATTAACTTTAGGTTTTTTCATTCATAAGTATTTTGCAAATTTTTTATCATGAGTTCTGAAACATTTAGCTGGAGTTGTAAACATACTTGGTCTAGAAGTGCCAAAAATACATTTTGGTGTTTACTTGGTTGCTCTATTGGTGACTTTGGAACTATTTTATTTTTTCAATTAACAAAAATTCCCTTTCCTGTTTTAGCAATAATGGTTCTAGCGATAATCAACGGAATTATTACAAGTATAATTTTAGAAACTATTATCCTATTAAGACAAAATTTTTCTTTTAAGTTAGCTTTTAAAACAGCTGTTGGAATGAGTTTAATCTCAATGGTAAGTATGGAAATTGCTATGAATGCTACTGATTATTTTCTTACAGGAGGAGCTATTTTAACTTGGTGGGTAGTGCCGATAATGTTAGCTGTCGGTTTTGTTACCCCTTGGCCATATAATTATTGGAGACTCAAAAAATTCAACGAAGCTTGCCATTAAGTAATTTTTTTTAAGATTTTATCCTTAAAAACAAAATGATGAACAATTACCGCTAGTATATGCAGACTTACAAGTGCTAATAATAAGTAATTAGCGTAAATGTGAACTTCATAATAAGCATCCGCTAAAACAAAATTATCTTTTTCAAATCCATATTTAAAAAATATAAAATTAAGTGTTTCTCCCATATACAGTTTCTTAAGAATTCCAGAGATAGTTATAGTAAAAATACTTAAATAAAGTAAGAAATGATTAGCCTTACCAATAAAGACTTGGCCCTTAAAAAAACTCTTAGTTTCAGATGGACTTTTGTTAAAAAATTTCCAAATTAGTCTAAACAAAGTAAGATAGAAAACGGTTATTCCTATTAGGATATGTATATTTTCAAGTTCAATTCTTTCATCAGAAAATTCAAGTCCCACAAGGTAAAATCCAAAGGGCACCTGGGCTATTAAGACAATAAATGTAACCCAGTGGAACAATTTGGCTAATAGTCCATACTCATTACGACTGTTAAATATCTTCATAATAAATTATATTTAAGCATGCTACTCAAAAACATTATTAACAAATTAACAGTTTTTACAGTATTACTATTCTCTGTTTATTATATCTTTAACTTTGTCACAGATAAAAAAGACGCTTTAGCTAATATTAACAATAATCAAATCGTTGAAGTTTTTAAAACTCCCTCATGCGGATGTTGTTATGGATATGTTTTATTTTTAGAAAAAGAAAAATTCAAAGTAAAACAAACAGACATGAGAAGCCTTCATACAATAAAACAAAAATATAATATTCCAGTAGAAATGCAGTCTTGTCATACTACTATTATGGGTAAATACTTTATTGAAGGACATGTCCCGTTTGAAGCAGTTAACAAATTACTAAAAGAGCAACCAGATATTGATGGTATAGCTTTACCTGGAATGCCGATTGGCACACCAGGAATGCCAGGTGATAAAGATGAGCCTTATGTTATTTATCAACTTAAAGATGGGAAATCTTCAGTATTCATGACAATATAAAGATTATGATACAAAAGATTAAAATAATAAAAACACTTATTATTATTTTTTCTTTATTCTTTTCTTTTTCTGCTAATGCTCAAACTGTGGAAGAAATTATTAAAGGTAGAAAAGCAATGTTTAGCGAAAACTATCAAAACGCTAAAAAAATATCCATATTACTGAAATCTAAAAGAATCGAGGAGGCTAAACCTTTAATGAAAAAAATTTCAGATAATTATATAAAATTATTAGATTATTTTCCTGAAAATACAAAAGAAGGGTTTAAGACAGGAGCACTACCGAGCATTTGGGAGAATAAAGATGAATTCAATGCTTTAATGAAAAAAGCATCAGATGATATGATAAAACTTGCTAAGGCTATAGAGACTGCTGAAGATCTAAGAGCAGCACAGAAGGAATTAATGTGGAGTAATTGTTCGGCTTGTCATAGTAAGTTTAGAGCGCCTCATTAAATTTAAATGCAACTTTTTCCATTAATTTTATTCGGTATTGCAACTGCTTTTTCTCCTGGTCCAAATAATATTATGACATCCTACACAGCTTTTAATTTTGGATTTAGAAAAGCCATTCCTACAATGCTAGGAGTTATAATTGGATGGACATTATTAATTATACTTTTACAATTAACATCGGCTGCCGTTTTTCAAAAATATGAATTTATTCAAACTACAATTAAAATATTAGGGTCCATTTATTTGCTATATATGGCATATAAATTATCTTTTGCGGGACAGACAAAAAATAAAAAAATTGATCCAAAGCCTGTTACTTTTCTTAATACTTTTTGGTTTCAATTTATAAATCCTAAAAGCATTATAGTTGGTTTGACCTCAATTTCTTTGTTTATTGATACACAAAATAATTACTTAAGAGACTCAATTATTCTTACTTTGGTTTGGTTTTTAATGGCTGTTGGAAGCCAAACAACCTGGTGTTTAATGGGAAAATATATGAGAAAATTCGCCACAAGTGATAAATTTATAAAGAATTTTAATTATACAATGTCTTTTTTACTTATCGTTTGTGTAATTTTGTTCTATGTATAGCCAATGAAATTTAATAGTAAAAACACATTTAAATCATTAGATAGTATTTCATCATCTGGTAAAGACTTTAAAATTTTTAGTTTAAAAAAAGCAGAAATCAACGGATTAGAGGGGATTTCTAAACTACCAATTTCTTTAAAAGTTTTACTTGAGAATCTTTTGAGACATGAAGATGGAGTTTCAGTTGATGAAAAACAAATTTTAGCAATTAAAGACTGGTTAAAAAATAAAAAATCAAATACTGAAATCGCATATAGGCCAGCTAGAGTTTTAATGCAAGATTATACTGGAATACCTGCAGTCGCTGATTTAGCTGCCATGAGAGACGCTGTAAAAAATAAAAATAAAGATCCTGAAAAAATTAATCCTCTTTCTACAGTAGATTTGGTAATAGACCACTCAGTGATGGTAGATGAATATGCATCTGGAAAATCATTTGCAAGAAATGTTGAAAAGGAATTTTCTAGAAATGGGGAAAGATATTCTTTTTTGAAATGGGGACAAAAAGCATTTGATAACTTTAGGGTAGTCCCCCCTGGCACAGGAATATGTCATCAGGTTAATTTAGAATATTTATCCAAAGTGGTGTGGTCATCCAAAAGTGATGGCGTTTTATATGCTTATCCAGATACATTAGTAGGAACTGACAGTCATACTACAATGGTAAACGGATTATCAGTTTTGGGATGGGGAGTTGGTGGTATTGAAGCTGAAGCCGCAATGTTGGGTCAACCAATATCAATGCTAATACCTGAAGTGATTGGTGTGGAGCTTAAAGGAAAATTAAAAGAAGGTACAACTGCAACTGATTTAGTACTCACTATTGTTGAAATTTTGAGAAAAAAAGGTGTAGTTGGAAAATTTGTCGAGTTTTATGGGGAAGGATTAAAAAATCTTACATTAGCAGATAGAGCAACAATAGCTAATATGGCCCCTGAATACGGAGCAACTTGTGGATTTTTCCCTGTAGATAATGAAACTTTAAAATATTTAAGATTATCGGGTAGAGATGATCAAACTATTTCTTTAGTTGAGAATTATTGTAAAGAGCAAGGATTATGGGCAAACAACGACATTTCGTTCACTGACGTTGTTAAATTAGATGTAAGCACAGTGGTCACAAGCATATCAGGACCTAAACGACCTCAAGATAAAGTTCTATTAACAAACTCTGCAACTGATTTCGCCAAGGTTTATAAGGAAAATACAAAAAGAGATAAGCAAGTTACAGCTAAAGTTAAAGGAGTTGATTTTGAAATTACAGATGGTGATATCGTAATTGCTGCAATAACATCATGCACTAACACATCTAATCCAAGTGTTCTAATAGGTGCAGGGCTTTTGGCAAAGAAAGCTCATGAGAAAGGATTAAAAGTAAAACCTTGGGTCAAAACTTCCCTAGCGCCAGGCTCACAAGTTGTAACTGATTATTTAGAGAAAGCTGGTTTAAACAAATATCTAGATGAATTAGGATTTAACTTAGTTGGGTATGGGTGCACTACTTGTATTGGGAATTCCGGTCCTTTAAATAAAGATATTTCTGATGCAATAAATCAAAACGATTTATATGCAGTCTCAGTTTTATCTGGCAACAGAAATTTTGAGGGCAGAATAAGTCCAGATGTTAAAGCAAATTATTTAGCTTCACCTCCGTTAGTAGTTGCATATGCAATTGCAGGAACTATGAATTTTGATTTATATAAATCATCTCTAGGAAAAGATAAAAACGGAAAAGATGTTTTTCTTAAAGACATTTGGCCAAGTAATAAAGAGATTGAAGAAATTATGTTAACTTCTTTAGATTCTGAAATGTTTAAAAAAAGGTATTCTAATGTCTCAGAAGGCCCTAAGGAATGGAGAGAAATAAACACTGTAGATAGTGATATTTATAACTGGCAAGAAAATTCAACTTATGTGAAAAGGCCGCCATTCTTCGATGATCTTCCTGATAAACCTGAGGGATTTAAACCAATAAATGATGCTCGAATTTTATTAGTTCTAGGAGATACGGTTACAACAGATCACATATCACCGGCTGGAAGTATAAAAAAGGAAAGCCCTACAGGAGATTATTTTGAAAAATATCAAATTCAGCAAAAAGATTTTAATTCTTATGGTGCTAGAAGAGGAAATCATGAAGTTATGATGAGAGGAACTTTTGGTAATGTTAAAATTAGAAACGAAATGGCTCCAGGCACAGAAGGCGGGTTCACAATATTATATCCAGAGGGTAAACCCATGAGCGTTTATGAAGCTGCAATGGAATATAAAAAGAGAAATGATGATTTAGTTGTAATAGCTGGTAAAGAATATGGAACTGGTTCCTCAAGAGATTGGGCAGCAAAAGGAACAAAACTAATTGGGATAAAAGCGGTTTTAGCGGAAAGTTTTGAGAGAATACATAGATCAAATTTAGTTGGTATGGGTGTTTTGCCTTTACAATTTAAAGACGGCTTCGATAGAAAAAAATTAAATATAACAGGTGCTGAACTTATAACAGTGATTGATATAAAAGATGGGGTAAAGCCAAGAGAGGAAGTAACTTGTGAGATTAAATATAAAGATGGAACAAGTAAAAAAATCCAAGTGTTATGTAGAATTGATACAGCAAATGAAGTTGAATACTATAAAAATGGTGGGATACTTCAGTATGTTTTAAGAAATATGCTAAATTAAACTATTTAAAACGCAGAATTTTTTTAGCCAAATCATTAGCACTCAACCAAGCACTCTCAACTTTAGATCCAATAAACCAATCTGCACATACTCCAATTCTTGTTTTTCTATCCCAATAACTTTTATAAGGTGAACCTTTTGTATTGTAAGAATATTTCCAACCATGAGTTTTCTTAAATATTATTTTATTTTTTTTTACTCCTGTAAAGTTTATAAATTTAGATATTAATAAGTTTTCAACTTTATTATCTATTTTATAAATATTAATTTTCTTTTTTGCCCATTTTATTGTTGATTGAATTGTCCAAAGACCAACTGATGACCTAAACCTTTTTTTACTATTCTCGTAGGCAACCCATGCTAAAATATCATCATTGAATTTGATGCTACTAATTGGAATATCTTTTTGATTTTTAACAGCAATCATAGTTGTTATGTTTGGCTCCATATCTATCTTAAGATTTAAAATTTTTTTATTAATATATTTTTTGGCTAAAATTTTCAATTGGGGAAAAGGGCATGTAAAAATAATTGATTTTGAATTAATTATTTCATTATTTGTTAATGTAATTTCCCAAAAATAATTATTATAAAAAATATTTTTTACCTGAGATTGATATTTTTGATCAATTCCTTTTAAATAATATTTAGAAATTGCATTATTGCCAATTCTTCCTATAAATTTTTGACTATTATCTTTTTTTTTGAAGGTAAAATCTAAATGGTTTCCATCCCAAATTTTTAAAATTTTTTTTTTATTTAATTGATTTACAAATTTTTTAAATTTTCCATTTTTTGGAGATATATATTGAACGCCATGATCAAAACTTAAATTATCTTTAAATCTTTTGTTTGAAGCTCTCCCACCTGGTCCTCTTGCCTTATCAAGTATTTGAACAGAGTATTTTTTTGAAAGAAAGTTGGCTATCGTAGAGCCAGAAATACCTGACCCTATAATACAAAAATCTAACATTATAAGAATAAAAACTTATACTTTTCGTTTATTGAAAGGACTTCATAGCTTACAAGTCCTCCAATAATTAATTGAATTGAAATTATTAAAATTACAAATAAGCCTAAATAACCAAGCCACATATGTTTTTTAATATATTCTGCAAAATAACTTGCAAGAGTGGCTATTAAGAATACAGACAATAATAAACCAATTACCATTAAGTGAAAATTTCCTTTAGAAGCTGCTACTACTGCAATTGTATTATCAAAACTTAACGTTAGATCGGCAATCAAAACTTGATAAACACCAACACTAAAACTTTTAGTTTCACCTGATTTAAGCTGAGGAGTTTTAATTTTATTTTTACCAAAAAAGTCTTGTCTTAAATTATTTATAACCCATAAAAGCAAAACCCCGCCTAGGATCTTTATCCAAGCAAACTCAAAAAGATAATTAGCTCCTGATGCAAAAACAATTCTAAACAAGAATGCTGCAGCAACACCCCATGCTATAATTTTTCTTCTATTATCTGTTGCAAATCCTGCAGCGATTAAACCTATTATGATCGCGTTATCCGCAGCCATAACTATATCTATGAGGATTATTTGTACTGAGATAATTACTTGCTCTAACATTCGAGAATCAATGTATATAAGGTTATTAAGATATATTAAAGAATAAAATGGAACTGTTCAAAGGCTCATCAAAATTTTCAAAAAAACAAATAATTTTGTTGTCCATACCGGTTTTTTTTTCAAACATGGCCATTCCATTAGTAGGAATGGTTGATACAGGCTTGATGGGTAATCTAAGCGAAACCAAGTATTTAGCTGCAACCAGTATAGCCACATCAGTTATGACTATGATTGTTTGGAGTTTTGGTTTTTTAAGAATGGGGACCGTTGGAATAGTTGCGCAGGCTTATGGTAGAAGTGATTATAGAGAGATAGTAAAAACAATTTTAAGAAATATAGCCCTTGCTTTAATTGCGGCATTTATAATAATTATTTTCTTCCCGGCTTTAAAAATTGTAATAAGTTATTTTTTTTCTCCCTCTGATGAAACAGAGGTATTAATAAAAACTTATTTAAATGTAAGAATTTTTTCAATTCCTGCAGAATTAATAATTTATGTTTTAGTGGGTTTTTATCTAGGTATACAAAAAACTAAAATTTCAAGTTTTTTAATAATTGTTCTATCAAGTTTGAATATCATTTTTAGTTCTCTACTAGTTTTAACATATGATTTAAAAATTTTTGGTGTAGCTCTAGGAACATTAATTTCAAGTTATATAACCTTAATTATTTTCACATTATTTACCTATAATTATATTATTCAAAAATTCAAAGTAATTCCTAAATTTGAAAATTTGGTAGTAAGATCTAAATTACTCAAACTTTTAAATATAAATTTAGATATCTTTATAAGAACTTTATTTCTCACATTTGCATTTCTATGGGTAACTTATCTTGGTTCAAAAATTGGAGAAGATTATTTGGCAGTTAATACAATATTAATGCAATTTATAATTTTATCATCATTCTTCTTAGATGCTTATGCATTTTCGACTGAAGGAATTGTAGGTTTCGCTGTAGGGAGAAGAAACCGAAAATCTTTTTTAGAAGTTGTAAGAAATTCTATTCAAGTAAGTTTTATCACTGCTATCATTATTTCAATAATCTATTTAATTTTTTTCAAAGAAATAATTTATATCATTACTGATATTGAGATTTTAAGATTTATTTCTTTTCAACATATCTTATGGGTAATTATAATTCCACCAATTGCATGTTTTTGTTATCAATTAGATGGAATATTTATCGGAGCATCACAAACAAAAGAAATTAGAAATGCAATGATAGTATCTGTTTTGAGTTATATTGGAGTATCGATGTTCTTAACAAAATATCTAGACAATCACGGTATTTGGTTATCTCTTTTATTATTTATGATATTTAGGTCTTTGACTTTACAATATTATTTTAAAAATATTTTAAAAAAATTCTAAATGCGATTTTTATATAAAATACCGGGTTATATTCTACTCTTATTTGGCGGTTTTTGTTTAAGCTGGGGAGGATTTATTATTAGATCTTTTGAAGAGGCAAGTATCTGGCAAATATTATTTTTAAGATCTTTTTTTTTCCTTTTAGCTCTAATAGCTTTTCTTTTTGCAACTTATAAAAAAAATACCTTTAATATTATAAAAGAGTCTGGTCTTCCAGGTTTATTAGGAGGTTTTGTTTTATCATTTAGCTTTGTTGCTTTTGTAGTTGCAATGAGCAATACAACGGTAGCAAATGTCGTTTTTATTATAAGCACACAAACTATGTTTCTGGCAATATTTGGATATTTTTATCTAAAAGAAAAAGTTTCTTTAATCGGCTTAATATCAATCCTTCTTGCTATGAGTGGTATTATTATAATGGTTGGAGACTCTATTTCAGGGGGATCATTATTTGGAAACATAGTGGCGTTAGCAATCCCAATAAATTTTGCGATTTTAGTAATGATAATTAGAAAAAATACCAAAGTTGATATGGTTCCGGCAATTTTTTATTCTGGAATATTTAGTTTGATTTACGGTTTTTTCTTAGCAGAGTCCTTTGAATTCACTAAACATGATCTATGGATGGGTTTTCTTCTTGGAGTTCCGCAATTAGCAGTTAGCTTTATTTGTATAACAATCGGATCAAAAACAGTTGAGTCAGCAACAGTTGGAATTTTGATGTTGATGGAAACTTTATGTGCACCTCTTTGGGTATGGTTATTTTTAAATGAAATTCCTCCAATTAGTGTGTTTATAGGTGGCGCAGTCATTATTTCGGCTATAATATTGAAGAGTTTTGATAAAAAACACAGCAAGACTTGAATAATTTGCATTTGACTTTTTACTGTATTTAGAGGAGAGTCCTTTGCGTAACGGGAGAGACCATTTAGGCGCCGAAGGAGCAACCACCCCGGAAACTCTCAGGCAAAAGGACCGTTACCATAATAACTCTGGAAAGCAGGCGAAAGCCTCACCGAAGGATTAAATCTCTCAGGTACATAGACAGATGGGGTTAGATAAGAGTTATTATGGAAGTACAAAAAACAGCTTTATACAATTATCATAAAAATCTAGGAGCAAAGTTTGTTCCGTTTGCTGGCTATGAAATGCCTATTCAATATAAAGATGGTATTGTTAAAGAACATATTTCTACAAGAACACACGCTGGATTTTTTGATGTCTCACATATGGGGCAATTTTTTTTAGAAGGGGATGAAACATTGATAGAATCATTAGAGAAAATTATACCAGCAGATTTAAAAAATTTGAAAATTAATCATTCAAAGTATTCTTTTTTACTTAATAATGAAGGTGGAATAATTGATGATTTAATTATTACGAGAACAGAAAAAGGTTTTTGTATAATCTTAAACGCAGCTTGTAAGGAAAATGATATAAAACAAATTTCTCAATTTTTAAAAAAACATCATAAACATCTTTTAAACAACGATTTATCTTTAATAGCGTTACAAGGACCTAAATCTGTAGAGATTTTAGAAAAATTAATTCCAGGCGTTGCTAATTTAAAATTTATGACAGGAAACAATTTCGAGTTTGAAGGTGAAAATCTATATGTGACAAGATCTGGATATACAGGTGAAGATGGTTTTGAAATCTCAATTTCAAACAAAAAAGTTGAAAAACTTATCGATTACTTAATTTCAAATGAAGTTAAACCGATAGGTTTAGGAGCTAGAGATACATTAAGATTAGAGGCAGGTCTGTGTTTATATGGTCATGATTTAAATGAAAAAATAAATCCAGTAGAGGCTAATTTGAAATGGGCTATAGCAAAAAAAAGGAAAGAAGTTGGCGGTTTTAATGGATGGGAAAAAATAAAAAATTTATTAACAAAGGGAAGTGAAAAAATTAGAGTTGGTATAAAGCCAGATGGAAAAGTTATAGCTAGAGAAAATACGAAAATCTTTTCGTCAGATAATAATGAAATAGGATTCGTTACTAGCGGTACTTTTGGCCCGAGTGTGAACGCACCAGTTGCAATGGGATATGTTAAATCAGAATTTTCTGAAGTAGGTACATCTATTCAGCTTGAAGTAAGAGGAAAAAAATATGGGGGTAAGATTTCTGAACTTCCATTTTATAAAAAAAGTTATGTTAAATAAGGGGAATAAGGGGAAACAAATATGAGTGAAAAAAAATTTTCTAAAAAACATGAATGGGTTTCACTAGATGGAGACGTTGCTACAGTAGGAATAACTAAGCATGCAACAGAAATGCTCGGTGACATTGTTTTTGTGGAGGTTCCTGATGCAGGTAAAGCTGTAGAAAAGGAAGGTCAAGCAGCTGTTGTAGAGTCTACTAAAGCTGCGAGTGATGTTTATTCTCCCATTTCTGGAGAAATTACCGAGGGAAATAAAGCCATTGCAGATGATCCCGGAAGCGTAAATACTGATCCTGAAGGTGCCAGCTGGTTTTTTAAGTTAAAGATTAAAGATAAAGGTGAGTATGACTCCCTAATGTCAAAAGACGAATATGATAAATTTTGTAAGGAGAATCCTAGCTAAATGATTGACGATAATTCAAAAGAATTTATTAAAAGACATATTGGTCCTTCTGAAGAAGATCAGTCCAAAATGTTGCAATATGTTGGGTATAAATCATTAGAGGATTTAATGAGCAACACTGTACCAGAAAAAATCTTATTAAAAGATGATCTTAAAATCGATCAGCCAATGTCAGAGAACGATGCTTTAAAAAAATTAAAATCTATATCTAAAAAAAATAAAATCTTTAAAAATTTTATTGGAATGGGATATTATAATTCTATTACACCTAATGTAATCCTTAGAAATATTTTAGAAAATCCAGGATGGTATACATCTTATACACCTTACCAACCTGAAGTGGCGCAGGGTCGTCTTGAAATGCTTTTAAATTTTCAACAATCAATAATTGACTTGACGGGTATGGATATAGCTAATGCTTCTTTGTTAGACGAAGCAACAGCAACAGCAGAGGCAGTAGGATTAAGCCAGAGATTAGATAGGACTAATTCAAAAAAAATATTTATTTCAAGCAATTGTAATCCTCAGACAATTGATCTCATAAAGACTAGAACAAATCCTTTTGGTTTAGAATTGATCATTGGTGACGAAAAAAAAGAACTTTCAAAAATTAATGAAGATATAATTTGTGGTGTTTTATCTTATCCAGGAACTTTAGGTGAGATAAACGATCCTAGTGAAAGTATCAGTCAAATTCACAAAAAAAATGGTAAAGCTATTTTGGTTTGTGACTTATTGGCTTTAGCTAGATTAAAAACTCCAGCTGAACTTGGAGCTGACATTGCTGTAGGTAGTGCTCAAAGATTTGGTATCCCAATGGGTTACGGTGGGCCTCATGCAGCATTTTTTGCTACAAAAGAGGAATTTAAAAGATCAATGCCAGGAAGAATAATAGGCGTTTCTAAAGATAGACACGGAAAAAAAGCTTACAGGCTTTCTTTACAAACTAGGGAGCAACACATTAGAAGAGATAAAGCAACAAGCAATATTTGTACTGCTCAAGCTTTATTGGCTATCATTTCTGCTGCTTTTGCAATTTATCATGGACCTGAAGGAATACTTAAAATAGCGAATAGAACTTCTAAATTAGCAAAAATCTTTGCTGATAATATTACAGCAAGTGGTTATAAAATTTTATCAGATCATTTCTTCGATACAGTCACGATTAAAACTAATGAAAAAACAAATTCTATTTTTGAGGCTGCACTAAAAAAGAATATAAACCTCAGAAAAGTTGATGAAGATCATTTATCTGTTGCGTTTGATGAAGCAAAAAAACTTGATGATGTTAATTTATTGTTAAAAATATTTGGAATATCTAAAGTAATTAATCAAGACGTTAAGGTTGAACTAGATAATCTTCCAAAAAATCTTTTAAGAACTTCAAAATACTTAACTCATCCAGTTTTTAACAAATACCATTCTGAAACTGAGATGCTAAGATATTTAAAGAAACTAGAAGATTGTGATATTGCACTCAATAGATCAATGATTGCTTTAGGATCTTGTACAATGAAACTAAATGCGACAGCAGAATTAATTCCTATCACCTGGAAAGAGTTTTCACTTCCACATCCTTTTGTTCCTACAAATCAAATGGAAGGCTATAAAATTCTTTTTAATGACCTAATAAATGATCTAAAAGAAATTACTGGATATGATGCAGTTTCTTTACAGCCAAACTCTGGAGCTCAAGGGGAGTACGCAGGTTTAATGACTATAAGAAAATTCCATAAAAACAATAAACAAGAAAATCGTAACGTCTGTCTAATTCCGGACTCAGCTCATGGAACTAACCCAGCAAGTGCCCAAATGTGTGGAATGAAAGTAGTTGTAGTCAATTGTGATGATGATGGAAACGTGGATATAGACGATCTTAAAAATAAAGCTGAAAAACACTCAAAAGATTTAGCTGCTTTAATGGTTACTTATCCCTCTACGCATGGAGTATTTGAAGAAAAAATTATGGATATTTGTGAAGTAATTCATAAGCATGGCGGACAAGTCTATATGGATGGAGCAAATCTAAATGCACTTGTAGGTGTTGCAAAGCCAGGGAAATTTGGACCAGATGTTTGTCATATAAATTTACATAAAACATTTTGTATACCTCACGGTGGAGGCGGACCAGGAATGGGCCCAATCGCTTGTGCTAAGCATCTAGCTGATTTTTTACCAACACACGAAATTATAAAAGAAGCGGGCCCTAAGAATGGAATGGGGGCTGTATCAGCTGCACCCTGGGGTAGTTCAAGTATACTTCCAATATCCTGGATGTATATAAAGATGATGGGTGCTGAAGGACTGAAAAAAGCCTCACAAGTTTCAATTTTAAATGCAAATTACATTTCAAAAAAATTATCTAAAGATTACAAAGTTCTTTATACTGGCAAAAATGGAAATGTTGCACATGAATGTATAATTGATATCCGACCAATAAAAGCAAGTTCAGGAATCTCTGAGGAGGATTTAGCAAAAAGACTGATTGACTTTGGCTACCATGCTCCAACAATGTCATGGCCTGTTGCTGGTACAATTATGATTGAGCCGACTGAAAGTGAAAATTTGGAGGAGATTGATAAATTTTGTAATGCACTTATAAAAATTAAAAAAGAAATTAATTTAGTGGAGTCATCAAAGTTTGATAAAATTGATAATCCTTTGAAAAACGCACCTCATACTTATGTCGAATTAGCTTCCAGCGAGTGGAAGCATGCTTACTCAAGGGAGGAAGCAGCTTTTCCAACTGAGTATGTAAAAAATAATAAATATTGGGCACCAGTTGCTAGAGTAGATAACGTTTTCGGAGATAGAAATTTAGTATGTTCATGTCCTTCAATGGATGAATATAAAGATGAAGCTGCTTAATCTTTTTTAATGAAAATTGCTGTTATCGGCTCAGGTATCTCAGGATTATCTTCCGCATATTTTCTCTCAAAAAAATATAAAGTTGATCTATACGAAAAAGACGATCACTTTGGAGGTCATTCTTTCACTTATGAGATTAAAGAAGATGATAAGATTATTCCAGTAGATCTAGGCTTTATTGTTTTTAATGAGGTTACTTATCCAAATTTAGTAAATTTTTTTAATGAATTAAAAGTTCCTTATGAAAAAAGCGACATGTCATTTTCTGTATCAATTAAGAATAGTAATGTTGAATATAGCGGAAGTGGTTTAGGAGGTATTTTTGCTAATAAATTAAATCTTCTTAATTTAAAATTTTTATATATGATTAGAGAGATAATTTCATTTTATAAAACTGCTCCAAAATTACTTGAAAGTGAAATTAAAGAAGAAACTCTAGGAAATTTTCTTGATAAAAAAAAGTTATCAAAATACTTCATCGAGTATCACTTAATTCCCATGGTTGCTGCTATCTGGTCGATGCCATTTAATAAGGCAAAGGAAATGCCATTAAAATTTTTTTTAAATTTTTTTACTAATCATGGTTTATTTAAATTTAAAAATAGACCGCAATGGTTCACAGTTTCAAATAGAAGTAGAGCTTATGTAAAAAAAGTAACAGATAAAATTAGTGGAGAAATTTTTAAAAATTATAAAGTGGATAAGTTAATTAGAAGCGATGACAATATCAGAGTAATTATTGGCAATGAATATGTTGACTATGATCAAGTAGTACTAGCTTCCCATGCAGACCAAAGTTTAAGAATGATAGAAAAACCAACGGAACAAGAAAAAAATATATTGGAAAAATTTAATTACGTGAAGAATGAGGCTTACTTACATACTGATAAGAGATTAATGCCTCATAAAAAAAGAGCCTGGTCTAGTTGGAATTCTGTTTCAGACGGTGAAAAGACATGCATTACCTATTGGTTAAATAAACTACAAAATTTAGATACATCTAAAGACTATTTTTTAACTTTAAACCCTATTTGTAAAATTAATGAAAATTCTATT
>CACICB010000007.1 GCA_902585045.1 uncultured Pelagibacteraceae bacterium | reverse complement strand
TTTTGTAATCTTAATAAACTCAGCATTTTTTGAAATTTGATTTAAATCTTTTGCTCCAATGTAGCCCATTGAAGAACGCAAACCTCCTTTTAATTGGTAAATTATTTTTGAAACATTGCCTTTATATTCAACTCTTCCCTCTACACCCTCGGGTACAAATTTAGACTTATTCTTAAAATTTTTTTGAAAATATCTATTTGCTGAACCTGATGACATTGCTCCTATCGAGCCCATTCCCCTATATTGTTTATATATTTTTCCTTTTATCTTAAATTTCTTTCCCGGGCTTTCATCTGTACCTGCAAAAATTGATCCCATCATTATCGCGTCTGCACCTGCAGCTAATGCTTTTGCTATATCTCCAGAAAATTTGATTCCTCCATCTGATATAATCTTTATTTTTTTATTTTTTAATACTCTTTTTACCTCCATAATTGCTGAAACCTGTGGAACTCCTATACCAGCCACCATTCTAGTTGTACATATAGAGCCAGGTCCAATTCCTACTTTAATTATATCAGCACCAGAATTATATAATTTTTTTGCAGCTTCAGCTGTTGCAATATTTCCTACACAAATAGGAACATTTGAATTAATTTTCTTTAGTTTTGATAACATCTTTAAAACTTTAAAACTATGTCCATGGGCTGTATCTATTACAATTAAATCACATCCACTTTCAATTAAAAATCTGGCTCTCTCTAAATCGTCACCAGCTGTTCCAACAGCAGCCCCAACGAGTAGTTTTTTTTTCTTTACTTTTTTGACTTCTTTAGATTGGTTTTTAATGTTAAGGTTTCTATGTATTACTCCAATACCTCCAGCTTTTGCAATCGCTATAGCCATCTTAGATTCAGTAACTGTATCCATAGCAGAAGATAAGAATGGTACTTTTAAATTTATTTTATCAGTCAGATTAACTGATATATCAGTGTCTGCTGGTAATACATCAGAGTATTTTGGTATTAATAGAACGTCATCAAAGGTTAAAGACTCTTTTATTGTTCCCATATAAACTTATAAACAATTTTTATAAATTATAAAGTCTTTAAAATTTTACAATGTATATAAGTCTCTTTTGACTCATTTTTACTAGAAATGGGTTTAAAAAATTTTACCTCTTTAAATAAAATTTTAGCTATTTTTTTAATTTCTTCAAAATCATCGCCCATGAACACTTTGGATACAAAAACACCGTTAGAAACAAGTAATTTTGTTGAATAATTAAGGATTTCTAAGCATAATTGATTTGTTCTTATAGAATCAAGTGACTTATTGCCAGTAGTATCTGCAGCCATATCAGAAATAATTACTTCCAATTTGCCTCTAAAAAAATCTTTAATCTTATTTTTTGTTATCTCTTCAAAAATATCATTTTTATAGAAATTTACATTTTTAATAGGATTCATATTTTTAGTATCTATTGATAAAATTTTACCATTAGTAACAATTTCACTTGCGACTTGTGACCAACTACCTGGGTATGAACCTAAATCTAAAAGATTTGTATTACTTTTTAAAAATTTAAATTTATTATTTAATTCAATTAATTTAAATGAAGCCCTGGATCTATAGCCAAGAGATTTTGCCCTTTTAAAATACGGATCTCTATTTTGTTTAATTTTCCAAGAATTACTTTTCTTTGACCTTTTAGATTTTTTCATTACAAAATATCTTCATGATCTTCATCAGATATTTTTATTGAATTTTTTTTTAATTGTTTTTTATAGAAAAAAATACTTACAGGTATAAAAATTAAATATACTAGACTTAAAAAGAGAAGAGTTTTAAAAGTATAAAATAACAAAGCGATAAAAATCGTACCAATACCCAAAAGTAAAAAAATAGTAGTTTTTGAGGAGATAGATATTTTTTTCAATGAAGGCGTTGGAATTTTGCTAACTAACAATAAAGCAATAATGATTGTTAGATAAGGTGTGATAAATTTTAAATCAAAATTTAAATTAAAGTTACTTAATTCATAAATTAATGGTATTAAAATTATTAATCCTCCTGCAGGTGACGGTATTCCCTCAAAAAAATTATTTTTCCATTCTTGGTCATTTTCGTTTTTAGTAAGATTAAATCTAGCTAACCTCAACACACAGCAGACAGAGTAAATTAAAGCAATGGCCCATCCAAGTTTTCCATAAGAATTTAATTCCCAAAAGTATAATATAAATACTGGAGCTATACCAAAGCTTACAAAATCTGTTAATGAGTCTAATTCTTTTCCAAAATCAGATGTTCCTTTAATCAATCTTGCTATTCTTCCATCAAGTGCATCGAGAATTGCTGCTAATAAAATTAAAGTAACCGATAAACTAAAGTTTCCATCGATAGAGAATTTAATTGAACTTATTCCAAGACAAACTCCACCTAATGTGAGTATGTTTGGCAAAAGATATCTAGTTTTTTTTGAGGAAACTATTTTGAATTTTTTATTTTGTTCCATTAGTTAGATGCAATTAAGCTTTCTCCGGCTACAACGTTTTGTCCAATTTTAGCTAAAACTTTTTTATTTTTAAAATAAATATCTACTCTACTACCAAATCTTATCATGCCTATTCTATCTCCTTGTTTCAAGTCTTGACCTTGTTCAACTTCACAGACTATTCTTCTAGCAATTAAACCTGCTATTTGAACTATAACTATTTCTTCATTGTCTTTAATTGATTTTATTTTAAAAAAATTTCTCTCATTTTCTTCACTAGCTTTATCCAGAGATGCATTTAAAAATTTTCCAGGCTTGTAATAAATTTCTTCTACCTTACATGTATTTGGAACTCTATTTACATGACAATTAAAAACATTCATAAAAATACTCACTCTTGTAAATGAGGTATTTTCAAGTCTTAATTCTTCTGGGCCAGATCGCTCTGATACATCTGTTACAAGTCCATCTGCAGGACTTACTAAATAACTATCGTCATTAATTGAAAAACGTTCAGGATCTCTAAAAAAATAATATACCCAAACTGAAATCATTATAAAAATTAAACCCAATAACTTTGAGAAAAATAATGCTACAAAAGTTATTAGCACTGAAATGGCCAAGAATTTATAGCCTTCTTTATGGATCTTTGGAAATATTGTGTTTAACATAATTTTAAGTTTGCTAAATTTTTCTTAATATGTATAAAAATCAAAGTTTATCAATCAATTTTTTATGTCAAAAATAAAAGTTAAAAATCCAGTCGTAGAGTTAGATGGAGATGAAATGACTAGAATTATATGGTCATTTATCAAGGATAAACTCATAAATCCTTACCTAGACATTGAACTTAAATATTATGACCTTGGAATGGAGAGTCGTGATAAGACTGATGATCAAATAACAATTGACGCAGCTAATGCTATAAAAAAATATGGTGTGGGAGTAAAATGTGCAACTATCACACCTGATGAAGCTAGAGTAGAAGAGTTCAAACTAAAAAAAATGTGGAGATCTCCTAACGGTACAATAAGAAATATTCTAGGAGGCACAGTGTTTAGAGAGCCAATCATTTGTAAAAATGTTCCAAAACTAGTTCCAGGTTGGACACAACCAATAGTTATAGGAAGACATGCTTTTGGAGATCAGTACAGAGCTACTGATTTTTTAATACCTGGTGAAGGTAATCTTGAAGTAAAATGGACTTCTAAAGATGGAAAAAATAAAAAAGAATTTAAAGTTTTCGATTTTCCTGGATCTGGAACTGCTTTAACTATGTATAACTTGGATGACTCAATAAAAAATTTTGCCAGAGCTTGTATGAATTATGGACTTGGAAGAAGATGGCCTGTTTATTTATCTACGAAAAATACAATTTTAAAAGCTTACGATGGAAGATTTAAAGATCTTTTTCAAGAAGTTTTTGAAAAAGAATTTTCTGATCAATTTAAAAAAGCTAATATTACTTATGAACATAGATTAATAGATGATATGGTAGCTTGTGCAATGAAGTGGAATGGTGGATACATTTGGGCATGCAAAAATTATGATGGAGATGTTCAGTCAGACACAGTTGCACAGGGATTTGGGTCGTTAGGACTAATGACAAGTGTGCTTATGTCACCCGATGGTAAAACTGTTGAGTCAGAAGCTGCACACGGAACTGTTACTAGACATTATAGAATGCACCAACAAGGAAAGGAAACTTCTACAAATCCTATTGCTTCAATATTTGCTTGGACAAGAGGTTTAGCTCACAGAGGAAAGCTCGATGGAAATGAAGAACTAATTAAATTTTCAGCTAATATTGAAGAGGTGTGTATTGAAACTGTTGAGAGTGGATTAATGACAAAGGATTTGGCAATCTTAATTGATAAATCAACTAAATACCTAACAACAAGTCAATTCTTAGAAGCTATTGATGTAAATTTAAAGAAAAAACTTAACTAAATTTTTTAGAAATTGCTTTAAAAGCTTCTTTAATTTTATCTTTATTTACTCCCCCTGCTTGAGCAAAATCTTTTCTGCCTCCACCTCCTTTACCTCCTAGAATAACTGAAGCAGCTTTTACCAAATCAACAGCATCATATTTTGAAGTTAAATCTTTAGTAACTCCTACAGCTAAACCGACCTTATCTTCAAGTGTAGAAATACCTACAACTATCCCTGATTTAATATCTTTTTTTCCCTCGTCTATAATGCTTCTTAATTCTTTAGAGGGAAAATCTTTCAAAATTTGTTCTCGAACTATTACATCTCCAATTTTTTTGTCCTGTATTATATTTTTGCTTCTATCTTTCTTAATACTTTCAATTTTTACTTTGTGAAGTTGTTTATTTAAATTTTTTAAGTTTTCGGTTAAATCTAAATTATCTTTATAATCTGGTTTTATTTTTAGTTTTTGTAATTCTTTTTTAACTATCGTAATCTCATCTTTTAAATTTAATTCTTTTTGAGATTTATCTTGTTTTTGCGTTCTTTCATAAACTTCTAATTGTTTATCTCTTAACGCTTCAACTCTCCTAACTCCTGAGGCGATCGAGGACTGGCTTATGACTTTAAATTTACCAACCTCTTTTGTATTTTTAACATGAGTACCTCCACACAATTCAGTTGAGAAATAACCGTTATTTTCCTTTCCCATAAAAACCACTCTCACTTCTTCTCCGTATTTTTCACCAAATAATGCTAATGCACCCATGCTTACTGCTTCTTTTGGAGTCATTATTCTTGTCTGTACATCAGTAGAACCAACTACAATTTCGTTTACAATTTTATTTATTTTTGTCATTTCATCTTTTTCAATGGGCTTATTATGGCTAAAATCAAATCTTAGCCTCTCAGGTGAAACTAACGAACCTTTTTGAGTGACATGTTTTCCTAAAGTTCTTCTTAATGACTCATGTAATAAATGAGTTGCTGAATGATAAGCTTTAGAGTTATTTCTTTTTAAGACATCTATTTCTAAATTAACGTTTTGCCCTAGTAATATTGAACCTTTTTCAATTTTTCCATAATGAACAAATAAATCTCCCATTTTTTTCTGAGTATCATTAATCTTTATTTTACAATTCGAGTTAAAAATATAACCCTGGTCACCAACTTGACCTCCTGACTCCCCATAAAAAGGAGTTTGATTTGTTATTACTTCTACCTCATCTCCAGTACTAGCTGAGTCTACAAATTTACCGTTTTTTGAAATTTTGATAACAACGCCTTCTGCTTTATCAAATTCATAACCTAAAAATTCGGTTGGATTAATTTCTTCTCTTATTTTAAACCATCTTTCTTCAACAGACCTATCTCCAGACCCTTTCCAATTAGCTCGCGCAATAGCTTTACTTTTTTCCATCTCCTTTTCAAAACCAATAGTATCTACTTTAATTCCCTTGCCTTTTAATATGTCGGCGGTTAAATCTAAAGGGAACCCATAAGTATCATATAATTTAAATGCTGTTGATCCTGGAAAGGTTTTATTTGAAACTTTAGACAAATTTTCATCAAGTATTTTCATTCCTCGTTCTAAAAGAGAGGAAAATTTTTGTTCCTCATTTTTTAAAGTC
Organism: uncultured Pelagibacteraceae bacterium; assembly: GCA_902585045.1. GTDB lineage: Bacteria > Pseudomonadota > Alphaproteobacteria > Pelagibacterales > Pelagibacteraceae > Pelagilacustribacter. The sequence goes on along the minus strand of CACICB010000007.1, from coordinate 52,137 downwards.
TCAATTATTAATTCTTTACCAGTAATTAATTCAGGATAACTACTTTTCATTTCATTTAATAAAATATCAAATAACTTAAAAAAAACAGGATCTTTGCTTCCTAAAGAATGAGCATGTCTCATGCCACGTCTCATGATTCTTCTTAAAACATATCCTCTTCCTTCATTAGAAGGTAATATTCCTTCAGCGATTAAAAAGCTACTAGCCCTTAAATGATCTGCAATAACTCTATGACTCGCAATAGTTGACTCATTTATAGGTGACTTCAATAAATCGGAAGATACACCCATAATTTTTTTAAAGTGGTCGATCTTATAATTATCATGGGTCCCTTGAAGGACAGCTGTCATTCGTTCAAGGCCCATCCCAGTATCTACTGATGGTTTTGGTAAATTTATTCTTTTATTTTTTGAAATTTGCTCGTACTGCATGAATACTAAATTCCATATCTCAATAAATCGATCTCCATCTTCCTCTGGACTTCCTGGAGGTCCTCCTTTTAATTTTTTGCCATGATCGTAGAAAATTTCTGAGCAAGGACCACATGGACCAGTGTCTCCCATTGACCAAAAGTTATCTGAAGTTGCTATTTTTATTATTTTATTATCACTTAAACCTGCTATTTTTTTCCAAAGTTTAAATGACTCTTCATCTTCATGATAAACTGTTACAGAAAGTTTTTCTTTAGGCAGTTGAAAATCTTTTGTTAATAAATTCCAAGCATGAATAATTGCCTGCTCTTTAAAGTAATCTCCAAAGGAAAAATTTCCGAGCATTTCAAAAAAAGTATGGTGTCTAGGTGTATATCCTACGTTTTCTAAATCATTATGTTTTCCACCAGCTCTTACACATTTTTGAGATGTTGTGGCTGTTTTATAATCTCTTTTTTCTAAACCTGTAAAAACATTTTTAAATTGAACCATGCCTGAGTTGGTAAACATCAAGGTAGGATCATTATTTGGTACTAAGTTACTAGAGTCTACAATCTTATGATTGTTTTTTTTAAAATAATCTAAAAATTTTTTCCTGACATCGGTAAGTAAAATTTGGCCCATATTTAATTAAATACAGATATTTTAGAACTTGTCTATAAAGAGATTAGTTTGTAGCTTTTTTATCGTTGTCTACTACAACACAAATTTCAGATTTTGTTAAAAATCTTTGCCCTGTTCCATTATCTAGGGAAAACATGCCTCCAATTCCCTTAACTGCATCAATAGTCAAATCTGTATGTTTCCATTTTTCGTATTGATCTTCATTCATATAAAAAGGGGTTCCATCTACTTCTCCTAGCTTTACGTCGCTATTTCCTACTTGATATTCTTTGGCTGGAAAGCACATAGGTGCGCTGCCATCGCAGCATCCGCCAGATTGGTGAAATAAAAGATCATCACCGTGAACTTCTTTGATCTCACTCAATAGTTTTTTTGCTGATAAAGTAAATGATACTTTCATTTCTATATTTCGGCCCATGATTTAGAATCATGGGCCATTATATATTATTGGTTAAAAGAAGCCTAATTTTTTCTCACTGTAAGACACATGTAAATTCTTTACTTGTCTATAATGATTTAACATCATTTTGTGAGTTTCTCTTCCAATACCAGATTGTTTGTATCCACCAAATGCGGCGTGAGCTGGGTATGCATGGTAACAGTTTGTCCAAACTCTACCTGCTTCAATACCTCTACCCATTCTGTACGCAATGTTTCCGTCTCTAGTCCAAACACCTGCTCCTAATCCGTAAAGAGTGTCATTAGCTATTTCTAATGCTTCTTTCTCATCTTTAAAAGTTGTAACTGATACAACTGGTCCAAAGATCTCTTCTTGGAATATTCGCATATTGTTTTTACCTTCGAAAATTGTCGGTTGGATATAGTTTCCTTTTTCTAATCCACTATTAATTTTAGCTTCACTTCCACCACAAAGAACTTTGGCACCTTCTTTTTTACCTAAGTCTAAATAAGACTTAATTTTTTCCATTTGTTCTAATGATGCTTGTGCTCCAATCATTGTTTCCATCTTCAAAGGATTGTCTTGTTTTACAGCTTTTGTTCTTGCAATCGCTTTCTCCATGAATTTGTCATAGATAGATTCCTGAATTAAAGCTCTACTTGGACAAGTACAAACTTCTCCTTGGTTAAGCGTAAACATAGCAAAACCTTCTAAACATTTGTCAAAGAAGTCGTCATCTTTAGCCATTACATCTTCAAAGAAAATGTTTGGCGATTTACCACCTAATTCCAAAGTAATTGGTATTAAGTTTTGAGATGCATACTGCATAATCAAACGTCCAGTAGTAGTTTCACCTGTAAAAGCAATCTTCTTAATTCTTTTTGAAGAAGCTAAAGGTTTACCTGCTTCAAGACCATATCCGCTTACAACGTTAACAACACCTGCTGGTAATAGATCTCCAATTAATTCCATTAGCAACATTATTGATGCTGGCGTTTGTTCAGCTGGTTTTAATACTACACAGTTTCCTGCTGCCAATGCTGGAGCTAGTTTCCATGTAGCCATTAATAATGGGAAGTTCCATGGTATTATCTGACCAACTACACCTAATGGCTCAGGTATATGGTAAGAATATTCACTGTTGCTTATTTCTGCAACTGAACCTTCCTCTGCTCTAATTACTCCTGCAAAATATCTCCAATGATCAATTACCAAAGGTAAGTCTGCCGCCATACATTCTCTGATTGGCTTTCCATTGTCTAAACATTCTGCTGTTGCTAAAACGTTAAGATTTTTCTCTATCACATCAGCAATCTTTAAGAGAATATTTGATCTCTCTGTGATTGATGTTTTTCCCCATGCAGGAAATGCTGCGTGAGCTGCGTCTAAAGCAAAATCGACGTCTTTATCGTTCGATCGTGGCACCTTACAGATAACTTCATTAGTGATAGGAGTAGTATTATCAAAATACTTTCCTGATTTAGGTTCTACAAATTTTCCGTTAATGTAGTTTCCATACTTAGCTTTAAATGGAAATTTAACCTTCAAATGAGAGGTATCTAAAGATGAAGACACTTTCGAGCTTGTTGCTTGTTGTGTACTCATTTTTCCCCCTTTTGTTCTTATCTGTTAATTAAAACCAATATGAACTTGATTGTACACATGTATTTTTGACCCTATTTTTTTAGATACTAAATATTGATTTAGTCAATCTTTGGTTGAGGTCTCGTGAGAAACGGGAGGTCTTATTTAAACCTCCCGTTGAAATGATGGCAAAAGAATTATTCTTCTTCTTTTTTATCGCTAATTTTTTCGTTTGCTGAAGGGTTTCCTTCAAGCTCTTTGCTAATCGCTGAAGCTTCATCTCTTATGATTTTTTCAATTTCTGCTGCAACGTTTGGATTTTTTTGTAAGTATATTTTTGCATTTTCTCTACCTTGACCTATTTTCTCACCTTTATACGCATACCAAGCTCCAGATTTTTCAACTACTCCGGCTTTAGTACCAAGATCAATTAATTCACCTAATTTACTTATTCCTTTTCCATACATAAGGTCGAACTCAACAACTTTAAAAGGAGGTGCAACTTTATTCTTAATCACTTTTACCCTAGTTGAGTTACCTATGATCTGATCTTTTTCTTTGATTGCCCCAATTCTTCTTATGTCCATTCTTACGGATGAATAAAACTTAAGAGCATTACCACCTGATGTAGTTTCTGGATTACCAAACATAACGCCAATTTTCATCCTTATTTGGTTAATAAATATTACCATTGTATTTGATTTAGAAACTGAGCCAGTAATTTTTCTTAATGCTTGACTCATCAATCTGGATTGTAGACCAACATGGTGATCTCCCATTTCTCCTTCTAACTCAGCCTTTGGAGTTAATGCTGCAACTGAGTCCACTACTAAAACTGAAATTGATCCAGATTTTATTAATGTGTCAGTTATTTCTAAAGCTTGCTCTCCTGTGTCTGGTTGCGAGATTAATAATTCCTCAGTTTTTACACCTAGTTTCTTAGCATAAACTGGATCCATAGCATGCTCAGCATCAACAAATGCACATATCCCACCAGCTTTTTGAGCTTCAGCCACTACTTGTAAAGCTAAAGTCGTTTTACCTGATGACTCTGGGCCATAAATCTCAATAATTCTTCCTTTTGGCAAGCCTCCAATACCAAGAGCTAAGTCTAAACTTAAAGACCCAGTTGAAATAGCCTCCACATCTAATGCTTGCTGTTGTCCAAGCCTCATTACCGAGCCTTTTCCAAAATTTTGATCTATTTGGCTAATTGCAGCCTCTAAAGACTTGTTTTTTTCCTTTAATTCTTGCTGTTTTTTATTGTCAGTTTTCACTACTTTTAAATTATTTTTTGTCATGTTTTATCCTTTTTATTATTCGAATCATTAATATAAATGTACACATTTTGTTCTTTTTTTCAAGGCTTTAAAGAAAAGCCTCTATTTAACGGATTTTTGGGATAGGACGCCAATCTGCTTAGCAAGGTCAAATTGTGAAACTATGAAATCCCTTTGAGCTTTAGAATAAGCTATTCGAGCTTCTAAAAGAAGACTTCTCGATTGGATAACTTCTAATGTTGTACGTGTTTTACCCGAGTCATATTCAAGTGTAATACCCTCATTAGCTATTTCTGCAGCCTTCAATTGGGCTTTTGTAGCGTTTAACACGCTTTTTGATGATTGGTAATTAGACCAAGAGTTTGAGGTATCTGATAAGACCTTATTTTTTGCATCCTTCAAAAGTAGTTGAAAACGTTGTTTTTCTAGTGAAGATTTTTTAATCGATGAAATATTTTCTCCACCTTTTATTATTGGCCAGGTAATAGTTGCTTTAACTGTCTCATCGTTTTTTTCATCTATTGTAGAGCTAAAATCTTTGTTTTCAGATTTTGAAACTTTAATTGAAGCTTTTGGAGACAGTCTAGCTCTTTCAATATTTAGCTCTTTTACTGAAATTTCGTAATCTAATTTAGAAATTAAAAGCGCTAGATTTTTAAGGCTTGATTGATCTAAGGAGTTTTTTAATGTGCTTGGTAAATCAATGAAAACTTTTTGATTTAAGTTTTCAAAACTTGGTATTTTTTCTCCTGTAATTCTCTCAAAATTCGTAATTGAAGAAAGAAGCTCAGTTTTTGCCTTAATTAGTTTTGCATTAGCGCCAGCTAAGGATGACTCTGATTGAGCTAAATCAGTTAAAGTAATCTCCCCTTTTTGTAATCTTGCATTGTCAAATTCAACCTGTCTCTCAAATAAATTAACATTAGAAAAATTAAATTTTTCGTTATTAGATTTGAAAATATAATCAAAATAAGCAAAAGCAGTTTCAAAAATTATCTTCTGTTCTAATTGTTTAAATTCTAAAATTGCTTTTTGAGTTTCTAATTCAGATTTTTTGAAAGTATTTACTCCTTTAAAACCAGAAAAAATTACTTGCTCTAATGATATGTTTTTGTTTTCGGTGTCTGAATTTGAATCTGCTAAACTAGCCCCGCTCTGATTAGTTCTGTTAGTTGAGGTAGTACTAGTTTGATTTCCAGAGATGGTAATGCTTGGTAAAAATTCACTTCTTGATATATTCTTATCTTGTTTTACTGACTCCAAATTTTTTCTTTCTGCATTTAATTCTAAATTATTACTTATTGCTTTTTGTAAATAAAATTTAAAATTTTCACTCGCTTCGAGATTCACAAAATGTAGAGCTAAAAAAAAGAAAATAAAAATTTTTTTCATTTAATTAATTTTCATACTTTTCAATCGATGCTTTTTGTCAATATTAATAATAAAATCAAATTTTCCTTTTAAATTTTTTAACATATGTTTTGTTATCCTTTCATAATGCATAATAAAATTTTTAATCTGAATATCGTTCATTGTTTTTTTTCCTTTAGATGTCATTCTTAATTTTTTTTCTTGTAAAAGTCTCCATTTATAAACGTGATCAAAACTAGGTACTTTTAAAAATATTTTTAAATCAACTAATTGAAATATTTTTTTATAATTAGTTTTGAGTTCTTTATTTACCCAACTTCTCCATATTTTTTTTTTATCTTTTTCTTTTTCTAGTATATTTATTGGTACTATTAAATCTTTATTTTTTTGTGGTGTCGCAGCAACACACCAGCCCTCAAAAATAACAATATCTGGTTTATTAGTTATTTTTTGCCATCTGTGTTTTGGACACCTATCATCAATAGATTTATCAAATTTTGGGATATATAAATTTTTTTTTGTAAAATTTTTTAATTGTTTAAGACACTTTAAAAGAAGTTTAGTATCGTGTGTCCCTGGTACTCCTCTTGTTAAGAAAAGCGGATTTACTTTTTTTGCCATTATTTTTCTTTCATGAAATGTTTTGTAAAAGTCATCAATTGAAAATATGACTGTATTCAGCTCAAATCTCTCTTTTAAAATAATTTTTAAAATATATGAAATGGTTGATTTTCCTGAACCTTGACCTCCAGTTAGGCCTACAATTATGGTTTTATTTTTCTTAATTTTTTTTTCAAAAATCTTTTTACTTATTGGCAAAAAAAAATTTTTTAATTGTCCTAATTTATTTCTAAAAGGTTCAGATAAAACTTCTTGTGACTTTATAAATTGTAGATATTTTTTTTTGACTTTATTGAATTTCAGCTTTTGAGATTGCATCTTAATCTTTATCTTTTTTATCTAGAGGATGATTTTTTCCGTCATTAACCTTGATATCTTTTAGTTCAAATATATCAATATCTTCTATACAACCTAAATTGAACCCTGTCATAGATGGATTTGATCTTGGATTGTGGTGAGTATAAATTCCGCAGATAGAGCAAAAGTAATGTTTTGCAACTTTAGTATGAAATTTATAAAGAGTTAATTTTTCTTCTCCTTCAACAATCTTAAAATCATCATTTTTAACTAAAGACATTAATGCGCCTTTTCTTTTACAAATTGAGCAATTGCATCTCAAGGCTTTATCTAAATTTACAATATTTATTTCAGCTTTAAATTGACCACAATGACATTGAAGTTTTTTCATAATTTTTCGCCTGATTTACCGCAACACTACCTATGTTTATGAATATCCACAATAGTTCAAAATCTCAAACAAATGTTCACCTTTTGATTCCATTTTGATTCTATTTGAGACTCTAATTACAACTTTTTAGCGTGTTACCTCTTTGATGCTTTCTAAATTTTCTTGACTATTAAATAGTTCTTTCTCTCTTTCTCTAAAAGATACAACTAAGATAATTAAATTAAATATTATAATTAAGGCTGATAAAAAGTTTAGGTTTATACCTAAATTATGATCTAAGAAAGAAAAGGTAAAAATAAATATTAATGACCTTAAAAATACCTGAAATTTGAAAACTGCAATAATTGAGAAAGAATGTGTAAGAAGTTTCAAAAATGACATTTTTGATGGTCCAAAATATCTAGCGCCTCGTTCGGATTCTATCTCGTTTAAATTATTTAGGTGTTTTTTTACTGATCCAGAGTAGCTACTCCACAAACTAGCTTGAGTAGAAAGTCTTCTTACATCCTCTTTAGTTAAGCAGCTATAATTTCCAAAATTAATTTTCTTTCCCGTAAATATTAATGTGATTAGTTTGTGCATTGAATAAAGAAATTGAAAAAAAGGACCTTCAGATCTTTTAATTCTTTTTGCTACGATAGATTTATTTGGATCTTCTAAAATTTTTTTAATTAATTTTTTTAACTCTATCGGTCTGTCTTCTCCATCACCATCCATCAATATTAAATAATCAAATTCCTTTTTTTCGGAGATATACCTTATTCCAAAAGCATTACATCTGGCATGACCTCTATTCTCTCTCATATTCAAAATTTGAATTGATTTAATAACAGATGGTTTATACAAAGTTGGTTGTTTTATTGTTGATGCATCGTTAACAACAAGACATTCAATATGAATTTTTTGGAATTCTTTTATATTTTCATTAATCTCAATAATTAACTTTTCCAGAGACTCCCAATCATTATAAACAGGTATTAAAATTATTAATTTTTTCATTTTTTTCCAATCATACAATAGCCAACCGGTCTAATAGTTCCAAAAACTCCAGGACATATTTTTTTCAAAATACTAGGGTTTCCTGTATAAATTACTCCTTGATTGTCTTTTAAATCAATTATCTTTTTGCCTAAATCATTAATCCAAACTGGTCTAGATTTTAAATGATACGACAGATTTCCTGCTGACCACTCATCACCAACAACAATTTTAATTTCATTCACAAAGTTATCATCCCATTTATTTTGAACAAGCCTCGATATCTCTCTTCCTGGATAATCAGTTCGCTTTGTTTCATCTATCAATGAAATACAAAGATAAATCACGGGCGAAAAAATAAAAAAAAATAGAAAGAGGAAAAAAAACCTTTTAAATTTTTTGAAATCTATATTTTTTTTAAAAAACTGAATAAAGAAAACTCCAAAAAATAAATAAAATGGAGTCATCCACATAGTTCTAATTTTTGCACCAGTAAATAAAGAAGTAAATAAGATCAGTATGATCGGTAAAAAAGTAACAGTAAATAAAAAAATAGTTTTTTGATTTTTAAACTTAAATAGTTTAATTCTTTTCAATAAAACAAAAATCATTATAAAAAAAGGTATTAAAATTACTAACTGATTAAATACGAAAATTATAGGATTAACTAAGTGATTTATTATTTCAGCATCACCTAAGCTTGATCTTTTAAATCCATAAGTAATAGTAGAAAAATTATTTTTGTAGAGCCAAATAAAATGAGGAGACAAAATTAATAAAGAAATAATAACTGAAAAAAAATAATTATTTATATATTTTTTATATTTTTTAAAATTAAACAATAAATATAAAAATAGAGAAAATAAGATGTACAGAAATAAATATTTTGATAAAAAACCTAGTGCTGAACAAATCCCAAATAATATCCAAAATGATTTATTATTTGTTTCAATGCTTTTCCAAAAAAAATAAACAGTCATAGCCCAAAAAGGTAATTGACTTATATTTACGTTAAACTCTGGAGTTGTAAAATTATAGAAATAAATACCCTCTAGCACTAGTAAAGAAATAAGAGCTAATTCTTTATTATCTAATATTTCGTTTGAAAGTTTCCAAACATAAGTGAAAGCGATTATAACAAAAAGTTGGCTTAAAAAATAATATGCCCAATCGTTTGATCCAAATATTAAAAAAAATAATTCTACTGCAAAGGCGCTCAAGGGAGGGTGCTTATCAAAACCCCAATCTAAATTACTTCCCCATGCAAGAGCTTCAATGGTATCTAAAGGTAAATTAACATTTGAAATAGTAGGCACCAATGTCCAAAGTATTAAATGACTGAGTAAAAATAAATAATAGAAATTAAGTATGTTTTTTTTGGCTATCATATAAAGTAATTAATACAATTTATAAGCTATTGACACGACTAAAATCAAACATATACTCCCCAAAATTCGTAAAATGGTAAAATCTGTAACTAAAAAAAAATACGTTCCTAATAGTAAGGAAAAGTACATGTGTGCAAAGCACAGAAAATTTTTTACCGATGAGCTTTTAAACTGGAAAAAAGATATAATTAAAGCAAATAATTTAGGGAATCTTCTAAATTCTGGTGATGATAACGTTTCTTCTGCAGATATTGTTGATCAAGCTTCATCATTAACGGATAAATCAGTCGAAATGAAAGCTTTGAATAGAAGTAGAAAATTAATATTAAAAATTAACTCTGCATTACAGAGGCTTAAGGAAGGAACCTATGGTTTCTGTGAAGAAACTGGTGAACCAATAGGTCTTAAGAGATTAATGGCGAGACCAGTAGCTACTCTTTCAATCGAAGCTCAAGAGAGACACGAAAGAGATGAAAAAATCTTTATAGAAGATTAAACTTCTGGTATTTTCTCATTTTTTTTTAAAAGATCAAAACCTTTTTGAACAGCTGGTCTCGATGCAATTTTTCTATACCATCTCGTCAAATTTTTAAACTTTTTGAGACCAATATCATGCCATTCGTGTCTAGCAATCCAAGGAAAAGTTGCGATATCAGCAATTGTATAAAGACCTCCAGCTAGATACTCTGATGAGCTTAATCTTTCATCTAATTCTTTATAAATTCTCTCTGATATTTTAAAGTATCGATCCTCTCCAAATTTACTTTTTCCTGGATTATAGTGATGAAATTGATGGTGTTGTCCTAACATTGGGCCTATATAAGCCATTTGACCCATTAACCATTGATTTATTTGTGTTCTGTTTTCTCTATCATAAAACTTACCACTTTTTTCAGCCAGATAAATTAAAATAGCACCAGACTCAAAAAGACTTTGATTATTTTCATGGTCAATTATAACAGGTGTTTTTCTGAAAGGGCTAAGTTTAGCAAATTCAGGTTTGAACTGTTCGTCTTTATTAATGTTAACTTTTGTTACTTTGTACTCAAAGTTTATCTCCTCAAGCATTATAGAAATTTTCTTACCGTTTGGGGTATTAGCGGTAAGAAGTTCTATCATTTTTTTCCAAGCCTTTCTTTAATAGTTTTAGAAGATGTCGTGAACTCAAATCTGTATTTTTCATTAGGTCTTGCTCTTTTAAAACATTCTACAGAGGCTAAAGCCACTTCGTGAAATCCTGATAGTATTAATCTAAGTTTTCCAGGATATGAGCAGATATCTCCAGCAGCAAATATTCCTTTTTTGTTTGTTTCAAAATTCTCTGGATTTACCTCAATAGTTTTTTTATCCATATTTAGTCCCCATTCAGCGATCGGACCTAGTTTCATAATTAAACCAAAAAATCCGAGTATTACATCAGTTTGAATTTTTTCTATTTTTCCATCATCAAACTTGATAGTTATAGACTTTAGCTCTTTTGTATTGTCTAAAGACTCAATCTGACAGGGGGTTTTAATTAAAACTTTTTTTTCTTTTTCTAATTTTTTTAATTGTGATAGAGTATGTTGTGCTCCTCTAAACTCATTTCTTCTGTGTATTAATGTTATTTTAGAAAATTTTGAAAGCTCTAAAGCCCAATCTAGAGCTGAGTCTCCTCCACCAAATATTGCAATTTTTTTATTTTTAAAATTTTCTTTATTTTTAACAGAATAGAATACTGATTTTCCTTCAAGTTTCTCTGCCTCTTTTAAAGAAATTTTTCTAGGTTCAAACGATCCTACTCCGCCTGCGATCATAATATTAGGTGCAATAAATTCTTTTTTGTTATTTGTTTTTACAACCCAGTTTTGTTTTTCTTGATAGACTTCATCTACTCTCTCATTTAAGAACATTTCAGTTTTAAATGGTTTAATTTGTTCAAGAAGCCTTGATGTCAACTGTTCGCCTGTGCATTCTGGAACAGCTGGAATGTCATAAATAGGTTTATCAGGGTAAAGTTCAATGCACTGTCCACCTGCTTTGTCCAGATTATCAATTACCACTGCTTTAAGACCTTTGATACCTAACTGATGAACTGCGAATAAGCCTACAGGACCTGCACCGATAATTATAACATCTGTTTTTTTCATTAAGTTTGTTTAGCTGGTGTCGTTACCTCTAAACCATCTAATTCTTCGTTGACTATTATTTGACAACTAAGTCTACTATTTTTTTTTGGTTCAAATGCCATATCAATCATATCAATTTCAGCATCCTCTGCTTTAGGAATCTTATCAAACCATTTATCGTCGATATAAACATGACATGTAGCACAAGCCATAGATCCTCCGCAATCAGCATCAATACCAGGTATCTCTTTTTGTATTGCGCCTTCCATTACTGACAAGCCGCTTTCAACTTCAATAGTTTTTGAAGTTCCTTGGTAATCTTTATAAGTTATTTTAGGCATTGATTAATAATAAGCAAAATAAATTGAAATAATAACTATCCAAAAAAAAGCGTAATACAGTATGTAGCCTTTTACAGTGAAAGGCATTTTTTTTAGCTTACGTTTGCCTTTTCCTTTATAAGGTTTTGAAATTTCCATAATTTGTTTGTATCAAAAAAAAAGGGCAAGTATGTGAGACATACCCGCCCTTTTCAATTTATTATCTATTATCTAGATGATAATCTTGTGTTTTGCATTGCTGCTGCCCAGATAACTAGACCAAAAGCGATCTTGTTAACAAAGTCAGCTAAGTTATAAATAACGTTTAAAGCATTTGCATCAACACCACCAGTTAGGTAACCGAAAATATATCCTAAAGGATAAATTGCCCAACCGATTGTTACGATTATTCTCATAGCACTGAAAGCAGTAGCCATAGCTTTGTTACCAGCTTTAGCTGCCATCGTTCCAGCTTCACCTGAGAATATTTCAAACAAGATGTAAATCCATCCAGCCATTCCAATTACGAAACCTACAAATGGTTGTATATAACCAGCTTCACCTAAGTATCCACCGATTAACATTACTAATGAACCAATTAATAGCTTCCAGAATATGGAAGTTGGCACCTTTCTAACAGCTGCCAAGATTAGATAGAATTCGATCATTTGAAGTGGCACTGTGATTAACCAGTCGATATATCTGTATACCGTTGGTGAGTCACCAGTCGACACCCAAACTTCTCTCATGTACATGTAGTGAACAAATGCAACACCAGTTACAAGTCCAGCTACTGTTAAAGATGTTCTCCATGATGCAGCAACAGTTCCTCTTTCTAAAAAGAAAAATACAGTTGTTGCGATCATTCCCATTGATACAAGCCAAAATGAAATTCCTACGAAATCATTTGTTTGTAAAAGGGCAGTCGCTGCGTTAGCGGAGCTAGTAATACCTAAAAAGGCAACAGCTGCTAAAGCAAAAAGACCTAATTTTCTCATGAAAACCTCCCTCGTTTGTTTAGTTTTCGTTTAGTTTATATATAAACTACTCGGACGAGTGATTAATAAGCTCACCACCGAATAATATGCTCGGAACCATAGTAAAAAAAAAAGTTACAGTGAAGTGTTTTTTTCATTAAAAAACCGCATATTTATTGGTTTTTTTATTTTTTTTTGGGGATATTTATGAAATAATCCTTAAAACTAAAGAATCCTGGGGGTTTAAATTGACTCAAAAATATAATGAGATTTATCAAAAATCTATAGAAAATAGAGAAGATTTTTGGAAAGAAATTTCAAATGATATATTTTGGTACAAAAATCCAACTAAAATTTTAAATTCTGATAACCCTCCATTTTATAAATGGTTTGAAGACGGGATAACAAATACATGTTATAATGCTTTAGATCTTCATGTAGATCAGGGTAAAGGTGAAAAGCTCGCTATTATCTATGATAGCCCCATCACTGGTTCAAAAGAAAAAATAACTTATAGTAAACTTAAAGAAAAAGTTGCTTTATTTGCTGGAGCTTTAAAAAAACAAGGCGTAAGCAAAGGGGACAGAGTTATAATCTATATGCCGATGATTCCTGAGGCAGTAGTGGCTATGCTTGCCTGCGGTAGAATTGGTGCAGTTCACTCAGTTGTATTTGGAGGGTTTGCTGCCAATGAGCTAGCAAGTAGAATTGACGACTCAAAAGCTAAAATTCTTGTCACTGCCTCATGTGGGTATGAACCTGGACGAACTGTTCATTACAAACCTTTAGTAAATAAGGCATTAGAATTAGCAAATCATAAAATAAAAAAATGTATAATTTTTCAAAGAGAAAAAGATAAAGCAGAGTTAAATCCTACAGTTGATATTACATGGGATGATGCTCACAAAGATGTAAAACCTGCAGAGTGTGAAAAAATGAACGCAAATGATTACGCTTACATTCTGTATACATCGGGAACTACAGGTCTTCCTAAAGGAATAGTTCGTGATATTGGTGGACATATTGTGGCATTAAAATGGACTATGAAAAATATTTATAATATAAAACCGGAGGATGTGTGGTGGTCTGCAAGTGATATTGGTTGGATTGTTGGACACTCTTACATAGTTTATGGCCCATTATTTTATGGTTGTACTACTGTTCTGTTTGAAGGAAAACCAGTGGGAACTCCTGATGCAGGAGTTTTTTGGAGAGTAATTTCAGAACACAAAGTAAAATCTCTTTTCACTGCACCAACAGCAATAAGAGCCATAAAAAAAGAAGATCCTAACGGAGAATTTTTTAAAAAGTATGATTTGAGCAAATTTGATAAACTGTTTCTTGCTGGAGAGAGGGCCGACCCTGATACAATAAAATGGTTTGAAAAACTTTCCAACTCACCTGTTATAGATCATTGGTGGCAAACTGAAACTAGTTGGGCAATAACATCAAGTTGCACAGGTATAGAAAATTTTCCTGTAAAATATGGTTCAGCTTTTAAACCAGTGCCAGGTTATGATCTCAAAGTTTTAAATTCTGAAGGTAAAGAAGTAGGCCCGGGTAAGATGGGGGATATCGTTGTGAAACTCCCTCTTCCTCCAGGAACATTTCCAACATTGTGGGGCGCAGATAAAAGATATAAGGAAAATTACATGACTACTTACCCTGGATATTATCAAACTTATGATGCGGGACACATAGATGAGGATGGCTATGTTTGGATCATGTCAAGAACAGATGATATTATTAATGTTGCAGGTCATAGATTGTCTACTGGGGCTATTGAGGAAGTTTTGGCAGAACATACAAATGTTGCGGAGTGCGCAGTAATAGGAATTGCCGATAAACTTAAAGGTCAGATACCTATCGGTTTGCTTGCACTTAAAGCAGGGGTAACTAAAGATAAAAAAGAAATAATTAGTGAATGTGTAAAAATGGTTAGAGAAAAAGTTGGTCCTGTTGCAGCTTTCAAAATAGCAATTGTAGTTAAGAGATTGCCAAAAACAAGATCGGGGAAAGTGCTAAGAGGAACGGTAAGAAAAATTGCAGATAATGAGCCTTATAAAATGCCTGCAACTATAGATGACCCTGCTATTTTAGATGAAATTAAACAAGACCTGAAAGATAATAATATTTTAAAACTTTAAAGGCTGCCCTTTAGATTCAACTATTATTTTGCCTTCAGACATAACTAAAATACCATTTACAATTGTTCCTACAGGAAAACCCTTCACTTTATAATTATGAAAAGGAGTCCATCCACATTTACTAGCGATCATTTCATTCTTTATAGTTACTTCTTTATTCATATCAACAATTGTTAAATCTGCATCAAAACCCTCTTTTATAAAACCTTTATTCTTAATTCCAAAAATTTTGCATGGGTTTTCACACATCAAATTTATAAGCTGATTTAATGAGAGTTTTCCATTGTTTACATGGTCAATCATGACTGGAAAAATTGTTTGAACTCCTGGCATTCCTGATGGAGTATTAGGGTATTCTTTATCTTTATTTATTTTTAGATGCGGTGCATGATCAGACCCAAGAACATCTACAATGTTATTTTTTATAGCAACCCAGAGACGATCATAATGATCTTTGGATCTTAGTGGTGGATTCATTTGAGCATAGGTGCCCAATTTATCGTAGCAATCTGGAGCATATAATGTCAAATGTTGAGGTGTAGTTTCGAAAGTTACATTTTTTTTATGCATAGCTAAAAAATCTACTTCCTCTTTTGTGGTCACGTGAAGTACATGAATTCTTTTGTCATATCTTTCAGCAATTTTTACTACCCTTCGAGTTGAAGATATTGCGCACTCGACATTTCTCCAATCAGGATGAGAGTGCACATCTCCCTGTCTGATAAATTTTTTCCTTAATTTTATAATATCTTCATCCTCAGAGTGAATCGAAACTATTCTGTCACTACTTGAAATCACTTTTTCAATATCAGCCTCTTTATCAACTAATAAGTTTCCAGTAGATGAACCTGCAAAAAGTTTTACTCCACAACAACCTTCAACGTTTTTGAGTTGCGCAAGTTGTTCAGTATTTTGCGGAGTTGCACCAAAATAAAATGCATAATTACTATGCATTCTATTTTTTGCAGCTTTTAATTTTTTTTCAAACTCTACCAAATTTGCTGTTGGAGGGTTAGTATTAGGCATCTCAAACAAAGAAGTTACTCCTCCAAGAACTGCAGCTCTACTTCCGCTTTCTAAATCTTCTGCATCAGTTGATCCAGGTTCTCTAAAATGCACTTGGGTGTCTATGATCCCTGGCAAAACTACTTTCCCAGATGCGTCGTAAACTTTCGAATTATTTTCCTCTATATTTCCTATTTTTTTAATTTGATTTTCATATAAACCAATATCAGATTTAATCAATTTTCCATCGATATAACAGGAACCATTTTTAATAATGAGACTATAATTATCAGACATGTTTTTTATATATAATATATTGTATAAGTAACAATTATGAAAAAAGATCAAGTTGTAATTTTAGAAAAAAGAGGTGTAATCTTAGTAAGTGGAGAAGATTCTAAAGATTTTCTACAAAATATAATTACAAACGACATAAATAAAGTTTCTAATAAAAACTCTGTTTTTTCAGCCTTGTTAACTCCTCAAGGCAAATACTTGAATGAATTTTTTATAATTCAAAATGTTAAAGGATATTTATTAGACTGTAGCGAAAACTCCACTGGGGATCTAATTAAAGATTTATTAAAATACAAATTAAGATCAAAAGTTGAAATTGAAGACTTCTCTACTGAATTTGTTATTGGAGTTATAAACGACTCAAAATTCAAAGAATTACAAGGAGATTTAAAATCAAATGAAAATACTATTACTTACAGAGGTACTCCTATTTTTTTAGATCCGAGAAATAGAAAATTAGGAGCAAGAATAATTTCAAATCTTGAAAAACTTTACTTAACAATTAAAAAATTAAGTCTTAAAATTATCGATAATAAAGAATATTATTCTCTTGCTCACAAATTAGGAGTACCTGAAAAAGGATTGATAAATTTAAAAGATCAATTGTTTGGTTTAGAAGCAAATTTTGAGACGCTTCAAGCTATAGATTTTAAAAAAGGATGCTTTGTGGGGCAAGAAAATACTGCGAGGATGAAATTAAAAAACAAACTTAGAAGAAGATTGTTGCCCATATCATCGTCTGAAGAACTAAATATTGGTGATGAAATTACTTTCAATAATATTAAAATAGGAAAAATACTTATTAATCAGCCTTACCCCTTCGGATTAATTAAAGTTCTCGAACCTAACCTTGAAGATTTTAAAAATGAAATATTGTTAGCTAACAATAAAAAGTGTAAAATTTTAGAGAACGTTAAGTAACCTAGATAAAGATGCTAGTATTCCATATCCACTCAATTCAATAAAAGCTATTACTAAAATTATAAATATAATTCTTTTATGCTTTCTTAAATAATCAATCATAAATACCTTTTTTGGTGCGGTCGGAGAGACTCGAACTCTCACGGGAAACCCACACGCCCCTCAAGCGTGCCTGTCTACCAATTTCAGCACGACCGCTGTAATAATGCGACAATAAATGAATGACAATTTAATCTCAAGTTGGTAAATTGGAATTAGTATGTCTATACAACAACAAAATTTGAGCCCTACGCAAGAGATTTATAAGAAAATCTCAAAATTTGTTCCTGAAGCTGAATGGAAAATTCATGCTCCATTAATAGAAAGAATTAATAAAATTAAGAAAGAGAAAAATGCAATTATACTTGCTCATAATTATCAAACCCCAGAAATTTATCATGGTGTAGCAGATATATCTGCTGACTCATTAGCACTAGCAATCGAAGCATCTAAAACAAAAGCTGAAAAAATTATAATGTGCGGGGTTCACTTTATGGCAGAAACAGCAAAATTAATGTGTCCAGAGAAAAAAGTTTTTCTTCCTGACATGCAAGCAGGCTGTTCTTTATCTAACTCTATAACAGGTGAAGATGTAAAATTACTAAAACAGAAGTTTCCAGGTGTCCCTGTTGTATCTTACGTAAATACTTCTGCGGACGTTAAAGCAGAAACTGATGTTTGTTGTACTTCAGCTAATGCAGTAAAAGTAGTCGAATCTTTAAATGTAGATAAAGTAATTTTTTTACCTGATCAATATTTAGCAGACTACGTAGCAAAAAAAACTAAGGTAAAAATAATTTCTTGGAAAGGAACTTGTATAGTGCATGAACAATTTACAGGAAAAGAAATTGAAGAAATTAAATCCGAAAATCCTGGAATTAAAATTATAGCTCACCCTGAATGTCCACCAGATGTAATTGCTGCTTCTGATTTTGCAGGATCAACGTCTGGAATGATTGATTATGTAAAAAATAAACAACCTAAAAAAGTAATGTTAGTTACAGAATGTTCAATGAGTGATAACGTAGAAGCTGATAATCCGAACGTATCTTTTATCAAACCATGTAATTTATGTCCTTATATGAAAAAAATTAATTTAAAAAAAATATTAGATTGTTTAGAAAATGAAACTAATGAGATTATTTTAGATAGTAAAACTATAAAGGCTGCGAGAAAATCTGTAATCAGAATGACCGAGATCGGTCGTTAGCTCAGTGCAAATATTAAATCAATTTTATATAAAATCAGTTGTAAGAAAAGCTCTAGAGGAAGACCTCAGACCTAGAGGTGATATCACTACAAACATCGTAAGCTCAAAAAATAAAATTATTGAAGCTAGAATAATAGCTAAACAAGATGGTGTAATTGCTGGTTTAGAGTTTTGTAAAACAGCGTTTAAATTAATTGGGAGAGAAACTATTTTTACAAAGAAAGTCTCTGATGGAAAAAAAATAAAAAAAAATAAAGTAATTGCTAATATAAAAGCTAAAACAAAAACAATTTTAACCGCTGAGAGAACTGCTTTAAACTTTCTTAATCATGCCTCAGGTATTGCAACAATCACTAATCAATTCGTGAAAAAAATTAGTAAAAAAACAAAGATTTGTTGTACAAGAAAAACTACACCTAATTTGAGAACACTTGAAAAATATGCTGTCAAGAAAGGTGGTGGCCATAATCATAGATACAATTTAAGCGATGAAATTCTTATTAAAGATAATCACATAAGTGCATCTAATAGTCTTAGGGAATTAGTTAAGAAAGCTATAAAAACAAAAAAAATTGTTACAGTTGAAGTTGAAGATGTAAATCAACTTAAACAAATTTTAGGCTTAAAATTTAAAAGAATACTTTTTGATAATATGAAATCTTCACAATTAAAATATTGTTTAAAACTTTGTAAAAATAAATATGAAACAGAATATTCCGGAAATGCTACTTTAAATAATATTAAACAAATATCCAAAACAGGTGTGAATAGAATTTCAGTTGGTGCAATTACTCATAGCACCAGATCATTTGATACTACTTTATTATTTAGATAATTCTGCTTGTGCAGCCGCAAGTCTTGCAACAGGGACTCTAAATGGAGAACAAGAAACATAGTTTAGTCCTGTTCTAGAACAAAATTCAATACTCTTTGGATCACCACCGTGTTCGCCGCAAATACCTAACTTAATATTTTTATTTGTTTTTCTGCCTCTTGAGGAGGCTATTTCCACTAACTCACCTACTCCATTTTGATCGATGCTTACAAATGGATCTACATCAAAAATTTTATTATCAATATAATCGTTTAAAAATTTTCCTGAGTCATCTCTACTTATCCCAAAGGTTGTTTGTGTTAAATCATTTGTTCCAAAACTGAAGAAGTCAGCATGTTTTGAGATAGACTTTGCTTGTAAAGCAGCACGTGGTAATTCAATCATAGTGCCAACCATATATTCAAGTTTTGATTTGTTTTCCTTTTCTATTTCTTTCGCAATTTTATTAACTAAAGCTCTTAAAATTTTTAATTCAGACTCAGTTGAAACCAACGGTATCATGATTTCCACAAAAGCTGCTTTTACTTTTTGTTTTTTTAGTTCAACTATAGCTTCAAATATTGCTCTGCATTGCATCTCGTAAATCTCTGGAAAAGAAATACCAAGCCTACATCCTCTATGACCAAGCATAGGATTTTCTTCATGAAGTTCTGCTATTCTATCTTTAACTTCTTTCGCTGATAAGTTTAAGGATCTTGCGACTTCGTCAATATCTTTGTCAGCTTTTGGTAAAAACTCATGAAGTGGTGGATCTAATAATCTTACTGTAACAGGTAAACCTGACATAACTTTAAATATTTTTTTAAAGTCTTCTTTTTGGTGGGGTTGAAGTTTATCTAGTGCGCTATTTCTATCTTCTTTTGATTTAGATAAAATCATTTGTCTAACAGATAAAATTCTCTCTTCATCAAAAAACATATGCTCAGTTCTACATAGGCCAATACCTTCAGCGCCAAACTCTCTAGCCGTTTTACTGTCCACCTCTGTTTCTGCATTTGTTCTTACTTTTAATTTTCTAAATTCGTCAGCCCATTTCATGATTGTGGAAAAGTATCCAGAAATTTCAGGTTGAACAGTAGGAACTAATCCTTTCATTACTTTTCCACTTCCCCCGTCTATAGTAATAATATCTCCCTCTTTAATAATTACTTCACCAGCTTTAAATTGTTTTAACTCATAATCGATTGTAATTTCACTTGAACCTGAAACACATGGTCTCCCCATTCCTCGCGCTACAACTGCAGCATGACTAGTCATGCCACCTCTTGCAGTAAGAATTCCTTTAGCTGCATGCATTCCATGAATATCCTCTGGTGAAGTTTCTAGCCTCACTAATATTGTATCTTGCATCATCCCATTTAATTTCTCTGCTTCATCAGCAGTGAAAACAACTTTACCACTTGCAGCTCCTGGGGATGCCGGTAATCCAGAAGCAATTACCTCTTTCTCAACTTTTTCGTCTAAAGTAGGATGTAGTAAAGTATCTAGAATATTTGGATCAATTCTTTTGATTGCTTCTTTTTTTGAAATCAATTTCTCTCTAACCATATCCACTGCAATTTTAATTGCAGCTTTGGCTGTTCTTTTTCCAGATCTGGTTTGCAACATCCAAAGTTTATTATTTTCAACTGTAAACTCAATGTCTTGCATATCTTTATAATGCCTTTCTAGCTTAAGAAATACCTTTGTGAGCTCTTTATAAACTTTGGGCATAGCCTCTTCCATTGAAGGATCTTTAGATCCTGAATCTTTTTTTGCTTTTTTAGTGATATATTGAGGAGTTCTAGTACCCGCTACAACATCTTCACCTTGTGCATTAATTAGAAATTCTCCAAAGAAAGAATTTTCTCCTGTCGAAGGATTTCTTGTAAAGGCAACACCTGTTGAACAATCATCACCCATATTTCCAAAAACCATAGCTTGAACGTTTACAGCTGTTCCCCAATGATCTGGAATTTGATTTAATTTTCTATAAGTTTTTGCTCTTTGGCTGTCCCAAGATAAAAATACTGCGTTTATTGCTCCTAATAATTGCTCTTTTACGTCTTGAGGAAAATTAATTTTTTTTTCTTTTTTTACTAACCCTTTAAAATTAATAATTAAGCCATCCCAATCGCTCTCATCTAAATCTGTATCTAATAAAACTCCTTTAGTTAACTTGTAATTATCAATTAGTTCCTCAAACAAATGACCCTCTACCCCCAAAACTACATTACTGTACATTTGTATAAATCTTCTATAGCTATCTTTAGCAAACCGTCCGTTAGAAGTTCTTTTTTTTAACGACTCAACTGTTCTGTCATTAAGACCAAGATTTAAAATTGTATCCATCATGCCAGGCATTGAAATTCTAGCACCTGATCTAACTGATACTAATAATGGATTTTTAAGATCACCGAATTTTTTTCGAGTTTTCTTTTCAATATTCTTAAGCTCTGACTCAATATTCTGTATTACTTTCTTGGGTAATTTTTTTTTGTTTTTATAAAATAAATCACATACTTCAGTCGTAATAGTGAATCCAGGGGGAACAGGTAAACCTAATCTTCCCATTTCACCAAGGTTTGCTCCTTTTCCACCCAAAATATTTTTTTTGTTTTTTAACTTTTTGGCAGATTTATCATCAAAGCTAAATATAACTTTTGCCATTACAATCCCTCTAATTTTGAAAAATCGATAAAATTATCAAATGTATTACAAAACATTTTTAACAACTCTAATCTATTATTTTTAATATCTTGATTTTCATCATTTACTACCACATTTTCAAAAAAATTATCTGTAGTTTCTTTAGTATCTGAAAGCTTTATTAACAAGCTTTCATAGTCTTTATTATCATCTTTGACTGTAAAAGCTTTACGTATATCATTTATTTTTTCATGAAGTATTTTTTCTTCATCTTTTCTAAATAATACAGCATCAGGTCTACCAGTAATGCCCTTTCCAGCTTTATCTAAAATATTTGAAGCTCTTTTATACGAACTTATAGCATTAAGGCCAATTCCTTTATTTTTATATTTATTCATTAAAATTGTTTTTGTATAAAGTGCTAAGAAATTATCTCCAGCGTGAGAGCTAATTGATGCCTCAATAATATCAGTTTTAATATTTTTCAATTTTAATACGTTTCGCATTCTTTCCTTTATAAATTCTAAAATCTCGTGTTCTGTTTTCCCGTTTATAATTTTAACCCCTTGTTCTTGATAAAGTCTTATAGCGTAACTAATTAAATCTCTAAGTTTAAAAGATAATTTATTTTCGATAATTATTCTAAGCAATCCAATTGCAGCACGTCTTAAAGCAAAAGGATCTTTTGAACTCGTAGGCTTTTCATCAATGACAAAAAAGCCTACTAAAGTATCTATCTTATCTACAATTGAAATAGAATAGCTAAAAGGTTTTTTGGGTATTGCTGAAGTAAGACCTATTGGCAAATAATGATCACTTACTGAATTTGCCACATCTTCATCAAAACCTTGTGCTAATGCAAAATATTTTCCCATCACACCTTGAAGTTCTGGATATTCTCCAACTAGGTCAGAACATAAATCGGATTTCGAAATGGAAGCAGCAACTTGAACTTTTTCTTTATTGATATTTAAATCATCAGATAATAAGCCAGCCAACTGTCTTAACCTTTGTGTTTTATCATAAATAGTCCCTAGTTTTTCGTAAAAAGTTACTGTTTTAAGATTTGCTATTTGTTTAATTAAATTTTTAGATCTATCTTTATCCCAGAAAAATTTAGCATCTGCTAGTCTAGCTTCAACAACTCTTCTATTTCCTTGAGTAATTAACTTTTTTTCATCTTTTTTATTTGCTACAACAAAAAAATAATTAGTTAATCGATCTCTACTATCAAAAATTGGAAAATATCTCTGTTGTTTCTCAAGTGTTGAGATTATAATTTCTTTAGGTATCTCTAAATAATCTTTACTAAAACTCAAATGTAGTAAATTTGGATTCTCAACAATATTAACGACTTCTTCTAAAAGTTTCAGATTTAGACTTTCTTTGTACTGTTTAGATTGAGAAAATGAACTTATTTTTTTAAGAATAATCTCCTCTCTTTCCTTATGATCTACGATTATTTTGTTAGTTTTTAAAAAATTTAAGTAATCCCTAGAGTCTTTTATCTTTTTAGTTTTAACACTTAAATCTTGTTCAATAATTACCTCATCTGTAGTATCAAGATGTTCAAATTTAAACGTTAATTTTTTATTGTTGAACCTTGCAAAAATTGACCTGAGAGGCCTACCCCACATCAAATTATGGTCTGACCATTTCATTGACTTTTTCCAATTAATTGATCCTATTGCCTTTGGAATAATTTTGATTAACAAGTCCTCAACCAAAATAGATTGAGATTGTATTTTAACAAAGTAAAATTTTCCTTTATCAGTATTTTTTTCAATTAAGTCTTTCTCATTTACATTTTTTGCTCTTATGAAACCTTGTAATACTTGATCAGGAGAACCTACTTTGGGTCCTTTGATTTCTTTGGTCTCTATTTTAATTTTTTCAGTAAGATCTTTTATAAATATTGTTAGTCTTGTGGGTGAAGAGTAAACTGATAATCTCTTATAATTTATATTGTCCTCCTTAAAAGAATTTTCAATATATTGTTTTATTTGAGACCTTGCTGCTATTTGTAATTGTGGTGGAATTTCCTCGCTATATAATTCCAATAAAAGTTCTGCCATAATTTAACTTTGTGAACTTAACCATAAAGCACCGCAACCTTTTGCGAGCTCCCTAATTCTTGTAATGTAGCCAGTTCTTTCCGCAACACCAACAATACCACGCGCATCTAATAAATTAAAAATATGACTTGCTTTAAGGCATTGATCATAGGCTGGCAATGAGAGTTTTTTTTCGAGTAAAGATTTACATTCTTTTTCTGTATTTTCAAAACTTTTTAATAAAGTATCAGTATCCGCAAACTCGAAGTTATAAGCAGAAAATTCTTTTTCGGATTGAAAAAAAACTTCTTTATATTTCACACCATCATTATTCCAATCAAGTTCAAAAACATTATTTTTCCTTTGAACAAACATACATAGTCTCTCTAGACCGTAGGTAATTTCAACTGGAACAGGTTTACACTCTATGCCTGTCATTTGTTGAAAGTAGGTAAATTGAGTAATCTCCATCCCGTCACACCAAACTTCCCATCCCAATCCTGCTGCTCCTAAAGTTGGACTTTCCCAATCATCTTCAATAAAACGGATGTCATGATTTTTTACATCAATACCTATAGCCGCTAAGCTTTTTAAATAAAGTTGTTTAATATTTTTTGGTGATGGTTTTATAATTACTTGATATTGATAATAGTGTTGTAATCGATTTGGATTTTCACCGTACCTGCCATCTGTTGGTCTTCTTGAAGGCTGTACATACGCAGCTTTCCAAGGTTTAGGGCCAAGCGATCTTAAAGTTGTCGCTGGATGAAATGTGCCTGCCCCAACTTCCATGTCATAGGGTTGTAAAATAACACATCCATATTTACCCCAAAATTTTTGGAGACTCATAGTTAAGTCTTGAAAAGACAAAAAATTTAATTTGTCAAATTTTTTTTTTTTTACTTTTTTTTTTGCTGGCATTTATAAACCAAATTTTTGCCACATCGACTTTTCTTCAATTATGTTTGCAATTTTTTCAACTGGATCTTGAGCAGACGAAGATAATTTCTTTGCTAAAAAACCTTTTGGTTTTTCAAAAGTTTTAATAACAACCTTATCGCCAAATTTTTCTTTTAAAATTTGATCTGCATTGCCTAAGCCATCAACTAATCCAAGTTTGAGCGAGGCTTTTCCTGTCCAAAATTCTCCAGTAAAAATATTATTTTTTTCGGGATCTTTAAGCTTCGATCCTCTACTTTTTTCTACGACTTTTATAAAATCTTCATGAAGCTCTAATTGAATATTCTTTAACCTTTTTATATCCTCTTCTTTCTCTTCTTTAAAAGGGTCCAGTGTGCTTTTGTTTTTTCCAGCAGTATAAACTCTTCTTTCAACTCCAATCTTTTGAATTAAGTCTTTGAAGCCAAAAGAAGCTGATATTACTCCTATGGAGCCTATTATTGAGCTAGAGTTTGCATATATTTCATCCCCGGCACAAGCAATAAAATATCCTCCCGAGGCAGCAACATCCTCTGCAAAAACAATTACTTTAATTTTATTTTTTTCTGCAAGTTGTCTTATATAACTATAAATTAAGTGTGATTGAACTGGTGATCCTCCTGGCGAATTAATTGAAATAGCCACATGAGAAATTTTTTTTACTGAAAACGCTTTCTTTAAAATATCTCTTTGATTAGCTAACTCCATGCCTTGTTTAAATCTACCGCCTGAGCCAATTATCCCAGTTAGTCTGACATGCGGTACAACTTTTTTTTTTTTAAAAAATGAAAACATATATTTACGAAGGTTATTTAAACTTATAACAGCAAAAAATTAAATTTTAATTAATAATTACGCTACTTGTAGTTGAATTATAGGTGCGTCACCACGTTTCCAATTAAAAATTTATAATTAGCAAAAAACAAATATAAATATTGGAAATGGGATTAGTTATACCACTAAAAAAATCAGCAAGTTCAGCTTACTTAGAATTGAGAAATCTTCTGAGTGAAAAACTTAAGAATGTTGAGACCCTTATACTGCAAAAGCTAAAAAGTGATGTAAATCTTATTGAAAAAATGAGCAATCACCATCTTAGTTCAGGTGGAAAAAGATTAAGAGCATTATTAACACTAGGATCTGCAAAATTAACAGGATACAAAGAAAACGATAGAGATGTAAATTTAGCAGCTTGCGTAGAACTAATTCATTCTGCAACTTTATTGCATGATGATGTGATTGATGAAAGTAAACTAAGAAGAGGATCGCAAACAACAAATTCTATTTGGGGGAATCAATCGTCAATTCTAGTTGGTGATTATTTATTAAGCAGGTGTTTTGAAATGATGGTAGAGGACGGAGATTTAGAAGTTTTAAAATTGTTATCTTCGACATCTGCAAAGATTGCCCAAGGTGAAGTTATGCAACTTCAACATAAAGGAGAGGCTGATTTATTAGAAGAAACATATCTAGACATAATTAATTTAAAAACTGCCTCACTTTTCTCAGCTGCTACTAAAACAGGTGCATGCTTGTCTCAAAGCAATGAAAAGGAAAAAAAAGCATTGGAGTCATATGGAAAAAACTTAGGCTTAGCATTTCAAATTGCGGATGACGCTCTTGATTATTATGCAAAAGAAAAATTATTTGGAAAAGAAATCGGTAAGGATTTTTTTGAGGGAAAAGTAACACTGCCCTTAATTTCGATATTTCAGAAAGGCAATGATAAAGAAAAAAAATTTTTAGCTGAAATAATGAAAAAAGAAAACAGAACTGATGAAGATTTTGGTGAAACACTCTCTTTAATTAATAAATATAAAGCAGTTGAGGCCACATTTAAAAAAGCAGAATATTTTGTTAATGTTTCTTTTGATGCCTTAGCTATTTTTCCTGAAAGTGTAGATAAACGAATTTTACAAAACTTAACTAGTTTTAGTCTTAATAGATCCTTTTAAGGGTAAAGCAGTTCTTTTTCCCAACTTCCATTTTTTTTTTTATAATTTAATCTTTCATGTATTCTACCTTCGCCATCTAACCAAAATTCTATTTCTTTAGGCAGTAATCTCCATCCTGACCAGTGCGGCGGTCTAGGAACTTTTTTTTGATCAGGATATTTTTTTTCAAATTCTTTAATTTTTTCTGTAAATATTTCTCTTTTTTCTAAAATTTCTGATTGAGATGAAGCCCATGCGCCTATTCTATTTTTATAAGGACGAGAGTTATAATAATCATCTGCCTCTTTAGCTGAAACTTCTTCTACTTTACCAATTACTCTTACTTGGCGTCTTAAGCTTTTCCAGTGAAAGCACATTGAGGCTTTTTGATTTTCTTTAAGCTCATTTCCTTTTTTACTATTAAAATTGGTATAAAAAACGAATCCTTTTTCGCTTAATCCCTTAAGAAGAACCATCCTAACATTAGGCTGATTGTCTTTATTTGAAGTTGCAACCGCAACTGCATTAGGGTCATTAACTTCACTTTCTTCAGCTTTTGAAAACCATTTTTTAAATAATTCAATGGGATTATCTAAATCTTCAAAGATAATATCTAAACCTAGTGCATTTTTGCCATTTTTTTGATTCATAATTTCTTTAAAATAATTTATACATTATTTATCTATGTCTTTTAATACTTTTGGGAAAATTTTTAGGTTTACTACTTGGGGAGAATCACATGGGCCAGCTATTGGGTGTGTGATTGATGGATGCCCACCAAATATAACTATATCTGAGAAGGATATTCAGAAAGATATGGACATGAGAAGACCTGGGCAATCAAAGTTTACAACACAAAGAAAAGAGTCTGATAAAGTTATAATTTTATCTGGCGTTTTCGAAGGTAAAACTACCGGAACTCCGATCTCAATAATAATATATAATGAAGATAAAAGATCTAGAGATTATGAAACAATCAAAAATAAATTTAGACCAGGACATGCTGATTATACGTATTTTAAAAAATATGGTATAAGAGATTATAGAGGAGGCGGAAGACAGTCTGCTAGGGAGACCGCATGCAGAGTTGCTGCTGGAGCAGTAGCAAAAGTAGTACTGAAAAAACTGATTGGCAGTAAGTTTAATGTTGTTGGAGCAGTAACACAACTAGGGTTGATGTCTTGTGATAAATCTAATTGGAAAGATAGTGAAATAAGAAAAAACCCTTTTTTCTGTCCTGATAAAAAGTCTGTAAAACTTTGGGAAAAATATCTTCTTGCTGTCAGGAAAGCAGGATCTTCATGCGGAGCAATAATTGAGTTGAGGGCGTCTGGTATTCCAGTTGGCCTTGGAGCTCCCATATATTCGAAATTAGATACTGATATAGCTGCTGCATTAATGAGTATCAACGCAGTTAAAGGAGTAAATATTGGAGCTGGTATGAATGCGGCTTTTTTAAGTGGTGAGGAAAACTCAGATGAGATGAGCAAAGGATCTGGAATGGTGAAATTTAAAACTAATCAAGCCGGTGGGATTTTAGGTGGAATTTCATCTGGTCAAAACATTGTGGCTTCTTTCGCGGTGAAACCTACTTCCTCAATTTTAACTAGTCGAAATACGATAGATAAAAAAGGTAAAAATACAAAAATTTCTGTCAAGGGGAGACATGATCCGTGTGTTGGTATTAGAGCAGTGCCAATTGGTGAAGCGATGATTAACTGCGTGCTATTAGATCACTATCTTTTGAATAGAGCACAATGTAGTTAATTAGAAATCTTACTTTTATTTTTAGCTAAAATTATTTTTGAATTTAATGTTTCTTCTACTTTAGTTGCTATAGACAAATTATCTAAACCTGCTAATTCATACATTTTTTCTGGAGTGTCTTGGTCTATAAAAATATCTGGTAAAATCATAGATCTAAACTTTAATCCAGTATCAAAAACACCTCTATCTGACAATAATTGCATCACATGAGATCCGAAGCCTCCTATGGAACCTTCCTCTATTGTTATTAGCACTTCGTGATTAGTTGCTACCTCTATAATTAATTTTTCGTCTAAGGGCTTAGCAAATCTAGCATCTATAATTGTACAATTGATACCCTTTGTTTTGAGTTTTTCTGAGGCTTTTTTGCATTCCTCTAACCTTGTTCCAAAGTTTAATAAGGCTACTTTTTTTCCCTCATGAATAATTTTTGCTTTTCCAATTTCCAAAACTTCTTTTATTGATGGTAGTTGAACACCTACACCATTTCCTCTCGGATATCTGAAAGCAGATGGTCTGTCATTTATTTCTACTGAGGTATTAATCATTTTAACAAGTTCTGCTTCATCGCTTGCAGCCATAACAACAAAATTGGGTAAAGTAGATAAATAAGTAATATCAAAAGATCCTGCATGAGTGGGTCCATCTGCTCCAACCAATCCTGCTCTGTCAATTGCAAATCTTACAGGTAATGATTGTAACGCTACATCATGCACTACTTGATCATAAGCTCTTTGAAGAAAAGTTGAATAAATTGCTGCATAAGGCTTATATCCCTCTGTAGCTAATCCTGCAGCAAATGTTACAGCATGTTGTTCAGCAATACCAACATCAAAAGTACGATCAGGAAATTTTTTTTCAAAAAGATTTAATCCAGTTCCAGAGGGCATAGCTCCAGTAATACCTATTATTTTTGTATCTTGCTCAGCATGTTTTATTAAGGTTTCTGCGAAAACTTTTGTATATGAAGGAGTATTGGATTTGGATTTAGATTGTTTCCCAGTTGAGACATTAAATTTAGAAACTCCGTGATATTTATCACCAGAATTTTCTGCCGGTTTGTAGCCTTTTCCTTTTTCAGTTCTTACATGTATTAATACAGGTCCTTGATGGTTAGAATTTTTTACATTCTCAAATATTTGAACCAAGTTTTCAACATCATGTCCATCAATAGGTCCAACATAATAAAATCCTAATTCGCTAAATAAAGTTCCCCCTGTAACTATATTTCTTAGTAAATCCTCAGCTTTTCCAGCTTTTTGACTAAATCTTTTTGAAAAAGCAGAAATGACCATTTTTAAAGTCTCTCTAAAATTAAAATATAATTTCCCCGATAAAAGATTAGCCAAATACTTACTCATTGCTCCAACAGGTCTTGCGATGGACATGTCATTATCATTTAAAATTACAATTAGATTTGATTTCAAAGCACCTGCGTTATTCATTGCCTCGTAAGCCATTCCTGCGCTCATTGCACCATCTCCAATAACAGCAATTACATTATTTTTATTATTAGATAATTTTTTTGCCACAGCCATTCCAAGAGTAGAAGAAATAGAAGTTGAGCTGTGAGCTGCACCAAATGGATCGTATTCACTTTCAGTCCTTTTTGTAAATCCTGATAAACCTCCGCCTTTTCTTAAAGTTCTAATCCTGTCCCTTCTTCCTGTAATAATTTTATGAGGGTAACATTGGTGGCTTACATCCCAGACTAATTTATCTTTTGGAGTATCAAAAACATAATGTAAAGCGATTGTAAGCTCTATAACACCTAAGCCAGCTCCAAGGTGTCCACCTGTCTCCGATACAACTTCAATTACTTCGTCTCTAAGCTCGTTAGAAATCTGTTTTAAATTTTCTTTTTTAAACTTCCTCAAGTCGGAAGGAAAATTAATTTGTTTAATAAGCCTTACCATTAAAAATTTCTTTCTTTAATAAATTTTATTGTATCTATTAAATCATTGCTATTTTTTCCATGTTTTTTTAGCTTACGCAATATTTTTTTTTTTAAATTTTCTGCGAACTTATGAGCTTTTTCATAGCCTATAAGATTTATTAAAGTTGATTTTCCTTTTTTATTATCTTTCTTTATGGGTTTTCCTACTAATTTTTTTGAACCTTTTATATCTAAAGAATCATCGGCTAGTTGAAACAATAAACCTATTTCTTCCCCAAGTTTTCCTAAAAATCTTCTTTCTTTTTTATTTTTATTTGCAATTATAGCAACGGATTGAACGCAAAAATTAAATAATCTACCAGTTTTTTTTCTTTGCATGTCAATTATTTCATTAAAATTTTTTTTTTTATTTTCGAATTTCAAATCTAATTCTTGGCCTCCGGCTATTCCGGTATGACCAGAACAATAAGATAATAAGTTTATTATTTCAATTTTATGTTTGGAGGGTAAAAAATTTTTTTTTTCTGAAATAATTTCAAAAGCTAAAGTTAATAATGAATTTCCGGCCAATACTGCTGTTGCCTCACCGAATTTTTTATGCGTAGATGGTTTTCCTCTTCTTATTAAGTCGTTATCCATACATGGAAGATCATCGTGTATAAGAGAGTAAGAATGAATACATTCAACAGCTGTGCTAACACTTAAAATTTTTTTTTCTTCTACATTTAACATTTTAGCTGTATCAAAAATAATAGTAGATCTAATTTTTTTACCGCCTGATATAACTCCATACTTCATAGGTGAAATTAGCAATGATTTTTTTTGCTTCTTTAAGAATTTCAGCAAAAAATTATCAATTTTTTTTGCATTTTTTTTTAGCTTTAACTCAATCATTATTTAGAATTTAAAATTTTTTTTGATCTTGTCCTAAAAAGATTTTCTACATGTTTATTCAAGTTTATTAATCTTTTATATGTTTCCTCAGTTTTATTTAAGTCAAAATCCTCATTTTCAAGTTTGGCAAGTATTTGATCAATTTCGTCTCTAGCCTCTTTTAAGGATTTACTTTTAATGTTAGCTGGAATATTTTCAATTTTCATAAATTTAATAATAATTACATTATGAAAAACTTCTATTCAAATATTTATTCTTTTAATACTAAGGTGCTGAAAAAAACTACTAAATATCTTAATCAAGGCAATTTAGTGGCTATTCCAACTGAGACTGTCTACGGATTAGCAGGAAATGCATACTCGCAAAAAGCTGTAAAGAATATTTTTAAAATAAAAAAAAGGCCGAAAAAAAATCCATTAATCATTCACTATCGTAATATTTCTGATGCTAAAAAAGATGTGGTATTTAATAAAAATTTTTATAAACTTTACAAAATATTCTGTCCAGGACCTTTAACTTTCATCTTGAGGCAAAATAAAAAATCTAAAATTTCTCCTTTTGCTACTTCAAGTTTAAAAACTGTCGCAATTAGATTTCCTAAAAATAGAATTGTCCGTTCTATATTAAAATCGATTAACTTTCCACTTGCTATGCCGAGTGCCAATCTTTCTTCAAGTGTAAGTCCCGTCAGTGCTTTAGATGTTTTTGAAGAACTAAAAAAAAAAATAGATATTATAATTGATGGTGGGAGTGCTAAAATTGGTATCGAATCTACTGTAATAGATTTAACTGGAAAACCAAGAATTTTAAGACCAGGATTTATAACTTTTAATGATTTAAATCGGTTATTTAAATTAGATCTTTCAAATAATAAATCCAAAATTAAATCTCCAGGCATGCTTAAAAAACATTACTCGCCAGGAATTCCAGTTATACTAAATAAAAAACCAAAATACTCCGATCAAGCATATATTGTTTTTGGTAAAAAATTTAGAAATAATAAAAATTATTTCAATTTGAGCAAAAAAGCTAACTTGAAAGAAGCTGCAGCTAATCTATATAAAACTATGAGAAAAATAAAAAAAAAAGGATATAAGAAAATCTTTGTAACTAAGATACCTAATAAAGGGCTTGGCCTTGCAATTAATGATCGTTTAAAACGAGCTTCAAAATAATGCTTATTGAAATTAAAAATTTAACTAAAATTTATAATAATTTTTTAGCTGTAAATAAAATAAATTTTCAAATTGGAAAATATGAAACAATTGGATTGTTAGGTCCAAATGGATGTGGAAAAACAACAACAATTGGTATGATGTTAGGTCTTGTAACGCCGTCCATGGGTGAGATTTTAATAGAAAATAAAAATATTAAATCCTTTAAAAGAGATGAAATCTTGGAGAGATTTAATTTTGCCTCTCCTTACGTTGAATTACCAAAAAAATTAACTGTTAAACAAAATCTAGAAATTTATGGAAGATTATATGGTATTAAAAATTTAGATAAAAGGATGAATGAAATATCAAATGATTTAGATATAAAAAATTTCTATGAGAAAAAAACTGGCGAACTATCATCCGGTCAAAAAAATAGGGTCTCTTTAGCAAAGTCTTTAATTAATAAACCTGAAATTCTTCTTCTAGATGAACCTACAGCTAGTCTAGATCCTGATATAGGTGACTTTATTAGAAGTTATATTCAAGAGTATAAAAAAAAAAATAAAGTAACTATTTTGTTAGCATCACATAATATGAGTGAAGTTGAGAGGCTTTGCGACAGAGTTATCATGATGAAAAAAGGTAAAATTATAGACAGTGGAACTTGTAAAAATTTGATACAAAAACATGGAAGAAATAATCTTGAGGAAACATTTCTCAAATTAGCAAGGAGCAAAGATGAATTTTAATAAAATTTATGCGTTAGGCTTGAGACATCTTTATTTGATTATGAACTCTTTCCCAAGAATATTAGATTTAATTTACTGGCCTACTGTTCAAATTTTTTTATGGGGATTTATTTCTAAATTTTTCACTTTAAATTCAGAATACTATAGCAATACTGTTGGGGTAATACTAACCGCAGCGATTTTGTATGATTTTCTATTTCGCGCTAGTATTAGTTTTAATATGATGTTTTTAGAGGAAATTTGGAGTAGAAATTTCACAAATTTATTTATTGCGCCTATTAAGATACGAGAAATTATAGCAGCTTTAACACTTACTGCAATTATAAGAACTTTAATTGGTTTAATACCAGCTGTTTTAATTGCTATACCTTTATTTGGTGTTTCTGTACTTAATCTTGGAATACCTTTAATCTTTTTACTATTAGCATTATATTTATTTGGTATAACTTTAGGACTTCTTGTTACTTCAGGTCTTCTTAGATACGGCCCATCATTTGAAAATATTGCTTGGGCAAGTCTATTTTTCTTAGCACCGCTTGGCTGCATATATTATCCGATAGATATATTGCCTTTCTCTCTTCAAATAATTGCCAAAGGTCTCCCCTTAGTTCATATTTTTGAAGAAATGAGAAGTATTTTGATGAATAATACTGTAAACTATTTTAACATTTTTAAGTCAATTTCTATATCGGTATTGTATTTTATTTTTGGTGTTATAATTTTTTATATCTCTTATTTTGGTGCCAAAAAAAGAGGGACCTTAATTAATATGGGTGAATAATTAATGAGTAATTTAATCAATGAAATAAAAAAATTAGAGTCTTCTCCTAAGGTAATTAAAAATTTATTTAGCAAAAATGAGATTAATGAATTTTTAAAGTTATATAATGATTTACCTATAACAGTTCATAATAAAAAACAAAATGTTATTAAAAAAAGGTGGCTACAAGGTTTTAATAAAAATTTAGAAAAAATATTTTGTGAAAGATTAGAAAGAGAAATAGGATCATTTAAAATGGACAACTTAAAAGATGAAGATGATAGAGATATTTTAGGTTTAATTCAGGAAAGTTATGCTCCAATTGGTCTTCATGTCGATGGAGGTTTTGAATTAAAAAATCAAATTTATAAACAAACTTTAATCCCTTTATCGTCTGTTGGAAGCACAGTAATTTTTAAAAATAGATACTATGAAGGTTCTACAAATTTCACCCAAGATCCGAATGAGTTAGGTAAAACAGATCTTAAATATGGCCAAAATAAGAGATCTGATATTCACTTGAAAATTTATGGTGATAAACCTTTCGATAAAACAATTCACCAAAAATATTTACAACATGAAAATATTAATAATTTAAAAGGTTTAGAGGTTGAATTAATTTATAAATGGGAAGTGGGTTCTATGTTAATATTTGATAGAACACATTTGCATTGCTCCTCTTCAGTAATTGATGGGAAAAAAATTGGAATAGCAACTTTTACAAAAAAATAATTTAAATGGCAATTTACGACTGTTTTCAATACTTTAATGAAGATCATATTGTTGATCTCCGATTAAACATTTTAGATAAATATGTTGACTATTTTGTAATATCTGAGTCTACAAAAAATCATCAAGGAAAAGATAAAAAAATAAATTTTAAGGTTGATAATTTTCCAAAATTTAAAAATAAAATACGATTACTAGTAGCAGACTATAAAGATAAAATCGATTTTAAAAATCATGAAGGTGGAGAGTCAATAATTGAACAGCATCAGAGAAATCATTTAATTCA
Organism: uncultured Pelagibacteraceae bacterium; assembly: GCA_902585045.1. GTDB lineage: Bacteria > Pseudomonadota > Alphaproteobacteria > Pelagibacterales > Pelagibacteraceae > Pelagilacustribacter. Next base: position 17,119 of record CACICB010000007.1, on the reverse strand, counting down.
AGGACTTAAAGATGCAAGACCAGATGATTTAATTATTCTATCTGACTCCGATGAAATACCTGATCTTGAAAAACTTAAATATGTAAAAAAAAATAAAAAATTCATTGCCTTTTCACAAAAGATGTTTACCTACAAACTTAATCTTCAAAATTTAGATGAAAGCAATTGGATAGGATCCAGAATTACTCAAAAAAAAAATATTAGGTCAATGCAAGATTTGAGAAATTTAAAATTTAAAAAATTTCCATTTTGGAGATTTGATAAAAGAAGTTTACAAATAATTGATGGTGGATGGCATTTTTCCTACTTAAATTCTCCTGAACAGATATATAATAAGATAAAATCATTCTCACATGGAGAGTTCAACAATAAGACGATAAATGTTCAAAATATAAAGGAAAAAATTAGTAAAAATGAAGACATATTTAACAGAGGTTTTAAATTAAAAAAAGTCCAAATAGATAACAGTTACCCAAGTTACATATTAAACAATAAAGAAAAATTTTCAGAATGGATAATCTAATTTATTGTGCGCCGGATAGGAGTCGAACCCATAACCTCCGGAGCCGAAATCCGGCGCTCTATCCAGTTGAAGCTACCGGCGCATAATTTTCTAATTTAAATTAATTTATGAATAAAACAATAAAATTTTTAGTTGCAAAAAAAGAACATAATAAAAGAGTTGATGTTATTTTATCGCAGAAGATTGATTTCATTACTAGAAGCTACATAAAAAAGTTAGTCAAAAATTCTAATTTGGAAATTAATAAAAAAATTGTCAAAACTCCTGCAACTAAAGTTAAAATAAACGATGAAATCTTGATTAATATTATTGAAAAAAGAGAGAGTAAAATCGTCCCTAGAAAAATAGATTTAAAGATAGTATTTGAGGATAATGACATAATAGTTTTAGATAAACCTAAAGGTATGGTTGTGCATCCTGGCGTAGGAAATTTTGAAAATACTTTAGTTAATGCTCTAAAATTTAAGTATAAAAATAATTTATCTAGTATAAATGGAAAAATTAGACCCGGAATAGTTCATAGAATTGATAAAGATACAAGTGGCTTATTAGTAGTTGCGAAAAATAATTTATCACATTCAAACTTAAGCAAGCAATTCAGTGATCATTCGATTAAAAGAAATTATCATTGTTTAATTTGGGGTGTTATAAGACCCTTAAGCGGTAGAATTGAAACTTTGATTTGTAGAAGTCAGAAAAATAGACAGCTTATGACCGTGAGTGAAATAAAGGGAAAAAAAGCAATAACAAATTATAAGACTTTGAAAGTATTCAATATTAAAGAAATTCCAAAAATAAGCTTGATAGAATGTAAATTAGAAACTGGAAGAACTCATCAAATTAGAGTTCATTTAAAACATAAAGGAGCATCTATTTTAGGTGACAAACAATATGGAAAAAAAAATATAAAATTTAAAAAAATTGATAGAAAATTCATAAATATTTTATCAAATATCAATGGTCAAGTGTTACATGCTCAAACTTTGGGATTTACGCATCCAACAAAAAAAAAATGGATAAACTTTAAAGCTCCACTTCCAAATGACTTTAAAAAAATGTTGAATTTCTTGAGTAAACTTACTGGTTGAAAAAATTATTTTTATATATAAATCTTTAGAATGGACGACAAAAATCAATTATCAAATTTCCCCGTTCCATCTTCAGGTGGATTATCGGTCTATCTTGCTCAAATTAAAAAATTCCCAATGCTCGATGCTGAGGAGGAATATATGCTTGCAAAAAATTGGAGAGAAAATGGAAATTTACAATCTGCACATAAACTTGTAACCAGTCATCTTAGATTAGTAGCTAAAATTGCTATGGGTTACCGAGGTTATGGTTTGCCAGTAAATGAACTTATTTCTGAAGGAAATATTGGTTTAATGCAAGCAGTAAAAAAATTTGATCCTGATAAAGGTTTTAGGTTGGCAACTTATGCGATGTGGTGGATAAAAGCTGCAATACAAGAATATGTGTTAAGATCGTGGAGCTTGGTCAAAATGGGGACAACATCTGCGCAAAAAAAACTTTTTTTTAATTTAAAGAAAATAAAAAATCAAATTGCTCCCGGTCAAGATGGTGACTTACGTGATGAACAAGTCAAAGAAATTTCAAAAAGGCTAGATGTTGACTCAAATGAAGTCATTAATATGAATAGAAGGATGATGGGTCAAGAAAAATCTCTTAATGATCCAATTAAAAGTGGCGAAAAAGATGAATGGCAAGATTGGCTTGTGGATGAAAAATTAGATCAAGAATTGCTTGTCTCTCAGCAACAAGAATATAATGACAAAAAAGAGCTTCTTAAAAGTGCTATGAAAATTTTAAATGAAAGAGAAAAAGAAATTATCATTGCAAGAAGACTTACTGAAAATCCCTTAACTCTTGAGGATTTAAGTAAAAAATATAAAATTAGTAGAGAAAGAATAAGACAAATAGAAACTAAAGCTTTTGAAAAACTTCAAAAATCGATGATAAATGCAAGTAAATCAAAAAATCTTCTTACAGCAAATTAAGTTTTAAAAGGATCCTCTAACAAAATTGTATCGTCTCTTTCAGGGCTTGTTGATATGCTTGAAATTTTTGCTCCTATAAAATCTTCTAAAGCATAGACATATTTTTTTGCATTTTCAGGAAGATCTTTCATGTGTCTTATTCCTTGGGTTTTTGTTTTCCATCCTGGAAAAGTTTTATAAATAGGCTTTACATTAAATTGATCTTCAGATGCAGATGGTAAATAATCTAATCTTTTTCCATTAAGTTCATATTGAACACAAATTTTTATTTCATCCATATCATCTAATACATCTAATTTTGTTAAAGCTATACCATTAATTCCGGAAATCTTAATTGTCTGCCTTACTAAAACTCCATCAAACCAACCACATCTTCTTTTTCGAGCCGTTACAGTTCCAAACTCTTTACCTTTTTTTCCTAAACTTTCTCCAATTTTATTATTTAATTCAGTGGGAAAAGGACCACTTCCAACTCTAGTTGTATAAGCCTTTGTAATTCCTAAAATATAATTCAATTTATCTGGGCTAAGACCAGTTCCTGTTGAGGCCATTGAAGGGACTGTATTTGAAGAGGTTACATAAGGATAAGTACCATGATCTACATCAAGTAAAATTCCTTGCGCGCCCTCAAAAAGAATTTTTTTTCTATTTTTAATATACTTATCTAGTTCTATCCAAACAGGTTTAGCGTATTTTAATATCTGCGGTGCAATTTTAAGAAGCTTCTTCTTGAGTTCTTCTTTTTTGTAAATTTTTTTATTTAACCCTTTTCTGATTGCATTATGATGGGAAAGTACATTTTTTAGTCTGCTATCAAGATTACTTTCGGATCTTAAGTCCATAACTCGAATTGACCTTCTTCCTACTTTATCCTCATAGCAAGGGCCGATTCCTCTTCTTGTAGTCCCAATTTTACTTTTTCCAGCAGTATCTTCTCTAATCTCATCCATTTCTTGATGAAAAGGAAGAATTAAAGAAGCTGACTCTGATACCATAAAATTTTCATCCGTCACACTAATTCCTTTACTCTTAATCTCCTTAATCTCATCTAGCAATGCCCACGGATCAATTACAACTCCATTCCCTAAAATTGAGATTTTTTTTTCTCTAACAATTCCAGAGGGTAAAAGTCTTAATTTAAAAACTTTTTTATCAATTACTAATGTATGCCCTGCGTTGTGACCTCCTTGAAAGCGAACAACAACGTCTGCTTCACTAGAAAGCCAGTCAACTATCTTTCCTTTTCCCTCATCTCCCCATTGAGAACCAACTACAATTACATTCTTCATTATTTAAATTCTTTTTTTAATTCTATTGAGTTTATATGGTTTATTGGACCATGACCTTTTCCGTATCTAGGACCTGATCCTATGGCGTGATTAACATATTTAATGCCTAACTCACAGGATTTTATTATAGGTTTTCCACAAGATAAGAATGTTGTAATCGCACTTGATAACGTACATCCAGTTCCGTGAGTGTTTCTTGTATTAATTTTTTTGTTTTTAAAAATTTTTGTGTTTTTTTTATTTAAGAAAACATCTTTTATATATTTTGAATTTTTGTGACCGCCCTTTAAAAGAACATTTTTTGCTCCCATTTCTAAAAGTTTATTAGCTGAACAAATCATATCATCTATATTTTTTATCTTAATTTTAGTTAATTCCTCAGCTTCAGGTATATTAGGAGTAATTAGAAATGTTTTTTCTATTAATTTATCTTTTAAAGTTTGAATCGCTTTTTGATTTATTAATTTAGCTCCACCTTTAGCTACCATCACTGGGTCTAAAATAATTTTTTTTGTTTTTATATTTTTTATCGCTTTAATTACTGATAATATAACTTTAGATGAGTGAAGCATTCCAATTTTAATTGCATCTGGAGCAATATCTTTACTTGAAAATAAAATTTGTTTTTCAATTTCTTTATGATGAATAGGTAAAACTGATTTGACTCCGGTAGTATTCTGGGAAGTGATAGCAGTTATTGCTGTCATTGCATAACTCCCTAATGATGTAATTGTTTTAATATCAGCTTGTATTCCTGCTCCACCAGAAGAATCTGATCCTGCAATAATTAAAATTTTAGATTTTAATTTCAATTTAATATTGATTTTTTTATTATTTTAATACATTTAATAATTAAATTTTTATTGTAAGACTCTGCCATAATTCTTATTTTTGGTTCCGTTCCAGATTTTCTGACTAGTATTCTTCCATTTTTTCCCATCTTCTTGTTTGCTAATCGTATGGCTCTTCTACACTTTAAACTATTTATAATATTTTTATCTTTAACTTCTAAATTTTCTAATATTTGAGGTAAAGGATTAAAAACATTTAACAATTTACTTGCTTTATATCCTTTTCTTAATGAAAATAACACCTCTAATGCTACTAATAATCCATCTCCAGTAGTAGCAAATTTTCCTAAAATTATATGACCAGATTGTTCACCGCCTAAATTAAAATTTAATTTCTTCATCTTTTCTTTAACATATCTATCTCCAACTTTTGCTCTTAAAAATTTTATTTTTTCTTTTTTTAAAAATTGCTCTAATCCATAATTTGACATTAGAGTTCCAATTACACCACCTTTTAAAATTTTTTTAGATTTCCACCGTCTAGCCAACATTGCGATAATTTGGTCTCCATTGATAACTTTTCCATTTTCATCACACATTATTATTCGATCCGCGTCCCCGTCAAAAGAGATGCCCACATTTGCTTTGTATTTTTTTACAAAAAATTTAATTTTAGAAGGAAAAGTTGAGCCGCATTTATGATTAATATTTAAACCATTAGGGTTCACTCCAATAGTTATAACTTTAGCACCTAGTTCTCTAAGTAACTGTGGAGCGGCTTTGTAACTAGCACCATTTGCACAATCTAAAACTATCTTAGTACCTTTTAAATTAAAATTTTTGGGAAAATTACTTTTTAATATTTTGATATATTTATCATTACCATCCTCTAATCTTTTTACTCTTCCAAGTAACTTTGGGTTAGTTAGTTGTTTTGTATTTTGAGCATCTATTAATTTTTCAATTTTCTTCTCTATTTGATCCGATAATTTCATTCCGTCTGGTCCAAATAATTTTAACCCATTATCATAATAAGGATTATGTGAAGCTGTAATCATAATCCCCATGTTAGCTTTCATAGATTTTGTTAGCATTGCGAGCCCATTAGTTGGTAGTGGACCTAATGTAAAAACGTGCATTCCCCCCGAGACAAGGCCTGATACAAGTGCTGGCTCCAAAGTGTATCCTGAAAGCCTTGTGTCTTTTGCTATCACAGCTATTTGTTTATTTTTTTTTTGATTTTTAAAAAATGTGCCTGATGCTAGTCCAAATTTAAAAAATTTTTCTCCAGTTATATTTCCTTGATTAACTGTTCCTCTAATCCCATCTGTACCAAAATATTTATTTTTCATTTATCAAATAGTATTTTATTGAAAACCAATATTCCTTGTTTGATTTCTAAGACATTATGAACCCTAAAAATTTGAACTCCTTGTGATAAAAGGTATAAAACTGATGCCATTGTTCCCCCTATCCTTTCTTTGCTATCATATGATTCTGATATTTGGTTAATAAATCTTTTTCTAGAAGTTCCAATTAAAATTGGAAGTCCTAGACTATGAAACAAAGATATTTTAGAAATTAAAGTCAAATTATGTTTCAGAGTTTTACCAAAACCTATACCCGGATCTAATATTATTTTTCTATCAGAAAATTTATTTTTAATATTTTCCTCAAAAAAATCATAGATATCTAATAAAACATTTTCATAATTAGGTTTAATTTGCATTGTATTTGGTGTCCCTTGCATATGATGAAGAACTTTTGAAACGTTTTTTTTCTTACTTATTTTTGATGACTCTAAGTCATAACTAAAGCCAGATACGTCATTTAACAAATCAACACCATAGTTTAAGCCTCTTCTCATTATCTCAGATTTTCTACTATCTAATGAGAGGCAGATTTTCTTATATTTTTTTTTGAACTTTTTTAATACTTTTTCTATCCTTTTGAATTCATTTTTTAAACTTATGTCTTTTGAACCTGGTCTTGTGGACTCACCTCCTATATCAATTATTGTAGCTCCACTTTTTATCATCTGTTTTATGTGTTTGAAAGAATTTCTCTCTTTATTAAATTTTCCACCATCAGAAAAACTATCTGGCGTTAAGTTTAAAATTCCCATTATCGTAGGTTTAGCAAAATTTATATATTTTACAAAATTTCTACGCCTTTTTGTAATATTTTTAATATCTAAATTAATTTTTTTTTTTTCTTTTTTATTGAGAAGTTTAATATCTTTAATGTTAACAATTTTACTTCTTATTACTTTTTTTTTTCTTGTAAAAATTTCAATAGAGGTAAATACTATATTTTTGTTACCACACAAAGGTAGCGCAGTTTTATTCTTAATTAATTTTTTTGCCTGATTGCCATAAAAAAAATTACACGCCCTTGTGTAATATTTTATCATTTAATTAGACTGCAGGTTTTGGCTTTAATCCCAATGATCCTAGAGCTGAAGATGACTGTCCATTTTCGTTTTCTTCTTCTTTAAACGATCTTGTAGGTTTAATATTCTTAAGTATTAAGTCTCTAATTTCATCTCCAGATAAAGTTTCATAGATTAACAACGCTTTAGCTATTTTGTGCAAATCATCAATTTTATCTGTGAGAACTTTCCTAGCTCTTTCATAACCTTTATCAACAATTTTTTTTACTTCAATGTCTATTTTTTTAGCAGTTTCTTCGGACATATTTTGTTGTTTAGTTACGGACCTTCCTAAGAATACCTCTTCTTCATTTTCACCATATGCTATTGTTCCTAACTCAGTGCTCATTCCATATTTAGTCACCATATTTTTTGCCATTTTTGTTACCATATCAATATCAGAAGAAGCTCCTGAAGTAACTTTATCATGGCCAAAAATTATTTCCTCAGCAATTCTGCCACCCATTGCAACTGCGATGTCAGCATGCATTTTTTCTCTTGTTACTGACAATTGATCTCTTTCAGGTAATCTCATCACCATACCTAAAGCTCTTCCTCTTGGAATAATTGTAGCTTTGTGTATCGGGTCAGATGCCTTCTCATTCAAGGCAACAATTGCATGACCGCCTTCATGATAGGCCGTTAATTTTTTCTCATCTTCTGACATTACCATAGACCTTCTCTCAGCTCCCATCATAACTTTATCCTTAGCTTCCTCAATATCAGACATAGTTACAACTCTTTTGTTTTTTCTCGCAGCAAGTAAAGCAGACTCATTTATTAAATTAGCAAGATCTGCTCCTGAAAAACCTGGTGTACCTCTTGCAATGGTTCTTAGCTTAACATCTGGACCTGTATTAACTTTTTTTATATGAACTTTTAAAATCGCTTCTCTACCAATTATATCTGGATTTCCAACAACGACCTGTCTGTCAAATCTTCCTGGTCTTAATAAAGCGGGATCTAAAACATCTGGCCTATTAGTGGCAGCTATTAAAATAATACCTTCATTAGTATCAAATCCGTCCATTTCTACTAGCAACTGGTTAAGAGTTTGTTCCCTTTCATCGTTTCCTCCTCCTAAACCCGCTCCTCTACTTCTACCTACAGCATCAATCTCGTCAATGAATATAATACACGGTGAATGTTTTTTTCCTTGCTCAAACATATCTCTTACTCTTGAAGCTCCAACTCCAACAAACATTTCAACAAAGTCAGACCCGGAAATAGAAAAAAATGGTACATTAGCTTCGCCTGCAATAGCTTTTGCTAAAAGTGTTTTACCTGTTCCTGGTGGGCCGATTAAAAGAGCACCTTTAGGTATTTTTCCGCCTAACCGACTAAATTTTTTAGGATCTTTTAAAAATTCAACTATCTCCTCAACTTCTTCTTTTGCTTCTTCAACTCCAGCAACATCATTAAATGTCACTTTACCTTGAGCTTCATTAAGTAATTTAGCTTTTGATCTTCCAAACCCCATCGCGCCACCTTTGCCTCCTTGCATTTGACGCATAAAAAATATCCATACACCAATTAGCAAAAGCATTGGAAACCAAGATAGTAAAATACCTAAAAGTGAAGGCATCTTGTCTTCTTGAGGTGATGCAATTATACTTACTCCTTTTGATGAAAGTTTATCAACCAACTCAGGATAGTTCGGAGAGTAAGTTTTGAAAGTTTTGCCATCAGCCAAGACTCCATTAATATTATTTCCTTGTATTTGAACCTCTACAACTCGTCCAGCTTCAACTTCATTCAGAAAATTAGAGAAAGCTAAAGAGTTTTTTTCAGAATTTATTTTGCTTGGATCTTGAAACATATTAAATAGACCTACGGAAAGTAGGACAATTATGATCCACATAACTAAATTTTTTACATTCATAAGACTTAAGTAATCATTAAATTAATTTTAACAAGTATATTTTATAAATAATTAAGTTGTAAATAAGACAAATTATATCGTTTTTATTTAGTATTTAAACCCCTTTTTCAGCAATCAAGCATATATTATCTTTTTTTTTAAAAAATAAACAACCACCAAGAGTTGCTTTTTTAAAACTTTGTTTTTCGATAGAACGAATAAGAAATTTTACCTTTTTTGATCGTGGATCATAGTAATTCTTCCTCAAAGTCTTGATAGATTTATTAATCACTTTAATCTTAACTTCTAAATTTAGTCTTATAAATTTTTTAAAATCAATTAATATTTGGTATTTTGAAATATGTATTAAATCCTTAAAAATTTCTTCTAAATATTGATCAATTACCTCCTTGCTCGATGCCAAGTTATTTATTGATTTTATAATTTGATCATAACTAATTCCACTTTTCATCAAAGGTTTTTTTAAATTTCTTATTTTAGTTCTTAGAAACTTAGTATTTTTATTTGATGGGTCAATAAAGTATTTTTTGAATATTGTTTTTGAAATTTTTATTAAAGAATCTTTTTTAACATCGAGTAATGGTCGATATAAGTCAATTTTTTTGTCTAATTTGCTCAAGGATTTCATTGCAGATAATCCTGTCAAACCGCTGCCTCTTGAAAGTCTTATAAAAAATGTTTCTACTTGATCATCTAAATTATGAGCTGTTATAATAGTCTTAATATTTTTTTTAATACAATAATTTTTAAGTATTTCATATCTTGCTTTTCTTGCTTCACTCTGAATATTTTTTTTTATTACTGAATCATTTTTTAAGACATTTAATTTAATGTTATATTTTTTTAACAGTGCTTTTACTTGATCAGCTTCTTTTGACGAATTAGATCTTATATTATGGTCAACCAACGTATAATAAAATATTGTTTTTTTTTCGAAGCTATAAGCTCTTGTTAATGCTGCAAGTGCTAAACTATCAGGACCACCAGATATAGCTACTAAATAAGATTTTCTCTTTAACTTTTTTAATTTATTCTTAAAATTAAAATATATTAATGATAGGTCCTCAAAATCACAAAATCTATTTTTAAGAATTGCATTTGAATTTTTTTTGCTCATACTGAGCTTTTTGTAACACAGACTTACTTGCTTTTGGGTATTCTTTTTTAAGACCTAGAATCATTTTGCAACCTTGATCTTTCTCCCCTAATTGAACCATGGTAATTCCTAGCTTTAAAAGATTATCTGGTGCTTTTTTACTTTTTGGATAATTTTGATAGCCATCTAAATAAGCTGTGGCAGCATCAGAGTATAATTGTCTTATTCTAAATGTTTCTCCATACCAATATTGTGCACTACCAGCTAAATCGTGATCTTTATTTTTATTTATAAATTCTTTTAAAGCAACCTCTGCAGTCTCATAATCACCAATTTTCATAAAACCTACTGCAAATTCATATTGCTCATTCGCTGGTTTGTTTGGTAGTAAAGACTCTTTTTTCTCAGGTTCTTCAGAAATTACTGTTTGGGCACTTTGTATAGAGTTGACTGTTTGTTGTTTAGGTAGGTTTGTCATTTGGTAGCCTGGGCTAGAACCAAAGTCTTGTGGTTTGCTTGTTCCAGGTAATGTTACTTGATCATTTTGTGTAGCGGTTACTGTTCCATTTTCTAAATCTGAAAATCTTAATTGGGTATCTGATTGTATTTTTGTTACTCTTGAAGATAATTTATCCAATTTAAAATTTACTTCCTCAAACTTATTTGTAAGTTCTCTAAACTGATCTTCGATTTCGTTCAATTTTAAAAGATGTTTTGTTAAAATGTCCTCATTTAAACCATCGGACTTAAAATTTGATACTGTGGTATTAGCCAATTCAGATTTTTTATAAACTGCTTTTTCTAATGTTTTAAGATCTTTGGTAATAACTTGTATTTGATCGGAAATTGCTTTTAAGTAGATTTCTTCCTCTTCAGCAAGAAGATATGAAAAATTTATCAAAACAAATGAGAAAATAATTGATAATAATTTTTTTAATTCATTTTGCATGAATAATTACTATTTATACAAAATGGCAAAAAAAAGACCCTTTAACAAATTGTGTTAAAGGGTCTAATATCTAGTTAAATCTTTAATTAACTTTTACTGTTACAGATCTTCTGTTTTGAGACCATGAAATTGGTGATGATTTCGCATTTACTGGTTTTTCTTTTCCGTAACTAATTACAGATAATCTTTTGCCTGAAATACCGTAAGTCATCAAATAATCTCTTGCAGCGTTTGCTCGTCTTTCGCCTAACGCCAAGTTATATTCTCTTGTTCCTCTTTCATCAGCATGTCCTTCAATAACTACATTAAGATTTTTATTTTTTCTTAAAAAAGTAGCTTGTTTTCTCAATGTCGCTCTTGAGGCAGTTGTTAAAGAGGATTTGTTAGTAGCAAAAAACACTCTATCAGGAACTCCAGCAGCCAAATATTCAACTGTATCTTTTCCAGTATATACATCTCCATCAATCACGCCAGATTTTTTTGCTGTAGAACAGGCGCTTAGAAGTAGTGTAGTAAATATTACAAGTAATATATTTTTTAAATTCGATTTTAGTGTCATTTTTTCCCCTAGGTTTATTGTGGTTATTTCAAATTATTTAAAGTCTTTCAAGTATATTTTACATAAAATTCAACCTCACTTTGATAATAATGAGGACCAAGATGGGTCTGAGGCATCAGTTTTTGTTAAAAGCCTTCTCTCATTATAGCCAGTAATATCTATAGACCATAATTTAGCAGAAAATCCCTCTCCTTTAGTACCAGATTTGGTTTCTCTATAAAAAACTAATACTCTGCCATTTGGAGACCATGAAGGCGCTTCTTGGTAATAATTTTCTGTAAGAAGTCTTTCGCCAGTTCCATCAACTCTCATTACTCCTATAAAAAATTTACCTTTATGCATTTTAGTAAAAGCAATCAAATCTCCTCTTGGCGACCAAACAGGAGTGCCATAAATACCTTTTCCAAATGTAATTCTTTTAACGTTGCTACCGTCACTTCTCATTACATAAATTTGTTGTAATCCGCTTCTGTCTGAATTAAATGCAATAAATTTTCCATCTGGAGAAAATGAGGGTGAAGTATCAATTGATGAGTGTTCAGTAATTCGTTCTACTAACCTTGTTTCTAAATCCATTGTGAAAATATCTGAATTTCCATCTTTTGCAAAACTCATAATAATTTTTTTACCATCAGGTGAAAATCTCGGAGCAAAAGTCATACCTGGAAAATTTCCTACAACTTCTTGCGAACCAGTTTCAATGTCAAGTAAGTAAACTCTAGGCATATTTCTAAAATAAGACATATAAGTTACCATCTGATTTGTTGGATTAAATCGTGGAGTTAAAACTAATTCATTACCCAAAGTAAGGTATTTTGTATTAAAACCATCTTGGTCCATAATTGCTAATTTTTTAATCCTTTGGGTTTTTGGACCGCTTTCGGCAACATAAATTATTCTTGTATCAAAATAACCTTCCTCACCTGTAAGTCTCTCATAAATTTTATCTGAAATAATATGTGCAACTCTTCTCCAGTTTGATGGAGTCGTTGTGAAAGCTAGTGCTGTCATCTCTTGAGCAGCTGCTAAATCCCAAAGTCTGAACTCTACTTTTAGTTTTTCTCCACTTATTAAAAGTTTACCTGTCACTAAAGCTTGAGCTTTTATTAGTCTCCAATCTTCAAATCTTGGTTTTAAGTGAGCGATATCTGGTTTTTGAACGAAAGCATCTTTTTTTAAAGGATTAAATAAACCTGTGTTTCTAAAATTTTTTTCTATAATTTCAGATATTTTATCACCTAAATCTTTTACATTAAGATCTTTATATTTTTCAGATTTAATATCTACATGCAGTGGAGAAATAGCAATTGGTAGCGGGTCCAAATTACCTCTGGTAATATCTACTTCTATAAGTGCTGACAAACTATTTACAAAAAAAATATTTATTAATAAAATATATATTATTTTTTTCATATTACCCTTTTAACATTTCCTCTGGATTAAAGTTTAATTGTAAATCCTTCCATTTATCATAACCAGTAGGTGGTACTTTTAATGGTTGGCACATCCTAACTGCTCTTAAAGCGCTCTCAGCTAATACTTTGTAAAATTTCTGGCCAGGTCTATTCATTCTTTCATGATCTAGTATTTCAGATTTAAGTATTGTTCCATCTTTTTTAAGTTGCAGTTTAACTCTTACTAATAAGTTTTGATCGTAAGGTAAACCTAATGGAACGCTCCAGCAACCAAAAATTTGTGCTCTTAATGCGTCTTCCTCTGACAAAGTAAGTCCAGTCGCAAATGAATTTTTTTTATTGCTTTGTGTTATTTTATTGCTATCTTTTTTTTCAGTGGCCTCAATTTCTTTAGCTTTATCGATAAGAGCAGCAATCTGATTAGTATCGACAACTTCTTTTTTCTCAAATTCAGAAGATTGTCTTATTTGAGGTTTAATTTCTTCAGGATTTTGCTTTTTTTTAATAATTTTTTTTTCTTCCTCTTTTTTGTTTGGTAAAGGAATTCTATCGGGTTTTTCTTTGGCTTTAGCTGAAGGTGGGGCTTGTTCTGAGACAACTCTTTTTTCCTCTTCCTTTTTTTTTTGATCTTCTATGATTTTTCTTGCCTTAGGAGCATAAGGTATCATGGTTTTATCTGAAATTTGTATTAATTCTACTGATACTATTGGAGGTAAATCCACTGGCTCCCTAAGCATAAAAGGCAAGCTCAACACTGTCAGTAAAATCATAACTGAATGAAATGTTAAAGAGTATATTAAGCTTCTTATCATATTTCATTTTAACTTTTGTAAGGTTCTGAAATTAAAGCAACTTTAGAAAAACCTGCACCCGATAAAGTTCCCATTATTTCTAAAACTCTACCATAATTAATATTCTTATCTCCCCTTACATAAATTCTGGTATCTGTCCTATTTTTTGCTATGGCTAAAAGTTTAGGCACCATTTTTTGATAAGTGACTTGATGTTCTTGAATATATATCTCTCCTTTGGAATTAATACTAATTGTTAGAGGTTCTTGATCATCTGGAAGTGAGTCAGCAGCCGACTCGGGTAAATCAACTTGAACGCCTACTGTTAGTAAAGGCGCAGTTACCATAAATATAATTAGAAGAACAAGCATCACATCCACAAAAGGTGTAACGTTAATTTCACTCATTGGTTCTTTTTTTGAGCGATAAAATCTAAATGCCATTATTAAATTATTGATAAAAATCTTTTAGAAAAATTTTCAATTCTAGAAAAATACTTTTGAGAGTCACTGTTAAACTTATTATAAGCCACTACTGCAGGAATAGCAGCTAATAAACCCAATGCAGTAGCAAATAATGCTTCTGCTATACCCGGCGCAACAATAGCTAAACTTGTATTTCTTGAAATTGCTATAGATTGGAAAGAATTCATTATTCCCCAAACTGTTCCAAATAATCCTATAAATGGAGCGGTTGACCCAACTGTAGCTAAAAATGTAAAGTTTTTCTCGACCTTTTTCATTTCATTGTCAGTGGCTATTTCCAGAATTCTCTCAACTCTTGCTTGTTGAATTGCAGATGATTGTCTTTTTGTTTTAACTAACTCTCCCATTGCTGCTTTAAAGATTAAAGTTGCAGGATCATTTGAATTAACTGGAAGACTGTTATTAAAACTTTCTGCAGATTTAGATTTCCAAAATTTTTTTTCGAATTCTTCTATGGATTTATTTATTGTTTTGAATAGTTTAAATTTATCGAAGATTAAAGCCCATGAAAATATAGAACTTAAAATTAATAATATAATTACAAACTTGACTACAAAATCAGCTCTTAAAAATAGACTCCAAAGAGAGAAATCTGTAGCTCCGCCTAACCCAACAACTTGTGCAGCTATTTCTTGTTCCATAAAAGCTAATTACTTTTAGAATGTGTCATGAATTTGGCGCATTTTTAGATAATAATGTTAAATATCTTTTAATTTGGTTTCAAAATAAAATTTTGCTACTAAAATTGCGTCTGATTTATTGACATCTCTCTTTTTAGCTAATTGACTAGATAAGGTTGGATACATTTCTATAACCTTTGTTCTACTAGCATCTTTTGAGGAATTTATAAGTTCGAAATGTTTTTTCCATTTTGATGGTCTAACAAAAAAAATTGGCAATTTTAAAGCAGCGCACACACCTTTTATGGCACCAAAAGTTTGACCAAAATTAAACATACTAGTTACTCCCTGTCCAGGCATAGCATTTACTTGTTCAACAACTACAATCACTTCCTCATCTCCATTAATATTATCTGTAAGAATATTTACTAGTTGGGAGCTATTTAATTGTCTTTTATTTTTCTTACCTTCTGCCATTACTGGCATATCATACAAATTTATTACTTTTTTATTATGCAAAACTGCTATTGCACCACTTAACCCAGGATCTATTCCGATTATCTTCATAGAATCAATTAGCTATATTTGCGTTGGAATAAACATTTTGTACATCATCTAATTCCTCAAGCATACTTAAGATTTCAATTATTTTTTTACTTTGTTGATTATCTAAATTAACATAGTTTAAAGCTCTCCATTCAATGTGTGAGTATAGAAAATTTTCAATTTTCTCCTCAAGTTTGCTTTTAATTTTGTAAAAATCTTCTTTTTCAGTAACTATTTCATGAAAATTGTTTAATTGTTTGAAATCTTTGGCTCCTGCATTAGTCGCAATCTCAAATATATCCTCCTCATTTATTTGATTTTTTTCAATATGTAAAATTCCACAATTATAAAACATGTGAGTTGTGCAACCAGACTCACCGAGTCTTCCTCCATTCTTCTGTAAAACAGTTCTAATACTTGATGCAGAACGATTTTTGTTATCAGTTAAAGTCTCTATAATCAAAGCGATGTTAAAAGGACCAAAACCTTCGTATCTTAAATTTTCATAATTTTTTTCATTACTTCCCTCTGATTTACTAATTGCTCTCGCAATATTATCTTTTGGCATATTAGCCGCTTTAGCTGCTTGAATAGCTGCTCTGAGTCTTGGATTCATATCAGGATCGTTTTCACCAAGTCTAGCAGCAACTGTAATTTCTCTTGAAAGTTTTGAAAATATCTTTGACTTTTCTTTATCTGCTCTACCCTTTTTATGTTTTATTCCTGCCCAATGAGAATGACCTGCCATAACTAATTAACTAAACTTCCACCCTCAATTAATCTGTAAACTTTTTTTGCTAAACCAGTTGTTATGTCTGCTTCAACAATTATACCTGAAAGTGTACCGACTCCGTTAGATGGAAAATGCTTTACAGCATCTTTTTCTTTAAAAAATCTCTTTAGAGAGTTATCTTTATTCATTCCTATCACAGAATTATAGTCCCCACACATACCTATATCAGTTTGATAAGCAGTACCTTTTTCTAAAATTCGTGTATCAGCTGTTGGAACATGGGTGTGGGTACCTACAACACAAGTTGACAACCCATCAAAATAATGACCAATCGCCATTTTCTCACTTGTAATCTCCCCATGGAAATCAATTACTAGAAAGTCAACATTTTTTTTTAATTGAATTTTTTTGCAAATATTTTTTGCAGTTAGAAAAACATCATTTGTCTTACGCATAAAAACGTTTCCCATAAGGTTGATAACACCAATTTTAAATTTTTTATCTTTAGATGGAAAAATTCCAAATCCTTTTCCAGGGGAACCTTCAGCTAAATTCGCTGGTCTTAAAAGTCTACACTCTTCATCTATAAACTTTGTAGTCTCGTCTTTATCCCAAATATGATTTCCAGAAGTTATTACATCTACGCCTAAAGAAAAAAACTCCTCTGCAATTTCTTTAGTAATTCCTTTTCCATCATCAGCAGCATTTTCTCCATTTAAAATTATAAAATCAATATTGTTTTGAGATATAACTTTGGTTAAATCTTTTTTAATTGCCTTTCTACCCGACAATCCCATTGCATCACCAAGAACTAAAATTTTCATTAAAAAATACCTCTTTCTGTAAGTATATAATCTAATTTTACATCATTGTTATTTACTGGCAGTTTATGATGTTTTTGAAAAGAAAATGCAACACCAATTGATATTATCTTTCTTTTATTCTTATTATGTTTTTTAAGAAATCTATCATAAAAACCTTTGCCATATCCAAG
>CACICB010000006.1 GCA_902585045.1 uncultured Pelagibacteraceae bacterium | reverse complement strand
ACAAATTCCTAATAGAGGTTTCTTATTTGTAATTGCAAAGTCTTTAAGTGTGTCAACTAATCCAGAAATTTTATTTAAAGAGTCTACGCAACTTTTAAAGGAACCTTGCCCAGGTAAAACAATCTTGTCACAAGACTTAATCTTTTTAATATCTGAAGTAACCTCTAGATTAACTTTACCTTTAGCGACCTCTGTAAAAGAATTTATGACAGAGCTTATATTGCCCGATTGGTAGTCAACAATAGTGACGTTCATCAATTTTAAATAGAGCCTTTTGTCGAAGGTATTGAGTTTTTAATTCTCTTATCAATCGCTAAAGCATCTTTTAATGATCTAGCTAAACCTTTATAACATGACTCAATCTTGTGGTGACTATTTTCACCGTAAATATTTTCAATGTGTAAAGTAACTCCAGCAGATTGTGAAAAAGCCTGAAACCACTCTTTAAATAATTCTGTATCCATCTCACCTAATTTTTCTACAGGTAAATTAACTTTCCAGATTAAATAAGGTCTATTTGATACGTCTATAGAAACTCTGCTTAAAGTTTCATCCATAGGAATCATTGTTGAGGCGTATCTTGTAATTCCTCTTCTATTACCTGCTGCTTTTTTAATAGCCTCACCAATTGCTATACCTGTATCCTCAGTAGTGTGGTGTAAATCTATATGTGTGTCTCCTTTTGCTTTCACTTCTAAGTCTATTAAAGAGTGTTTTGATAATTGCTCCAACATATGATCTAAAAAACCTATTCCAGTTTTAATTTTATACTTTCCTTTACCGTCTAGATTAACCGCGACAGAAATACTGGTCTCTTTTGTTTTCCTAGTTATTTTTGCTTTTCTACTCATAAACTATGCCTGATTTACCTTTGATATATATTTAATTGGTCATTTTATCAATAAATCACTATTGAAGATTGCAAATTAATCTCCACATATAACTCCATGAATACAGCTGAAAAATGGCACGGCACTACAATTGTCCTTCTTAGAAAAGGCGGTGAAACAATTGTGGCAGGTGACGGCCAAGTCAGTCTTGGTAATACAGTTTTAAAAAGCAAGGCCAAGAAAGTTAGAAAAATTGAGAGCAGAGGTGTAATTGCAGGCTTTGCTGGCTCAACTGCAGACGCTTTAACTTTATTTGAGAGGCTTGAGGCAAAATTAGAAAAACATGCAGGCAACTTACAAAGAGCAGCTGTTGAATTAGCTAAAGATTGGAGAAGTGATAAATTTTTAAGAAGATTAGAAGCATTAATGGCAGTTGCAGATAAAAATCACAGCTTTATAATTTCTGGAACTGGTGATGTTTTAGAACCAGAGGATGGAATAATTGGAATAGGATCTGGAGGAAACTATGCTCTTGCAGCTGCAAAGGTATTAATTGAGACTGATATGAAAGCAGAAGAAATCGCGAGAAAAGCATTAAAAGTAGCATCGGATATCTGCGTATTTACAAATAATAATGTAACAATGGAAAAAATTTAAATGTCTAAATCAAAAAAAGAGACAAATTTAAAACTAGTTAAAGGATCTAAAGCTGATAGCTCAAAGGTAAGCGCTCTTTCCCCAAGAGAAATAGTTTCAGAGCTGGATAGATATGTTATCGGTCAAAAGGAAGCAAAAAAAGCTGTTGCTGTTGCATTAAGAAATAGATGGAGAAGACAGGCTCTTACTGATGAAATGAGAGATGAAGTATTACCAAAGAATATTCTTATGATCGGTCCAACAGGAGTAGGAAAAACCGAAATATCAAGAAGACTCTCAAGATTAGCTGAGGCACCTTTTATAAAAGTGGAAGCAACAAGATTTACTGAAGTTGGTTATGTAGGTAGAGATGTTGAACAAATCGTCAGAGATTTAATTGAAATTGCAATAGCTATGGAAAGAGAGAGAAAAAGAAAAGAAGTTAAAGCTAAAGCTGAATTAAAGGCTGAGGAAAAAGTTTTAGATGCTTTGGTTGGGAATAAAGCAAGTGTTGCTACAAGAGAAAGTTTTAGAAAAAGACTTAGGAACGGTGATCTAGATAATAACGAAATTGAAATAGAAGTTCAGAATACATCCTCTGGATTACAAAGCTTTGAAATACCCGGTATGCCCGGAGGAAACGTTGGCATGGTCAATCTCGGAGATATCCTTGGAAAATCAATGGGAAACAAAAAAGGGAAAAAGAAAAAAATGACTGTTAAAGAGTCTCACGGGATTTTAGTTGCTCAAGAGTCGGATAAAATGATTGAGGAAGATAAAATTATTAAAGAAGCCAAAAAAGCTACTGAAGAAAATGGAATAGTGTTTCTGGATGAAATCGATAAAGTTTCTGCAAGAAGCGATAGGGTTGGGGGAGATGTTTCTAGAGAGGGTGTTCAAAGAGATCTGTTGCCTTTAATTGAGGGAACAACAGTGAGTACTAAACACGGACCGATTAAAACTGATCATATCTTATTTATAGCGTCAGGAGCTTTCCAATTGGCCAAACCATCTGACTTATTGCCTGAACTACAAGGAAGATTACCAATAAGAGTGGAATTAAACGCTCTTAATGAAGAGGATTTTAAAAGAATTCTCAAAGAGCCAGATAATAGTTTAATAAAACAATACAAAGCACTTTTAAAAACTGAAGACGTTAATCTTCAATTTTCAGAAGATGGTATTGATATGCTTGCAAAAATATCTGCAGAAGTTAATTCTTCAGTTGAAAATATAGGAGCGAGAAGACTTCATACTATTATTGAAAAAGTATTGGATGATATTAGTTTCAACGCTACAGATAAAGCTGGAGAAACAATCACAGTTGATAAAAAATTTGTTCAAGATAATTTAGGTAATTTAATTAAGGATACGGACTTATCAAAGTTTATATTATAAATTCTTCAACTTTATTAAAATTGCACCTTCTCCACCATCTTTTACATCGGCTTCATTAATCGAAACTATAAGTTTATTGATCTCAAGATCAGATCTAATAAATTCCGGAACAGAAAATTTTAATTTTCCGAAGTCTTTGGAAATATAAGTATCTTTATCACTTGTAGAATGTAGTCCTTTACCTGTAATTAATAAAAGTTCTTTATATTTATTCTTGACACAAAAAAGTAAAATTTCTTTTACCTTCTTGTTTGCTTTATCTAAGGTGAAACCATGAAGATCAAACTTAAATCTATCTTTTCTGACTTTCTTTTGATTATTTTTATCTTTATCGTAAATATCTGTCGGATCTTTAATATAATCTTCCCAAGTTTGTTTATCTTCTTGGGAAAGATCTTTTTTTTTACTCACTGACTAATAATTTCAGATAAATACCAGTTTGGACTTTTATTGTTAATATTTTTCGTAAATTTCCAACTATCAGTTACAAATTTAATCTTGTCCGGATTTCCTTCGATTATTTTATTATTTTTATCTTTTTTTACAGAGATCACTTCAGCAACAAACTTAACTGTAGCAAACAGATTATCTTTAATTTTCTCATATTTTTCCACAGAAGACTCTTTTACTCCAATGAATGTAAACTCTGATTTAATATTATCTTTGTTTCTAGATTTTATTGCATCAGAAAAATTAGAAAACATCTTCGGTGATAACAAAGCCTTTAGTTTGATCAAATCACCTGATGCGAAAGAAGTTAAAATGCTCTCATAAGCTATTTCAGCACCTCTTAAAAACTCTTTTTTATCTTTACCTTCGAGAATCTCTAGATTTTTTTCTTTTGGTTTAATTTCTTTCTGAGGCATGCTAAATTTTTTTTCAGCAAAGTTTGGATAAACTTTGGACTCATGCCCAGTTTTTCTTCCTAATATACTTCTTAACCGCAAAATTATGAAGCCTGCAATCATTCCTAATAATATTATGTCTAAATATCCAAAATTGTTACTCATAGTTTGATAAATATACATGAATAATATAATTTTGTATCAGACAAATGAACACATTTTTCTTAATTTTTATAGGTTTACCAGCTTTAGAAATATTTATAATGATAAAAATTGGGGGACAAATTGGTGCATTTAACACAATTGCTCTTATATTTCTAACGGCAGTTATAGGCATATTCTATGCAAGGCTACAAGGCATCCAAATTCTAAAATCTGGTATGATGAACATTTACCAAAATAAAGCTCCAATTTATGAGCTTATATCTGGTGCCTCTATAGCTTTTGCATCATTATTGTTAATCTTACCTGGTTTTTTTACTGATAGCATAGGATTTTTATTGTTGTTCCCTTTTTCAAGAAAAATTTTATTTAAAATGATGATTAAAAAAGAAAAGAAAATTCATAGTAATAAAGAAAAAGATGAAACTATTGATGGAGAAATAGTTAATAAGGATAAAGATGAATTATAAAATTGTTGGCAAATATATAAAAGAATTAAACTTTAGCATTCCAAATACCAAAACTTTTTATCTACTCTCAAAGGATATTGCAAACTATAAGATAAATATTGATATTAAAAGTGATAGAATAAAACAAAATATTATTGAAGTTTTTATATCACTCCACATAACACCTATTAAAAGTGATTTTGAAGTTATAAATACTAAAATTGTGTTTGCTACAATTGTTGAGTTACAAAATGATAAAATAAAAAAAAATGAAATAGAAAAAATTGTTTTAGTTGAGGTACCATCAAAGATTTATGGCGAGTTAAGAAAAATCTTTGTAAGTTTATTTGAAAATTCAGGGTTTAAAGACATCAAAATTGCTAAAAATGTTGATTTTCAAAATCTTTATAATATGAGAAAAGTTCAGTAATAGTTTTTTTTCAACTCTGTCTTTAAAAATTCTTTATGCATATTAACTTCTTTATCAGAAATTTTTAGTATTTTTTTGTTGTAATTTTTATTTATTGAAATGTCTTGGTCTAAACCTTTAGTTGACAAGTTAAACTTTGGTTCTTTAGCATCTAAGAGATTAATGTATACTTCTCTCAAAAGTTCACAATCTAGTAAGGCGTTATGTTTTGTCCTTTTTGAATTATCAATATTAAATCTTTTACACAAAGAGTCTAAAGAATTAGATAATCCAGGGAATTTGTTTCTCGCAATTTCAAGCGAGTCGATAACTAACTTTGGTTCTATTAAACTTTTATTAATTGAACGAAGTTCACCGTTTAAAAAACTTAAATCGAAAGATGCATTATGTATAATTATTCTTTTTCCATTAATAAAATTTAAGAAGTCATCTGATATTTTATCAAATGTTTCTTTACTACTTAAAAACTTTTCTGAAAATCCATGAATTCTGAATGCGTCTTCTGGAACATTTCTTTGAGGATTAATTAATCGATGAAATACATTTCCTGTTGCAATTAAATCTTTAGTTTCAACACAAGCTATTTCGACGATTTTATGTCCATCTTTAAATGATAATCCTGTTGTTTCTGTATCTAAAAATACTTCATTCATATTTTTTAAATATATCTAATAATTTTTTTTTTAAAATCTTAATATTCTTTTCATTAACAATAATATGTTCACAATATTTCATTTTTTTTTCATCACTAAGTTGTTTGAGATTTAACATATTAAAAATTGATCTTTTTCCACCTTTTAAAATAAATCTTTTTAGTCTTATTGATTTTTTAGCTTTAATATAAAAGATAATATCGAAAATTTTCACAAGATCACTTTCGACTAATAAAGGAATTTCTAGGAAAACAAATTTTTTTTTAATGTTTTTTTTTAAAAATTTTCGCATCTCTTTTCTGACTAAAGGATGGATAATCTTTTCAAGTTTTTTAATGATTTCTTTGTCTTTATTGATTTTTTCTAAAAGTAATTTTTTGATATTTGAAGTTTTTTTTAAATTGAATTTTTTAAGGATAATTTTTTTAAAATTATTATTTTTATATATCTTTTTAACCGCAGCATCTGCGCTAAAAAGCGGCCCTCTTCCTGAAGAAAGAAGCTTGCTTGCTGTTGTTTTTCCTGATGCTAAAGAGCCTGTGATACCTACTTTGATCATTTAAGTTTTGACAACAAAAGTTCAATAAGTGTTTGGTCTATTTCTGGATTTACTTTATTCCATAAGTAAAAAGATTTCTGTCCTTGATAAATAAACATATCGAGACCATTAAAAACTTTAATATTTTTCTCTTTTAAAAATTTTAGAGTTTTAGTTTCTAAAGGATTATAAATTGTATCAATGTAAATACTATCATCTTTAACTCTATCAAAGTTGAAGTTGAAATCTTGCCCATTCTTTAAACCTAAACTTGTTGCATTAATAATTATGTCAAAATTTTCCAGCTCTTCTTTTAAGTTCTGCCAACTTATTATATTTAAATACTTAAATTTTTTCTTTAAAAAAAAACACTTCTCTTCAGTTCGGTTTGTTATAGAAACATTTTTAACTCCCGACTTTTCAAGAGACAATATAACTGAAGGCGATACTCCTCCGGATCCAATAACTATAGCTTTTTTTTTAGTAATGTTATCTACCTCTTTTAAATAAGCTGCTTGCAGACCAAAAACATCCGTATTTTCTCCAACAATTGTTCCTTTGTCGTCCAGGTAAATTGTATTTACCGACCTTGTAATTTCTGCATCGTTTACAAGAATGTCAACATATGGAACAATTTTTTGTTTGTATGGAAGGGTAATATTAATGCCTGTCAAATCTTTGTTTTTAATTCTTTTTATTATTTCAGATACTTCACTATTTTCAATTTCTATTATTGAGTAATTTGCATCTATTTTATATTTTTTAAACCAATAGTTATGCAAGATCGGTGATAAAGAATGTTTAATTGGGTTGCCAATAATCCCATATTTTTTTTTCATTTTTTATATTTCCTAATATAGTTGATAATATCTTTAATAGGCAAACCCATAATTGAGTTATGATCACCTTTTATATACTCAAACAATTCTAAACCTTGGGCTTCGACTTGATAAACTCCATAAGCTAGCAAAGTTTCAGTTTTAATTTTATTTAGATAATCCAAAAGTTGATCATCAGTAAAATATTTCATTTTTAATTCAGAGGTATCTGTGTAATTCCAAATCATGGCCCCATTTCTTGAAATACAAACAGAACTAATTAAATAATGTTTACAATTATTTAGTTTTTTCAAAATATTTAAAGCTTCATCTCGATTTTTTGGTTTATTAATTAATTTGTTATTTAAAGAGATTACACTATCGGCTCCCAAAACTATTCTATCAGGGTTTTTATTGCTGACTTTTATAGACTTTATTTCAGCCAGATTTTTTGATATTACCAATGGGTCTGCTCCCTCACTTAGCAAGGAAGCTTTAACTTCATCTTCATCTACATTAGAAACGATTACTTCACAATCGATATTATTATCATCTAATATTTTTTTTCTAACACCGCTTTTTGAGGCCAAAATCATTTTCATGTATGTTTTTTTATCTCTATTATTTTTAAGATGGAAGCAGCAGTTTCTTCCACAGATCTTCTTGTGACATCTATGATTGGCCAATTATTTTTCTTAAAAAGATTCTTTGAGTCATTTACTTCTTTTTTAATAAAGTCTAAATCAGTATAATCTTTAATTTGGTGTTCATTCATGATTGCAACTCTGTTGCGCCTGATATCAGCTAAACGTGCGGGATCTGCTATTAAACCGATCACACATGCTTTTGTTTGAGCTGTTAAATTAGCAGGTATTTTTTGATCTAATACTAGAGGGATATTAATAGTTTTATACCCTCTATTTGCCAAGTAAATAGAAGTTGGTGTTTTGCTCGTTCTGCTTACACCCAAAAGAATTACGTCAGCATTATCTATATCGTCGACTTTTTTTCCATCATCATGAGACATGGTAAATTGAATAGCTTCTATCCTCTTATAATAATCATCATCTAAAACGTGCTGGGCGCTAGGCTTGTGTATTGCTTTTTGATTTAATAATTTTGAAAAGCTGAGGATAAGATTGCCTAACACACCAAAACATGGAACGCTTTCTTTTTCACTCTGACTTGCGATATACTTTGCTAATTTAGTTTCTACTATTGTGTATAAGATTAATGAATTATTTGAGACTACGCATTCTTTAATGATTTTATCAATTTGCTGTTCAGTTCTGACAAATGCAAATTCCTTTTTTTCATAGTCAAAGTTTGAAAATTGCGATTTCAATGAAAGAAAAATTCTATCTAAAGTCTCACCAGTAGAATCAGACACAAGATATACATTGTATTTTTGGTTCATATATATGTTAATAAATTATTAATAAGTTAATTTATTCAGTTTTTAATTTATCAGTGTAGAAAAAATTAACATTAATTAACAATATTTAAACATTTTGTTAGATGTTAATAATGATGTTTTACTAATGTTTATAAGATTAATAAAGTCTTCAAATTAACGTTTTTTTGGGGAAAGTTATTAATCATTATATGTATAAAAAATGTATAAATAGTTATATGACCATTAAACAGGCCCTATTACTAAACAATGTTTAAAAAAACTCTTATATAATATGAGCAATCTAAAGAAAATCTTATTAAATAAAAATCCTTGTAAATCTATATGGTTTATGAGACAAGCAGGTAGGTATCTTCCAGAATTCCAGAACATTAGATCTAAAAATAAAGATTTTATTAAACTATGTTTAAACAGTGAGCTTAGCTCAGAGATTACTCTGCAGCCAATTAAAAGGTTTGATTTAGATTCCGCAATTATTTTTTCTGATATTTTAATGGTACCATATGCATTAGGACAGAATGTAAAATTTACAAAAGGCTTGGGGCCAAAGCTAAGTGATTTTAATTTAAAGGAATTTTTGAAAAATAAGGAGAATAATTTTTCAAATAAACTTAGTCCAATTTATAAAGCAATAGATATCACAAGAAGAAAACTAGTAAAAGACAAGTCATTAATCTCTTTTATCGGAGCGCCGTGGACTCTTATTGTTTACATGTTAAATATAAAAGAGAAAAAAGAAGAAATAAATTTGCAAAAGCTTGATAATAGTAAAGAGTTAATAGATCAAATAATAGCAACTCTAATTAACTTTTTGTGTATTCATATAAAAAATCAAATAAACGCAGGAGCTGATGTGGTACAAATTTTTGATTCTTGGGCAGGCTTAGTTCCAGATGAAAATTTAAATGATTTTTGTTTTACGCCAAACGAAAAAATTTTACATTTTTGTAAACAACAAAAAATTCCTGCTATTTGTTTCCCAAAGGGCATAAAAGAAAAATATGAAGATTTCAACAAAATCGTGAAACCGGATGGAATCAATTTAGACTCAGAAATTGACCCTGTATGGGCGAAAAAAAATTTAAAAAATGTAGTGATTCAAGGTGGTCTAAATCCGAATATATTATTAAAAGAAGATGAAGATATTATTGAAGGAGCGACTAAATACATTCAAACTTTTCAGGGGACTCCTTACGTTTTCAATCTAGGTCACGGGTTACTTCCTGAAACAGATCCTGATAAGGTAAGTAAACTAATTAATTTTTATAGGAACTTTGATGGATAAAAATCACCCAGATGTACAATTTGGTAAAACCGGTATTTTAATAATCAAC
Organism: uncultured Pelagibacteraceae bacterium; assembly: GCA_902585045.1. GTDB lineage: Bacteria > Pseudomonadota > Alphaproteobacteria > Pelagibacterales > Pelagibacteraceae > Pelagilacustribacter. The sequence goes on along the minus strand of CACICB010000006.1, from coordinate 49,399 downwards.
CTTGGGACACCAGACTCAACTGGTTGGTGGGACATAAGAAAATATTTAAAAGAATTTTTATCAGATAGAAGAGTTATAGAAGTTAATCCGATAATTTGGCAAGTTATCCTAAATTTATTTATTCTTACATTTCGACCTTCTAAAACCGCTCATGCGTATAAGCAAATTTGGAGAAAGGAGAGCAATGAATCCCCATTATTATATTTTACAAAACAACAGTCACAGAAGCTAAATAAAAAAATAGGAGGTGAAAATGTAATAGTAGATTTTGCAATGAGATATGGGAATCCAAGTATAAAATCTAAGCTTACTATGATGAAAAATAAAGGCTGCGAGAATATAATAGCATTACCTCTTTATCCTCAATATGCTGCGGCAACAACTGCTACTGTGTGTGATGAAATTTATAGATCATTGATGAGGATGAGATGGCAGCCTAGTTTACAGATAATACCACACTATGAGAGTGAAACTTTATATATTGATGCTTTAATTAATAGTATTGAAAAAAAAATTAATGAAATTGATTGGAAACCTGACTTGATAATTTCTTCTTATCATGGAATTCCAAAATCATATTTTGATAAAGGAGACCCGTACCATTGTTATTGCCATAAAACGACTAGGCTAATGAAAGAAAAGTTTAAAAAAATTGAAATCCGAACAACCTTTCAGTCAAGATTTGGTCCACAGGAATGGCTGACACCTTATACTGATAAAACATTAGAAAAATTACCAGGAGAAGGAATAAAAAATCTATTAGTGATTTGCCCTGGTTTTGCCTCTGATTGTGTTGAGACGTTAGAAGAAATAAATATTCAAGGGAGAGAGAGTTTTATTGATAAAGGAGGTAAAAATTTTGATTTAATTCCTTGTTTAAATGATAACCCAGAACACATTAAACTTTTTGAGAAATTAGTAAGCAAATATTTATAGAATGAACTTATATCTTCTTTTTAAATCACTGCACCTTATTGCCGTAATTTCTTGGATGGCTGGACTCCTCTATCTGCCAAGAATATTTGTATATCATTCAGAAGCTGATCATGAGTCTCAAAAAAAAGTCTTTAAGATTATGGAAAGAAAACTTTATAATTATATAATGATGCCCGCAATGCTGCTTTCATGGCTTTTCGGTTTATTGCTTATCCATAGTCTCGGTTTTGGTGTTTTTTCAGAATTATGGATGCAAATAAAAACTGTTGCAGTTGCAATTCTTACTTATTATCACTTTAGCTTAGGGAAATATTTGAATGATTTTACTTTGGATAATAATCAGAAAACCTCAAAATTTTTCAGGATATATAACGAAATACCTACAATAATACTAATTGTAGTAATTTTTGTTGTAATTTTTAAACCTTTATAATTAAGGGTTGAAATTTTTTTAAAAAGACATATATTTTTCTTACATTTCTTAAATCAAAAATAATCACATGAATTTACAAGAATTAAAGCAAAAAAATCCTGCAGAGCTTATAAATGAAGCCGAAAAACTTGGTATAGAAAACCCAAGTACTTTAAGAAAGCAGGAGATTTTATTTGCTATTTTAAAAAAACTGGCTGAAAAAAATGAGCAAATAACAGCCATTGGTGTTTTAGAAGTGTTACAAGACGGCTTTGGTTTTTTAAGAGCGATTGAGTCAAACTATCTTCCCGGACCCGATGATATCTACGTAAGCCCAAGCCAGATTAGGAGGTTTGGTTTAAGAACTGGTGATTCTGTGGAGGGAGAAATTAGAGGACCAAAGGACGCTGAAAGATACTTTGCCCTTTTAAAAGTAAATAAAATAAATTTTGATGATACTGATAAAGGAAAAAATAAAATTGCTTTTGATAATTTAACTCCTCTTTACCCAAACGAGAGAATTAAATTAGAAGTAGAAACATCAAAAATTGAAAAAAAACCAGACAATACAGCTAGACTTATTGATCTTGTGAGCCCAATAGGAAAAGGACAAAGATCTTTAATAGTTTCACCCCCAAGAGCCGGAAAAACAATAATTCTTCAGAATATTGCACAGTCAATTACAGCCAATCATCCTGAGTGTTACTTAATGGTTTTGTTGATTGATGAAAGACCTGAAGAAGTTACTGATATGCAAAGATCTGTTAAGGGCGAAGTCGTAGCTTCAACTTTTGATGAGCCAGCCTCCAGGCACGTTGCCGTCGCAGAGATGGTGATTGAGAAAGCAAAAAGATTAGTTGAACACAAGAAAGACGTAGTTATTTTGTTAGACTCAATAACAAGGTTAGGTAGAGCATATAATGCTGTAATCCCAAGCTCAGGTAAAGTTTTAACTGGAGGCGTTGATGCTAACGCTCTTCAAAGACCCAAAAGATTCTTTGGTGCAGCAAGAAATGTAGAAGAAGGTGGATCCCTCACAATTATATCAACTGCTTTGATAGATACTGGGAGCAGAATGGACGAAGTAATCTTTGAAGAATTTAAAGGAACAGGTAATTCTGAATTGATCCTCGATAGAAAAGTTGCTGATAAAAGAATTTATCCAGCCCTAGACATCACTAGATCAGGGACAAGAAGAGAAGAACTGTTATTTGCTAAAGATGAACTTTCTAAAATGAATGTTCTGAGAAGAATTATTAGTCCTATGGGAACTATGGATGGGATTGAATTTTTAATTTCTAAATTAAAAAACACAAAAAACAATTCCGATTTCTTCGACTCAATGAATAAGTCTGCCAATTAACTTTACTGAACAGTTTGGTTGTTAAAATTTACTTCGTGCAAGTAAAAACTGATAATACTCTCGAGAGTATTAGCTTTATCTTTTATCGTTATAGCTTCTAAAAGTTTTTGTTTTTCCTCATTAGTTACTGGCGAAATCATCGAAAGAGTATTTATTCTTTGAGCTTTATCTAGTTTTTCAAATTCTCTCCAGTTTAATAATAGTCCATTCTTTTTAAAAAATATTTTAGCTTTGTTCATAAGATCATTTGTGTCTAAATCACCTGACGGATCTTTAAGATCTACTTCAAAATTTTTATAATCAACTTTGAATTCTCTATATAATTTTTTATTTTCCACCTCTTCTAATATCTTAAATCTAGTTATTCCAGTGAGATTAATTAATATTCTCCCATCTTCGCTCTTTTGAAGATCACTAATTTTACCTAAGCACCCAATTTTATATACTTGATTTCCATTTCTTTGAGATTGAACCATTCCCATAAGCTTATCATTTTTATAAGTGTCATTGACAAGGTCTAAATAACGTTGCTCAAAAATATTTAAAGGTAGATTAGTTTTTGGGAAATAGATCACTCCACTGAGAGGAAAAACTGGAATTACACTAGGAAAAGATTTCATTAAATTAATATATTAAAAATTTTATATTATCGGTAGTGACATTATTTACAAATTTTGTTTATTGCTTAATTAGAAAAAAAATAATACATTCCATGATGATTTACAAGCGGGCATAGCTCAGTGGTAGAGCGTCTCGTTGCCAACGAGAAGGTCGAGGGTTCAAGTCCCTTTGCCCGCTCCATATTATGTTTTCAGACTTTAAAAAAGAAAAAATTACTATTGAAAACCAAGGTTTTGGAAAAGCAGAAATCACATTTAGACATGGTGGTTCGGGAGAGCCATTATTGTTATTACATGGAAATCCTATGTCGCATGTTACATGGCATAAGATAGCCAGCGAATTAAAAAATAACTTTTATATTGTTGCTGCTGATCTTAGAGGATACGGAGAAAGTATCGGCCCAGAGGAAGGCGGCAAAAATCATTTGAATTATTCTTTCAGAGCAATGGCAAACGATCAAATTAATTTAATGAAAATTTTAGGTTATGACAAATTTAACGTAGTTGGCCATGATCGAGGGGCAAGAGCAGCTCACAGGATGGTTTTAGATAATCCTGATAAAATTAAAAAATTAGCATTATTTGATATTATGCCTAATCGACATATTTGGACTGTTCAAAAAAAAGGGTGGTCAATTTCTAAATGGCATTGGCTTTTAATGATGCAACCTTATGATCTTCCAGAAAGAATGCTATCTTCGATACCAGCTGATTATTATATGAAAAAAAAGCTATCAAAAAGAGGAGCAAGTTTAGATTTTTGTAAAGAAACTTTGGATGAATATGTTAAATGTTTTAATTATAAAACTATAAGGGGGTCGTGTGAAGATTATAGAGCATCACCTTCTTGCGATTTAGATATGGATAACATTGACTACGAAAAAAAGAATAAGATTAATTGCCCTCTTTTAGTATTATGGGGTAACAAAAGTGATACTGGAAAAGTTTGGGGAGATGTTTTAGATGTATGGGGAGACTATAGTAATTCAAAACCAATTGGTGAAGGCCTTGATTGTGGGCATTATTTGCAAGAAGAGAAACCAAAAGAAGTCATCAATTGGCTCAGAAACTTTTTATAATGTCTGATCTTTCAAAAAAAAAATGTATTGCATGTGATGGTAATATTCCCCCGTTTGACAAAAGTGAGATACATAAATATTTAAAAAAAATAGATGATTGGGAAGTAAAAAAAGGTGAAGAAGAAAACTTTTATTTAATTAAAGAATTTAAATTTAAAAATTTTGTAGAGAGCCAAAAATTTGTAAACAAAGTAGGTGAAATTGCGGAGATAGAAAACCATCATCCCGACATTAAGTTTGGTTGGGGTTATTGTAAGGTAAAAATCTTCACACATGCAATAAAAGGTCTTGCCGAAAGTGATTTTATCTTAGCTGCTAAAATAGATAAAATTAATTAATGATTGAAATGCCTTATACTTGTAAATAGCATTTTAACCTTTGCTTTATTAGCAGCATTTATTACTTCTTGATCTCTTATTGATCCCCCAGGTTGAACTATTATTTTTACACCTGCTTTAATTAGAGCTTGCACACCATCTGCAAAAGGAAAAAAGGCATCTGAAGCGGCAATTGAATTTTCAATCTTTTCTAATTGAAACTGTCTTGCTTTTTGTATTGCTAATTTACAGCTATCGAGCCTACTCGGTTGACCTGCTCCAATACCAATAGTTGAAAAATTATTACATAAAACAATTGCGTTAGATTTAACATACTTACATACATTAAAAGCAAATTCTATTTCTGCTATTTCTTTCTTGCTTGGTTTTAGTTTAGTAACACATTTAATTTTTTTTCTATCAAGGATTATTTTATTTTTATTTTGAACTAAAAATGATCCATCAAAAATTCTAATTGATGAAAAATTTTTAGGCTTAAATTTCGATATATCAATTATTCTTAAGTTTTTCTTCTTCTTTAATATTTTTAAAGACTCTTTATCAAAACCCCTACCAAGTATAACTTCCAGAAAGTTCTTATTTATTTCTAGAGCAATATTTTTTCTAATTTTATAATTACAAGCAATAACTCCGCCAAAAGCACTAATGGGATCACACGCATACGCATTTTTAAATGAATCAATAGGATTTTTATGTTCTGAAACGCCACAAGGATTTGCATGTTTAATAATTACCGTACCAGCTTTTCCTTTTATAGAATCAAGGATATCTAACGATGCAAACATATCGTTAAAATTATTGTAACTCAATTCTTTGCCGTGAATTTGAGTGAATCCAAGTTTTTTATCTTCATAATCGTTTATATAAATAGAACTTTCTTGATGTGGATTTTCACCATATCTTAATTTTTTAAGTTTTCGGCCAAAGATAGTTTTTCTTTCTGGAAATCGAATATTTAATTTATTGTTAAACCAATTAGCAATCATGGCATCATAGTATGCTGTTAAACCAAATGCTTTAGAGGACATAATCTCTCTAAATTTTAATGAAGTTGAGCCGTTCTTCTTTTCTAATTCTTTTATCAGCGAGAAATAATCATTTTTATTAGTAATTATTGTTACATTCCTAAAATTTTTGGCTGCAGCACGAACCATTGTTGGCCCACCAATATCTATATTTTCAATAATTTTATTTGGATTTTTAGTTTCGGTAACTACTTTTTGAAATGGATAAAAATTTACTACAATCAAATCTATCGAAGGAAACTTTTGCGCAGACATTTCGTTTTTGTGAGCTTTATTTTTTCTGTCATGTAAAATTCCAGCATGAATTTTTGGATGAAGAGTTTTGACTCTTCCATCCAACATCTCTTTAAATCCAGTATATTGAGATAATTCAATACAATCGTATCCAAGTTTTTTTATAGCTTTATAAGTTCCTCCAGAACTAATAATTTTGATTTTATGTTTTTTTAGACACTTTAATAATGGGGTAATGTTTTCTTTGTCAAATACAGAAACTAAGGCACTTTTAATTTTTAAATTCATTACTAAATTTTTTTCTTAATTTCCCAATTAAAAAACTTATCTTTATTAACTAGATTACCAGAAATAGTTATACAAGTATTATCTAATATTTTTTTTCCTCCTAAATAAATACTCTTTTCTATTTCAAGATTTTCATCTTGAATTGTAAAAATTAGTGATTTATTCTTTGATATTTGTATCAAAGCGCTATTTCCACTAATAGTTTTTACAGCAGAGAGTTCAGGGTTTAAATGAAATCTTAGTACATACCTTATTGGAATTCCATCTTTCTTTTTAAGAATATGATCGACACCATTTAGCTTATTGTTATTTTGATCAAGATAAACTTCTCTTTTATGAATACAATTAAAGTTTTTTTCATATCCATTGTGAGAAGCTGAACAACCAATTAAATTTTCTTCAGCCTTGAATTTTAAATCACTTGTTTTAAAAGTGTTTTTTATTGAATTTCCAAAAACTCTGTTGATTAGCTTATTCCTTTCAAATTTTGTTATACTAGTATCATTAATAGTCAAAGTAGACTGACTAGCAGTCAATCGACTAATAAGTTCTGCTTTGGGTGAGATATTATTTCCAAATCCACAATTGGTAATTATTTTTATTCCATCTAAAAAATACTCAAAAGAGAGAGGACCTGATTGATAATTTTTTGAGAAATTTTTACCAGGGGGTCCACCAGTGTCAAAATATAAAACTTGTTGTTTAGATTTTGCATGAAATATGCCTCCGATTATTTCATTTTTATTTTTTTTACTTACTTTAAAATATTCAAGGTATTTTTCATAATAATCAAGCATTCTTTCAGAGGCCCCATTGAAAAGCGGTGTCTGATTATTTGGAGCTTTAAAAAATTTAATGCATGTCAAATTTTTTTGAATAATTTCATCAAGAAATTCTGGAATATATTGTTGGGCATCTTTTATGTTTTCATGACATAACAAAAGATACTTATTAAAAAATATAAGATCATTAGGACTTCTAGTTAACGGGAAACCATCATCATCAAAATATGAATTAACAAATTTTTCTAACTCTTTAATACCAATATCATAATTTTCCTCGTACTCTTTAAAAATTATTCCCGATAATATTAATGCAGTCAACGCTTCAATTTTTTTTGTTGGATTTTTCTCAAATCCAATGTTTTTTTTTAAATGATTACATTGTAAAATTATGATTTGAAAAAAATTTTTTTTAAATTCAAACGTTCCATTATTAATGATAATATCAATATTTAGTATCCAACTAATAATTCTATTGCTTAAAGTTGAGTTTTCCCAAACTTTTCGTTTGAATTTCGCATATTTAAACATCCATAGATAAATAATTTTTTGTATACTTTTGCCATCTACCTTTCTATCAATTAAACTTAACCATAAAAAATTATGATGATCGTAAATACTTTTATTCTTACCCTCCACCCAAAAGTCGTTGACATTTATTTCATTAAATCTAAATGATTTTTTTTTATAAGGAGAAATTAGAGATAATAAAAATGGATTTGGATTAAAATAAACTTGAGTAGGTATTTTTGATTTTAAAGAGTTGTTATAATGATTAGATAAGAAATAAATTTTTTTAAAAAATTTAATAAAAGTTATTTGAACAGCAACTAAATAAAAATAGGCACCTTTTAAGCCAAACATCTATTAATTTTTTCTTAGAATTTCTATATTTTTTTTAAGATCGCCTTTGTTCTCTTTAAAAATAGTTGATCCTGATACAAGAATATTTGCTCCAGCCTGTTTTGCTAAAGAGCAATTTTCAAAATTAATACCCCCATCTATTTCAATATCCACATTAAAGCCTTTTGACCTAATTATTTCTTTAAGTTTTTTTGTCTTTTCTAATACTTCTGGCATAAACTTTTGCCCTCCAAATCCCGGTTCAACACTCATTATTAGAACTAGATCAATTTCAGCTAAATGATCTTTTATCAAATCAATACTTGATTTTGGTTTAAGAGAAATTCCAACTTTTTTGTTTTCTTTTTTTATTAGTTCTATAGTTTTAGAAGTATCTCTAGTAGCTTCAGGGTGAAAGGTAATGATATCCGCACCTGCATTAGCGTAGTCTTTAATAAAATTGTCTACTGGAGAAATCATTAAATGAACGTCGAATACTTTTTTTGTGAGAGGTCTCAGTTTTTTAATTACTTCTGGGCCAATAGTGAGATTTGGCACAAAATGTCCATCCATTACATCTATATGTATATAATCAGCACCTGCCTTCTCTAAAGAAATAACTTCTGCCCCCAATTTACTAAAATCAGCTGATAAAATAGACGGTGAAATTTTGATTAGATTACTCATTCTACATTTATATTTTAATCTTAAATTTTGTCAAAAAAATTAGATTAATTAAACAGTTGATATAATTGTCTTGAAAAATCGCTTTCTAAAGGAAATGCCAGCATTCCCCAAACATCGTAGCCCAATATATAAGGCATTGCATAAAATCTAAAAAGATAGAAAAACCATGCTACGTATAAGGCTATAAAAGGTCCAAATAAAAAACTAGGAGTTATAAACTTAAATAAATTTATTATCGGATTAGTGTATTTGACGAAAACTCTCATGAAAAAAAAAGAGGAGTCCTCTCTTTGAAAGATATTCATAAATGCTCGACCAATTAGAGTCCACATTATAGTTCCTAATATATAATCTAAAACAATTGCCCAAGTTGGTATCATATTTTTAAAATATCATGATTCAGGTAAAAAAAAAGGGGCGAATAAATCGCCCCTTTTAATTTTAAATAATTATTAATTAGTGTTGCTTACCAAGAATAGCCTTACCTGTTGGTATTCTCGTATCGTCTACTAATTTTTGCGTAGCTGGACTTGGTTCTTTAGTCATTAAACTGACTACTACCATTACAACTAAACAAATTGGTGCTCCAATTAAACCAAATCTTAAGTGGTCAATACCTAAGAAAGGAGTATTTACACCGCCCCATAAAGGAACTGAGAATTTAGGGAACACCCACGTTAAGTAAACTGTTCCTGACACAATTCCTGCAACGATACCGGCGATTGCACCTTCTCTAGTAGCTCTCTTCCACCATACACCAAGTACAAGTGGGAAGAATAAACCTGACATTGCAAAGTCGAATGCCCAAGCAACCGAACCTAAGATACTTGTTAGCCTGAAAGAGGCTATGTAAGCACCAGCAGCTCCGATTATTACTAGAAGTACACGAGCAACTAACAGTCTTTTTGCAGTCTCCGCTTTTGGATTTATGATCTTGTAATAAATGTCGTGTGATAACGCATTTGAGATCGCAAGAACTAATCCGTCGGCAGTTGACATGGCAGCAGCCATACCACCAGCAAACACTAGTCCTGAGATTACGAACGGTAGACCCGCTACTTCTGGAGTAGCTAATACTACAACGTCACCTCTCATGAACCATTCGTTCAACTGAAGTATTCCGTCACCATTAAAGTCTGCGATAAATACTTGTTTAACTTCAGACCATCTTTGTACCCACTCTATCGACTGAACTTCAGAAATCGATTTTCCAATAATTCCAGTTGGTAGATTTGGATCCATCAATGCTAATTTAGACAATGTCGCTAACATAGGCGCTGAAGAGTAAAGTAAGAAAATAAAGAATAGCGACCAAGCTACTGATTTTCTTGCTGCTCTTACTGTAGGAGTTGTAAAGTATCTCATTAAGATATGAGGTAACGATGCAGTTCCCACCATCATACAAATCGCTAACGATAAGTATTTCCAGACAGCCATTCCACCTTCAGGTACTCCAGAGTGAGTTCCAGAGATGTATTTCAATCCTCCTGGTACCCCAGCTGCTTTCATATCTGCGGCGCTGTTTTTAACTAGTCCAAATTGTTTTTCAAGTTCACCAAGTCTTGCTACTTCATCACCTAACATTAAGTGAGGGAAAATTCCTCCACCTACGTTAGAACTAATCCAGAATACTGGTATTAAGTATGCGATGATTAATACAATGTACTGAGCAACCTGTGTCCAAGTTACGGCTCTCATTCCACCAAGCATTGAACAGATAAGGATACTTATTAATCCTACCCATACACCTGCTTCGAACGGAATTCCAAGAGCTCTAGAAGCAATTGTTCCCGTAGCATTAATTTGTGCTGTTACGTAAGTAAATGATGCTATGAAAAGCACGAATACAGCTGCAGCTCTTACTGCATTACCACCGTATCGTGTTCCGATAAAATCAGGAACTGTGTAACATCCAAACTTTCTTAGGTACGGAGCCATTAGAGTTGCAACAAGTACGTATCCACCTGTCCAACCTACTAAGAAGGCCATGTAAGTATAGCCACCAAAGTAAACTCCACCCGCTAAAGCTACGAATGATGCACCTGACATCCAGTCAGCTGCTGTTGCCATCCCGTTAAATACGGTAGGCACTTGTCTTCCTGCAACATAGTAGGCATCTACTTGTATGGTTCTTGATAAATAACCGATTAAGGCATAAATCAATACCGTGAAAGCTACGAACATCACTCCGATGTTTTTAGCTGACACACCTGCTTGCTCTGCTAATGCCATCAAAATGATGAACACTATAAAGCCACCAGTGTAGGTACCATATATTTTAGGAAGGTTTTGTATAAAATCTCCTTTAAACATTAGTCATCCTCTCTTTCTGAGAAACCATGTTCTTCGTCGATTTTTTCTTGTTTATTTGCAGTCCAAAACAAAATTATTACAAAGGCAAGAAGTGAACCTTGCGCAGTCATATAATATGCTAGTGGATAGCCAAGAAAAGACATCGTGTTCAGTTCAGAACCAAACATGAAGATCACTAATGAGAAGAAAGCCCAAAGAACCAATGTTACGATCATATGGTTTTTGGTCTTATTCCAATATGCGTCTTTATTTGACATATTTCCCCCTATTTATTTTTTAACTTTTTACGTAAAAAGTACTCTTATTGCTGGGGAGCATACTGATTATGAGTTGAATTTAAAGAGAAAAAAGGACCCCAAAACCAATATGAAATGCTATAAGACAAGTAAATAAAGGGTTTTTTATATACAACGTGAAATTGAATCTAGATAAATTGCGAAACACTCTTAGAACTACTCTAATTGACATTTGGGAATATGTAATTCCAATTTGGAAAATATCTGGTCTTTTTAAAAGAATAAAATCCAAACAAGATTTAGAAAATTTCATTCAAGAAAGATCCGCACATGTTGCACAAACAACTTTATACGGTTACTTGAAAACAAGAATAGGAGTTAAGTATATAGCGATGATGGAGGATGACGTTTTTCTAAAATCTATTAATATTGCAAAATGGAACATTTATGTGGTCGCATTAGCTGACTGCGCTTTTTATGTTTTTTCCTATCTTATTTCAGAAAAAAATTTAAAGGAGAATGACTGTAAAGAAATCTTTTTAAATATCTTAGAAAATGAAAAAAAAAATGGTTTAAATGACGAAATTTTTGACAGAGGTAAAAAAAATTTTTTAGAGAGGATAAATAAAGTAAATTTTTTAAATTATCATTTAGATGATCCCTTTAAGGAAAGTGGCCAAGCATTATATTATTGGTCACCTATTGCAGATGAACTAAAATCACTTGATAAAAAAATAGTTTTAAACTCTATTCATTTAAAATGGGGATTGATGAAAGACGAGTTTAAAAAATTAACCAAAGATTTAAAATTTAATTAACCTTTATTTTGTCTATTCTCTACAAGAGACGTAACTACACTAGGATCCGCCAAAGTTGTTGTATCGCCTAAATTATCAGGCTCATTGGCAGCAATTTTTCTTAAAATTCTTCTCATAATTTTTCCAGATCTTGTTTTTGGTAACCCAGGCGCAAATTGAATGACGTCAGGTGTAGCTATTGGACCGATTTGTTTTCTAACCCAAAGTTTAAGATCTCTTTCTAAATCTCCAGTAGGGTTTTCACCAGCATTCAAAGTAACATAGCAATACAGGCCATTGCCTTTTATACTATGCGGAAATCCAACCACAGCTGCTTCAGCTACTTTAGGATGTGCAACAAATGCACTTTCAATTTCAGCTGTTCCAAGGTTGTGGCCTGACACAATAATTACATCATCCACTCTTCCTGTAATCCAATAATATCCATCTTTATCTCTTCTGCATCCGTCTCCAGTGAAATACTTCCCATCAAATTGAGAAAAATAAGTATCTATAAATCTTTGATGATCTCCATAAACTGTTCGCATTTGACCCGGCCAAGAAGCAGCCATACAAAGTCTTCCTTTGCCTTCTCCTTTTACAGTTTTACCATCTTTATCAACTAAAACTGGTTTGATGCCGTAAAAAGGTTTGGTTGCTGAGCCCGGCTTTAAGTCTATAGCACCAGGTTGAGGTGCAATTAAAATTCCTCCGGTTTCTGTTTGCCACCAAGTATCAACAATTGGACATCTAGAGTCCCCAACTGTTTTGTAGTACCACATCCAAGCCTCTGGATTTATGGGTTCTCCAACAGTACCTAATAATTTAAGCGTTTTTCTACTCGTTTTTTTTACAGGCTTATCTCCTTCTCGCATCAAAGCTCTTATTGCTGTTGGGGCAGTATAAAAAATGTTTACTTTATATTTATCTACTATTTGCCACCATCTGGAGCTATCTGGATAATTTGGAACTCCTTCAAACATGATAGTTGTTGCTCCGTTAGAGAGAGGTCCGTAAATAATATAACTATGACCTGTTACCCAACCTATATCAGCTGTACACCAATAAATATCATTAGCCTTATAGTCAAAAATATACTGATGGGTCATTGATGCATAAACCATATAACCACCTGTTGTATGAAGAACACCTTTTGGTTTACCAGTAGAACCAGATGTATAAAGAATAAATAGTGGATCTTCTGCATTCATTTCTTCAGGCTCACATTTAGCAGGCACGGATGAAATTAATTCTTTATAAGAAACGTCTCTTTCATTATTCCAATCAACTTGATTTCCAGTTCTTTCAACAACCACACATTTTTTTACTCCGGGACATTGATCTAACGCCTCATCAGCAATTTTTTTTAACGGAATAATTTTTCCACCTCTTACTCCTTCATCTGCAGTTATTAAATATTCAGACTCGCAATCAGTAATCCTAGTAGCTATTGAGTCAGGTGAAAAACCACCAAAAATAATTGAGTGAACAGCACCAATTCTTGCACAAGCTAACATTATGTAAGCTAATTCAGGGATCATAGTCAGATAAATTGTAACTCTATCTCCTTTTTGAATACCTAAACTTTTTAAACCATTAGCAGCTTTACATACATTTTGGTGCAATTCTTTGTAAGAAATTTTCTTTGTGTCAGCGGGATCATCACCGACCCAAATGATTGCTGTTTTGCTTGGATTTTTCTTTAAATGTCTATCTATACAATTCGCTGAAGCATTTAAAGTTCCATCATAATACCACTTTATTTTAACTTCATCTTTACTGTACTTAACATCTTTAATCTTGGTATACTTTTTCATCCAAGTAATTCTTTTTCCCTCTTTAGCCCAAAACTTATCATTTTCCTTAATGGACATCTTATATTTCTTTTTATACTTAGATTCGTTCACGTAAGCATGGTTTGCCCAACTATCTGAGACCCTTATAACTGAATTGCCGTCACTATCTTTTGAGTATGTAGGAGCTTTAAAAACAATTCGCCTTGCTTTTCTTGCTTTTGTTCTTGATTTTTTTCTTTTTTTGGATTTTTTACTTTTTTTTCTAGGCCTGCTAATTTTTCTAGACTTTTTAACTTTTCTAGATTTTTTCCTAGACTTTTTTACTTTTGATTTTTTCTTTCTTTTCTTTTTAGCCACAAATACCCCTAATTTTTTATACTTTACCCATCTTACAAATAATTTTCCAGCTTTTATAATCTATTGGCATTACTGACAACCTGCTTTGTTTTATCAATGGTAAATGAGAAATTTTCGTGTTTTTTTTAATTTTTTCTAAAGAAATAGCCCTTCTAAATTTACTTACAAACCTAACTTGAACGGCTACAAACCTCTTTTTTTTATCAGTTTTATCGATAAATGCAGATTTAATTACTTTAACTATACCAACAATTTCTTTTCCAATATTTGAATGGTAAAAAAAACATAAGTCACCATTTTTCATTTTTCTCAAATTGTTTGCAGCTTGATAATTTCTAACTCCATCCCAGGCAGCACCTTTTATGCCAGCTTTTATTTGCTGCTCAATTGACCAAACATCAGGCTCAGACTTAAGTAACCAATATTTCATTATAACTTTAAACCTGGCCCCTTCATGTAGGGAGCATTTTTATCCAAAGGCCATCTAGATTTAGCTTGTACATCTATATTATCTAATAAATTTTTTTTAAATCTTTTTATACCTGCCCAGGCAATCATAGCAGCATTATCACCACAAAATTTTAAATCAGGATAAACAGTTTTAAATCCTATTTCTCTTGAAAGTTTTTCTAGATTTTCTCTTATCGAAATATTAGCAGCCACACCTCCAGCTACGACTAAATTAATATTAGGGGTATTAATTTTTTTTTTAAACATTTCGATTGCAATCTTTGTTTTTTTATAAAGAATTTTATTTATGGTATTTTGAAAAGATGCTGCAAGATTAAATTTTAATTTATTATTTCCATTTATTTTTTTTGACTCTCTTAAAACTGCAGTTTTAAGTCCAGCAAATGATAAATTACATCCTGCTTTATTTATTATTGGTTCAGGAAGCGCGAAAAAATTTTTATCTCCCAGTTTTGAAGCTTTTTCAACACTCGGCCCACCTGGATAACCTAGGTCGAGCATTTTTGCAGTTTTATCAAAAGCTTCACCTAAAGCATCATCGATTGTGGTACCTAATTGTTCGTATTCATTTACATCTTTCACAATTAAAAATTGAGAGTGACCTCCAGAAATTAATAAAAGCAAATAAGGGAATTGAATATTATTTTCTATTCCTGGACTTAAGGCATGACCTTCTAAATGATTAACTGCAACGAATGGCTTATTTGAAAATGCAGCAATTGACTTACCTATGTTAAGCCCAACTGCTAAACATACAATTAAACCAGGACCTGCAGTAGCTGCAATACCATCTATTTCACTTAAAGAAACTTTACTCTCCTCTAAAGCAGCTTTGATTATATATTCAATATTTTCTAAATGCGCCCTAGCAGCTAATTCAGGCACCACTCCTCCAAATTTTTTATGCTCTGAAATCTGACTTGAAACGATATTTGATAAAACGTCTGCAGTTCCGTTGTCATTTTCCTTTATTACAGCTGCAGCAGTTTCATCACAGCTGGTTTCAATTCCTAAAAATGTAATCTTTTTTGTCATCTCTTTAAAAAATTAAAATAGTATAAAATACTTCTATCAAATATATAATCAATTAATGACAAAAATTACAATTGGAGCTCGAGGCAGTAAACTTTCATTAGCCTATGTAGCTAAAGTTAAAGAGCTATTACTGAAAAACAATAACGATCTTAAAGAGGAAAATATTAATTTTAAAGCTATAAAAACATCAGGTGATTTAAATCTAAATGAGAACATCTCAGAAATAGGTGGAAAAAATTTATTTTGTAAAGAAATTGAAGAAAGTTTATTAAAGAAAGAAATAGATATTGCTGTTCACTCTTTAAAAGATATGGAGGCTGATGAAAACGAGAGTCTATTGATAGGAGCATATTTAAAAAGAAATGATTGCCGAGATGTAATAATTAGTGAAAAAATTAAAAATATTTCTGATTTAAGAAATGGCGTAAAAATCGGCTCAAGTTCAAAAAGAAGAGAACTTCAATTAAAAAAAATAAATAATAATATTTCTGTAATCAATATTCGGGGAAACATTGATACTAGAATTAATAAAATTAATGAGAACAAATTAGATGGGGTCATTCTTGCAGCTGCTGGAGTTAAATCACTTAAACTCGATAAAAAAATTAGCTTCACTTTTAATTGTGAGCATATTTTACCAGCAGTGGGACAAGGAATAATTGCTGTACAATGTAGAAAAGAAGATAAAATTAAAAATTTAATAAAAAGAATTAATGATAAAACAACTAGTCTTTGCGCAATCGCTGAAAGAAAAATGCTTCAAACCATTGGAGGTGATTGCGATACTGCAATAGGTGGGTTAGCCGAAATTGAAAACCATAATTTAAGACTTAAAGCTCAGCTTTTTTCAGATAGCGGTCAAGAGAGTTTTGAATATGAACTTACAGGTAGAGAGGTTGACGCTTCTTTTATAGGAAAAAGTGTTGGGGAAAGATTATTAAATCTAGCTGGAGAAAAATTTAAAAAAAAATGAATATTATAATAACAAGACCCTTAATTGACTCTGAAGATTTAATGGGCAAATTACTTTCTTTAGGCCATAAAATTATTCATGTACCTACTTTAAAGATCTCTAAAGCAGAACTTGATCCTATTGACTCTGAAAAATATAATGCATTTATATTTACAAGTGCTAATGCAATAAGGAGTCTAAAATTATTAAAACCAGATAGAAATAAACTTTGTTTTTGCGTTGGAGCAATTACAGAAAAGATTGTAAGGCAGCAAGGTTATAATAATACTATTTCAGCTGGAGGGACGATAAATGCTTTAAAAAATATTATTGTTAATTCAGGTTACATAGATAAAAAAAAAGTATTAGCGTATATATGCGGAGATAATATTACCTCAGATTTAGATCTAGAGCTTCAAAAAGAGGGTTTTCAAATAGAAAAAATCATCAATTACACTTCAGAAAAAATTAAAGAATTAAACGAAGATACGAATAATTTAATCAACAATCATCCTCCTGACATAATTTTTGTTTATTCAAAAAGGAGCGCGGAAAGCTTTGATGAACTTATGAAAAAATATTTACTTAAAGGGCTGATGACAGACTCAAAAGTTATGTGTATAAGTGAGAAAGTTTTAAATGTATTTAAGCAGAACGGTTGGAAAAGGCTAGAAATTTTCGAAGCTGGAGAAGAATTAACAAAATTAATGAAATAATTGAATGGAAGTATTAGAAAATTTTAAAAATTTGTTTTTTGATGTTTGGAACAAGGGAGTATCTGGAGTAAATATTTCTGAAATTGTTATAGCCTTATTAATATTCCTTTTCTTTCTTTTTTTAAGAGGAATCTTCTCAAAATTTGTTATTAAGCGATTAGAAAATTACGTATCCAAAACCACCAATAATTTTGATAATTCATTAGTTTTTTCTATGGAGGGACCTGCAAAGTTCTTTCCAATTGTTTTAGGGTTTTTTGTATCTACAAGTTATTTAACTATTGAAAACCAGGCTGCAGAATTTCTTGAAACTATCAATCGATCTTTAATAACAATTTTAATTTTTTGGACTTTTCATCAAATAATTGGCCCACTTTCAGTTGTCATAAAATCCATAGGAGATCTTATTTCTCGAGATCTTGTGAACTGGATTATAAAAGCAATTAAAGTTTTAATTTTTATATTAGGAGTAGCTGCTGTATTAGAACTTTGGGGAATAAAAATTGGCCCTATAATAGCTGGTCTAGGCTTATTTGGTGTTGCAGTTGCATTAGGAGCGCAAGACCTATTTAAGAATCTTATTTCAGGAATTTTAGTTTTAGTTGAAAGGAGATTTCAAGTTGGTGATTGGATTTTTGTAGAGGACGTTATAGAAGGAACAGTTGAATCCATAGGCTTTAGATCTACTGTTGTTAGAAGATTTGATAAATCTTTAGCCACAATACCAAATTTTCAATTCGCTGAGAAAGCAGTAATAAATAATTCTCAAATCACCAATAGGAGAATTAATTGGATAATAGGCCTTGAATACAGAACAACGAGCAAGCAACTTTCTGATATTAAAAAAGAAATTGAGGAATACATTAAAAAAAGTGAACATTTCACTACTTCTGATAACACTATTCTCTCTGTGAAAATTGATCAGTTTGCAGCAAGCTCTATAGATATTAAATTAATATGTTTTACCAAAACTAAAAACTATCTAGAATGGATGAAAGTAAAAGATATTCTTGCAATTGAAATAAAAAATATTGTTGAAAAACATAAAGCTTCTTTTGCCTTTCCGAGTACATCAATTTATGTGGAGAAAAATTAATGAAATCGATATTAATTTTGTTCGACAATATAGTTAGCCTTTACATTTGGATATTAATTATCCACGTAATATTCAGTTGGCTAGTTGCTTTCAATGTTTTAAATACAAGTAATCGTTTTGTATATTCTGTTTTAGATATTTCCTACAAATTAACAGCACCTCCACTTAATTTTATTAGAAAGTTTTTACCTAACTTAGGGTCTATAGATATCTCCCCAGTGATTCTCATTTTAGGATTAATGTTTTTTCGAAATTTAGTTTTTGAAATGTTTGCACCAGGATTATTTTTAAGATGATTATTGACGGAAAAAAAGAAGCAGAGATTATTAGAAATGAAATTAAAAAAGAGATTTCAGATTTAAAGAAAAAGAGCGGTAAAACACCCAGTCTTACAGTTATCTTGATTGGAGATTTTGCTCCCAGTTTGATATACGTAAAGAATAAAGAAAAAAGTGCTAGAGAGGTTGGCATTAACTCTGAAATAATTAGATATCCAAAAAATGTAGGTGAAAAAGATATTTTGGAAAAAATTGAAGAACTAAATAAAAACGATGAAATTTCTGGTATTTTAGTTCAGCTTCCTTTGCCCAACCAGATTAGTAAGGAGAAAATTATTAATGCAATTAATCCATCCAAAGACGTGGACGGTTTTAATCCAATAAATGTTGGCAATCTCTCATCAGGTTATGACTCAATCGTTCCTTGCACTCCTTTAGGATGTCTTCTATTGATTAAAAAGATAGAGTCAAATTTAGCAGGCAAACATGCTGTTATAATCGGAAGATCTAATTTAAATGGTAAACCAATGGCTCAATTATTATTAAAGGAAAATTGCACCGTAACTATAGTTCACTCAAAAACAAATGATTTACAAAATGAGTGCCTCAAAGCAGATATTTTAGTTGCAGCTGTGGGAGTTCCAAATTTAATCAAAAAAGATTGGGTAAAAAAAAATGCAATTGTTATAGATGTTGGCATTAATAAAGTAGGAGAAAAAATAGTAGGAGATGTTAATTTTGATGCATTAAAAGATAATGTTAAAGCAATAACTCCTGTTCCTGGAGGCGTAGGACCAATGACAATTGCATGTTTATTAAAAAATACTTTAACGTGTTTTAAAGCTCGTTTGACCTAGACTTTTCAATTTTTAAGTACCTACTATTTCTAAATCTTATAATAACTGTAGCAATCGCAACTATCAAAATAGCTAAAGAAATATAAATCAAGTTTGTAGGGTCACTCTCTTTATCTTGTAATATTATGAATCGAGCTAGCGCTGTAATAGCTATGATTAAAGGATATGTTATTCTTACGGATTGAGTTTCCCAATAAGATCTCACTAAACCAATTACTTCGATGTAAATGAACATTAAAAGCAAATCAGCTAATGTAATGTCTTTGTTGTCGTACATTTCTTTCATTTCTAAAAAGAAAGCAATAATAGTTGATACAAGAACAACTATAACTGCAACTAACTGAATATTTCGAATCGAGCTGTTCATTTAATATTAATCTATCAAAAATTTAGGCTTTATTTAACTGTTTAGAGTGAAATTTTATGAAATTTTCAACTTTTCTTTTATTAAAGGTTTTATTCTCCTCAAAAGAAACTTTTTTCATTGAATAAGCTTTATTTTTCGTCCTTCTAGATAAAATAGTTACGTTCCCCTTGCATAAGCTTAAAACAATATCACCAGATACTTTGTTTCTTTTTTTATCAATTAGTTTTTGTAATTTTAATCTTTTTTTTGAAAACCAGTAACCGTTATATACCAGCTCAGCATACTCTGGCATTATTCTCTCTTTTTTATGAGCGGTTTCTTTATCAAGGGTTACAGACTCTATAGCTCTATGTGCAGTATACAACAAAGTTCCACCTGGAGTTTCGTAAACACCTCTAGATTTAATTCCAATAAACCTATTTTCAACTAGATCAACTCTTCCAATTCCATTTTTCCCAGCCAGAATATTCAATTTACTTAAAAGCTTTTCAGGACTTAATTTTTTTCCATTTACTGCAATTGGGTCACTGTTTTTAAAAGTAATTTTTACTTTTGTAGGTCTGTTAGGAGCTTTTTGTGGTGAAACTGTTCTTTGATAAATAAATTCTGGAGCTGAGTTTTTTGGGTCCTCTAAAACTTTTCCCTCTGTTGAGGTATGAAAAATATTGTCATCCACAGAAAATGGTGGAGCACCTTTTTTATCTTTAGGAATTGGTATATTGTTTTTTTTTGCATATCTAATTAAATCCGCTCTTGATTGTAATTTCCATTCTCTCCACGGCGCTATTGTTTTAATCTTATTTTTACCAAAATATGAGTAACCAAGCTCGAATCTTACTTGATCATTGCCTTTTCCAGTCGCGCCATGCGAAACTGCAAAAGCCTTAAATTTTTTTGCGATTTCAACTTGTCTTTTTGCAATCAACGGTCTGGCTATAGATGTACCCAATAAATATACCCCCTCATATACTGCATGAGCTCTTATCATGGGAAAAACATAATCTTTAACAAAGATATTTTTTAGATTTTCAATAATTATTTTTTTAACACCCAACCTTTTAGCATTTTTAACAATCTTTTTTTTATCTAAAACTTGTCCAATATCAGAAGTGTAAGCTATTATCTCAGCATTATAATTTTCTTGTAACCATCTTAAAATTATAGATGTATCTAAACCGCCCGAATAGGCTAAAACAATTTTTTTCATTTAACTGCAAGTCTTTTTTGCTGTGTTGTATGCTTTTGTGAAACCCATCATTGAATAGTGATCTGTAGTTTCAGCCCCTTTTGTAGTTCTTGCTTTAACAATTATATCTGTTGCTTTTTTCATAAGTTGAATAAATTTTTTTTCTTCTTGATCATCCAATAGCCAAGCAAATTCTTTTTGAGAAAAAAATGAGTACTTTCTTTTCCCAGAGCTTGCAGTTACACTTGATGTCTTGTAATCATGACCACTAGTTAAACTTACTTCATCTTTGATTTCTTCTGATGGTCTAAAAGTTACAAATAATTTAGACTTATCTCTTTTAACTGCTGCAGGTGCCCTTTTTGTAGGGACTGTTTGGGCGAAACAAATTTTTCCTTTATCAGTCTCAGCTACAAAACTTTCCCAGTTTTTATATTTTCCAGTTGATCTAGGCGTAACGGCTAGGGAATTAGAAGAAAAAACTAATAAAATCAGTAGTATAAAAATTTTTTTTAATAACATGTTTTATTTTTATACTAAAAATTATCTATTTCAATGCTTTGAATTAAGGAGATGGGTTTGGATTATTGTTATGAATTACATTAATCTTTTCCATAATTTCGTCAGACAGCTCAATATTAACACTACCTATATTTTCTTTTAATTGGTCCATAGTTGTTGCGCCTATTATATTACTAGTAACAAAAGGTCTGGAGTTAACGAATGCCTGAGCTAATTGTGCCATTGTCATTTCGTATTCTTTAGCAAGTTTATAGTACTCTTCATAAGCACTCATAGCTAAGGGATTTAGATGTCTTTCCCACCCTTTAAATAAAGCCTGCCTAGAATTTTTTGGCATCTGACCGTTTCTATATTTTCCAGAGAGTGCTCCAGTGGCAAGAGGGTAATAAACTAGAAGACCACATTTTTCCCTTATTGAAATTTCAGACATACCAATTTCGTACGTCCTGTTTACTAAATTGTAAGGGTTTTGAACTGACATCATCCTAGGTAAATTTTTATTTTTTGATAGTTCGATATATTTTGATAAACCATAAGGTGTTTCATTTGACATGCCAACGTATCTAATTTTTCCACTTTTAATAAATTTTTCTAAAGCCTTTAGAACACTTTCAAAACTATTCCAATCACCTTCTTGGCTGTCTAAAGTGTAATCTCTTCTACCAAAATAATTTGTAGATCTTTCAGGCCAATGTAATTGATACAAATCAATATAATCTGTTTTAAGTCTTTTTAAACTCCCATCGATGGCTTCACCTATTTTTTTTTCATTAAAATTGTTTCCTCCACCTCTTATCCAGTTGCATCCTGGGCCCGCTACTTTTGTAGCTAAAATTATTTTTTCTCTATTTTTTCTTTTCTCAAACCAGTTTCCAATCATAGTCTCAGTTTTGCCATAAGAATCTGAATTGGGTGGTACAGAATAAAGTTCTGCCGTATCAAAAAAATTTATTCCGTTTTCTATGGAATAATCCATTTGTTCAAAGGCATCCTTTTCAGTGTTTTGTGTACCCCATGTCATTGTCCCTAAACATATCAAACTCACGTCTAAGTCTGTGGTACCTAGTTTTTTAAATTTCATAAAATTGTAATATTTATATCAGTTTTTTAGGTCAATTTTTGCCTATTGAAAAGTATTTAAAAAAACATATATATGATGCTATGGAAATTAATAAACAAAAATCAACAATACGTTCATCGGCTTCTGAGGCAATTATAGATCAAGGCTTAAGATCTTACATGCTTAAAGTTTACAACTATATGGCTTCTGGAGTGCTGTTAACAGGGTTTGTTGCTTTGTTTTTTTTCAAAATGGCAGTTGTCACTTCTGCTGAAGGTCAAATATTAGGACTAACTAATTTTGGCAATACAATATATGCCTCTGGTTTAAAGTGGGTAATAATGTTAGCTCCATTAGCTGTTGTTTTTTACATGAGTTTCGGAATAGCAAAAATGTCCGCAGCCAAAGCACAAACTACTTTCTGGGTGTTCGCAGCATTAATGGGAGCATCACTATCATCAATATTTTTAATATATACAGGTGCTAGCATAACAAGAGTCTTTTTTATTACAGCCGGTACTTTTGGAGCTATGAGTATTTATGGCTATACAACTAAACGAGATCTTACAAAACTTGGCTCTTTTTTAATGATGGGTCTATTCGGAATAATAATCGCATCCTTGGTAAATATTTTTATGAAATCTTCAATGATGTATTTTGTTATCTCAATTATCGGTGTTTTAGTATTCGTGGGTTTAACAGCTTATGACACTCAAAAAATCAAAAACATGTATATGGTAAGTGATAGTGGTGAGTTAATCGGCAAGAAAGCCGTAATGGGAGCTTTAACGCTTTACCTTGATTTCATAAATCTTTTCATAATGCTTCTAAGACTTTTTGGTCAAAGAAGATAATTATTTAATTAATCTAAGTTTATTCCAACTTGTTTTGCTAATTAAATTATCCAGGTTTTCCGATTTTCTTAAAATATTACCATTTCTATCCTTTATAAAAAACTTTTCATTAAAATATTTAGGTCTAAAATTTTTCGTAATTCTCAAAAATGGTTTTTCAGACGCTCTTTGATAAACATCGAATGAAACTTCTTTAGATCCAGACGAAAAGGAATAATCTTTCCAAGAACCATTCGAAACCATTTTTGCGTAAAGATTTAATATACATTTAAGCTCTCCTTTGATGAAAAATTCTTCTCTATATTTTTTTACATCATTATTTATAACTAATTGAATACGTTTCATATTTTATACCTTCTTATCAATGGTAATTGAAAAACTGTAAAGATGAATGTAATCGGTAAAATTCCCCAAACTTTAAAGTTTACCCAAGTAGTTTCAGGCTGGGTTCTCCATACAATCTCATTAATTAGGCCTAAAAAAATAAAAAAATAAGCCCATCTGAAATTTAATTTATCCCAGCCAATTTCATTTAATTGAAAGGCAGTTTGTAAGAAAAATTTAAGAAAATTTTTGTTGAAAAAAATTTTACTGATTATCAAGGTTCCTGCAAAAATTACATTCACAATTGTAGGCTTCATATAAATAAATACTGGATTATTAAAATATAAAGTTAGGCCTCCGAAAAGGGTTATAATAACACCACCAATTAACGGCACATAAGGAATCTGCTTTTCCACAAAGTAAATTACCGCTACAGCTATAACTGTTGCGATTATAAGCGGTGGAATAGCAGTAGTGAGATTATTCCCACTTTTGTAATAAATTGTAAAAAAAATTAATAAAGGACCAAAGTCACAGATAAATTTTAAGAATGACTTATTCACAATATAAGAGATTAACACATTATAAATTTTAAACAAATTAGATATTGATTTTAACAAAAAAATTACTAACTATTAGGTATGACAATAAGTAACAATGCAAAGTTTTCTATAGGAGAAATAGTCAAACATCGTCATTTTGATTTTAGAGGAGTAATTTACGACGTGGATTTTGAATTTAATAACTCCGAGGAATGGTATCAATCGATACCTAAAGAAGTTCGCCCAAGAAAAGATCAGCCATTTTATCATTTATTAGCTGAGAGCAATGACGTCACTTACGAAGCTTATGTTTCAGAGCAGAATTTACTAATCGATAATTCAAAAGAGCCCGTAAAGCATCCGCTTATAGAGGAAATTTTTTCGGGTAAAAAAGGCTCAAGTTACTTTAAAATATCTAATTAATAATTACCCGCCTTAAATAAAACACCATTTACTCAAATCTGGAACACAGAGATTATGTATATTTTTCGTGTTTTAGCTCAATTGAGAATAAACTTCTTATATTACTCCCTCCAATTCTCAATTGGGCTTATAATAGACCTTCACAAAAAAAAATTATTATAGTAGTTAAAGCAAATGTTTAATTTTTTTCATAATAGTAATATCTTTATTTGGATAGAAAAATTAATAAATTTTATAAATTCTATCTTCTTTGTTTTGCTTTTGGTTGCTCTTTCGTTTGCTTTAATATTTTCTCCTCCAGATTATTTACAAGGAGATAGTGTAAGAATAATGTATGTGCATGTTCCTGCTGCCTGGATAGGTCTCGCTTCTTTTACAGTCATTGCTTTTCTATCGATAATAAATTTTATTTTCAAAATTAAAAATTTAACATTAATAGCAAAAAGTATAGCTCCGATAGGATTATTGTTCACTTGTGTTGCAATTGTTACAGGATCTATTTGGGGCCAACCTACATGGGGAACTTTCTGGGCTTGGGATGCAAGAATAACCTCAATGGTTATTCTAGCTATTTTCTATTTATTTTTTATTCTTACACATAAATATTTGTTGGAAGAAAGCAAAGCTAATAATGTTTCAAGTTTAATAGCTATTGTAGGTTTAATTAATATACCAATAGTCAAATACTCGGTAGAATGGTGGGCAACTCTTCACCAACCAGCTAGTATTAAAATTAGTGGCACAAGTTCAATACACTCATCAATGTTAATGCCTCTATTACTAATGTTTTTTGTATTGATTTTGTATTGTGCGTTAATTTTTCTAATGAAATATAAGACAGAAATCATTAGAATTAAGAAAAAAAATTTAAAAAGAATATGATAAATAATTTAATATTAATGGACGGTTACGGAGTTTTCGTTTGGTCGTCATTTGTAATTACTTTCTTAGTTTGTGGAATTTTTTACTACAAAACTCGCAAAACTTTGAAAAAGTATGAAAAAGAATTTGCAAAAGAGATTGAAAATTTATCTGCTGAACAGAAAAAAATTGTCTTAGAAAATTCTAAAATTGCTTCAAAAATTTTATCAGCTTATAATAAAACAATCTAAAGCATTTAATGCTTCCAAAAAAAGTAAAAAAAAGGGCCTCTCTTTTAGCAATCTTTCTTTTAGCTTCTGTGCTAGGTGTTTTTTTGATTTTAAATACCTTAAATAAAAATATTCTATATTTTAACTCACCTACAGATATCAAAATAAGTCAGGACATAAACTATAATAAAAAGATAAGAATAGGAGGCATGGTCAAAAAAAATACTTTAGAAATTAATAATGAAGAAATAAAGTTTATTATTACGGATTTCAAAAATGAGATTAGCGTAAGCTTCAAAGGAACAATTCCAAATTTATTCGCCGAAGGTAAAGGTGTAGTGGCTGAGGGAATGCTAAAAGATAAAAGATTTTTCGAAGCAGATAGAATTCTAGCAAAACATGATGAAAATTATATGCCTCCAGAATTAAAGAACATTTTAAGTGACAATGCTAAGTAATACTGGAAATTTTTTACTATCTCTAAATATTTTTTTAAGTGCTTTGATTATTTATTACTCTTATAACAATCTTAAAACATCAGATAATTTAATTTCTAAAAAAGTATTTAAAATTAGTATACTGCAGAGTACTTCGATTTTAATATGCTTCTTTACTCTTGTATCTGCCTTTTTGGTCTCTGATTTTTCATTGATTACTGTTTACCAAAATTCTCACTCGCTTAAGCCGATTTTTTATAAAATTTCAGGAACTTGGGGAAATCATGAAGGAAGTTTGTTGTTATGGGTAATAATTTTAACATTATTCTCTTTTTTATTTTTAATTTATAACAGAAAGCACCCAAAAAATTATAGACTTTACACTTTAATAATACAAAATTTTCTCATATTAGGTTTTTTATTTTTTATATTATTAAATTCAAATCCGTTTAGTTTTATTAGTCCTCCACCAAGTGAAGGATTAGGATTAAATCCAATTTTACAGGATCCTGCTTTAGCAATACATCCACCTTTGCTTTATGTTGGCTTTGTAGGATCTTCAATTTATTTTTCAGCAGCCATAGCATCAATGATCACAAATTACTCTGATAAATCATTTGCAAAGTCTATTAAGAGCTGGGTTTTAATTTCATGGTCTTTTCAAACTCTTGGAATTTTAGTCGGGTCTATTTGGGCTTATTATGAATTAGGTTGGGGCGGCTTTTGGTTTTGGGATCCAGTTGAAAATGCTTCACTTTTACCGTGGTTCGCAATGACAGCTCTTTTACATTCTTTATTAGTTTTAGAGAGAAGAAATGTATTATATTTTTGGTCTATCATACTTTGTTTATTAACTTTTGTTTTAAGTGTTATGGGAACCTTTTTAGTGAGATCTGGAATACTTAATTCAGTTCATACTTTTGCTAATGATCCAACAAGAGGTATTTATATCTTAGTTTTCTTAAGCCTAATGATTTTAGTATCTGTTTACATTTTATTTTCAAAATATAAACCAGCGAGTATTGAAATAAATTCAAATAGTAAAGAAACTTTTGTTTTAGTAAATAATTGGTTTATGCTGTTTTATCTTATTACAGTATTGCTTGGAACCTTATACCCAATATTTACAGATGCAATTTCAAATAACAAAATTTCAGTTGGTCCTCCTTTTTACAATTCTGTAATTATACCAGTTGTTGTTATATTTTTATTTTTTATGGCAATAGGACCTAATGCGAAATGGATAAAAAATAAATTTATCGATCTTAAAATTTATTCATTTATAATATTAGCTGCAATATTCTTTAATTTTATTATTTTTTTCTTTTTTAAAAGTTACAGTATCATATCTAATTTAATAGTTATCTCTTCATTATTCCTGATTTTATCATCTATTATGGATCTTTTTAAAAAAATAAATTTTAATTTTCCAAGAGTGATATCGCATTTGTCCTTTGGATTTCTGATCTTATTTATCGGATTAAATCATAATTTTTCGATTGAAAAAGATTTTAATTTAAAAATAGGAGAAACCAAACAAATAGATAATTTTAAATTTCATCTTAAAGACTTAAAGTTAATTCAAGATACAAACTATAAAGCTGTAGTTGGCTCATTAAAAGTTAATGATTTATTAACTAAAGAAGAGAGAGTTTTGAAACCTGAAATAAGAATTTACGATAATCCTCAAACTTTAACCTACGAAGCTTCAATTCAAACTAATTTTATAAGAGATTATTACTTAACCATGAGCAATATTGATCGGTCCGACTATTACAATATTAAATTTCAAAAAAAACCACTTATGATTTGGATTTGGATATCAGTTGCGATGCTTTCTTTGGGAGGATTTCTAAGTTTATTTAGACATGCAAAGAATAATTAAATTAATCACAGTATCTTTATTAGTATTCATTCTTGGAATATTTTACCTATCTTTAAATAGAAGTTCTAATTATGATACTAAATTTCTTGTCGGCAATAAATTAGCTGATATCGAATTAAAAAGTCTACAAAGTAAAGAATTTTTTACTAACGATGATTTTAAAAACAATAAATATACTTTATTAAATTTTTGGGCATCGTGGTGTGCACCTTGTAGAGTTGAACATCCATATTTAATGATGTTATCTAAGAATAAAGATATAAAAATATTAGGTATAAATTTTAAAGATAAAAAAATTAATGCTTTAAAATTTTTAGAGGAACTCGGCAATCCATACGATTATCTTGCAAAAGATAACAATGGAAAACAATCAGTTAATTTTGGAATTTATGGTATACCTGAGAGCATATTGATTGATAGTAAATTAAATATTATAAAAAAGATTATTGGTCCGCTAAATGAAAAAGATGTAAAAGAAATTAAAGAAATTATAAAATCCTAATGAAAATAAAATTACTTTGCTTAGTCATTTTTTTTAACTTTTCAGTTTACGCTACCTCAAATGAAATTTTAAATGAGAGTCAAATTCACAAAAATCTCCGTTGCTTAGTCTGTCAAGGTCAATCAATTGCTGATTCAAATTCTGACTTTGCTCAAACTTTAAAAATGGTAGTTAAAGATTTAATTAAGCAAGGAAAAACTGAGGATGAGATTTACAATTTTCTTTCAGAAAAATACGGAGATTGGATCTTATATAAACCTAAGTTCAATTATGAAAATTTTTTGCTTTGGTCATTTCCTTACTTAGTATTAGTTTTTGGAGGTTTTATTATCGTTTTTTTAATAAAAAGACGCCAAAAAAAAACATAATTTGCTAACTGTACTTATTAACTAATTAGTTGTATTTTTTTAAAATGAATTTACAAATTTTTAAAGTATTGATCATATTAATAATTTTTTCGTCACAAGTTTTAGCTGATGATAACAATAAAGAACTTTCTTTTTATACAGGAACTTTTGACGTAATTGATAAAGAGGGCGACGATCAAACAACTTTATTTGGAGTTGAGCATAAAAACCCCGATTTATTCAGAGACACTTTTTTAGGAAAATTTAAACCTGTAAGCGGCGCATTTATAACAGGTAATAGTTCAGTTTACTTGTATACAGGAATAGAAGGACAATACGGTATAGGTCCATTAAAAATATTACCAAGTTTTACTCCAGGATATTATGAAAAAGGAGATGGTAAAGATTTAGGAAGCATCTTAGAATTTAAAAGTGAAATTAAGTTTGGTTTAGATATATTTGAAAACTCAAAACTAAGTTATAGTTATAGTCATATTTCTAATAATGACTGGGGAGATACAAATCCAGGTACAGATAACCAACAAATTACATTTTCTAAAAACTTTTAACAATGAATTTAAATGATTGTTATAACTTTGATGACTTTAGAAAATTAGCAAAAAAGAATCTTCCAGCTCCAATATTTCATTATATTGATGGTGGCGCAGACGATGAAACTACTTTGAGAAGAAATACAGAGTCTTTCTTGAAATGTGACCTTGTACCAAATATCCTAGCAAGTGTTGGGGAACCTGATTTATCAACGACTGTATTCGGGCAGAAAATTGATTTACCAATTTTCTTATCACCCACAGCAATGCAAAGACTTTACCATCATGACGGAGATAAGGCCTCGGCAAGAGCAGCAGAAAAATTTGGAACTTTTTATAGCATGTCAACAATGGCAACTTCCTCAATTGAAGAAATAGCAAATATTTCTGGAGGCCCAAAACTTTTTCAACTTTATATTCATAAGGATCAAGGTTTGACAGATAATTTGATTGAAAGATGTAAAAGTTCTGGCTTTAAAGCAATGTGTTTGACTGTTGATACTGTCGTTGCAGGAAATCGTGAAAGAGATCACCGATGGGGTTTTACTACTCCTCCAAAACTTACTTTAAAAAGTCTGATGAGTTTTGCAATGCATCCTAAGTGGTCGATTAATTATTTAACACATGAAAAATTCCAATTATCAAACGTATCTCATTGGACAAAAAAAGGATCTAGTATTGCTAAAGGAGTAATGGAATATATTAATGAACAATATGATCCCGCGATGAGTTGGAAAGATGCTGAGTATGTTGTAAAGAAATGGGGTGGACCGTTTGCTTTAAAAGGAGTTATGTCTGTTGAAGATGCAAAAAGAGCTGTTGATATTGGAGCATCTGCAATAATGCTTTCAAATCATGGGGGAAGACAACTCGATGGATCAAGATCTCCATTTGATCAATTACCTGCAATAGCAGATGCAGTTGGAGGAAAAATAGAAATTATTTTAGATGGTGGAATTCGAAGGGGGACACATGTTCTTAAAGCGCTTTCTTTAGGAGCAACGGCATGTAGTTTTGGAAAAGGTTTTTTATTTGCATTAGGTGCAGGCGGTCAGAAAGGAGTAGAGCAGATGCTGACTAGAATGAGAGATGAAATAAGAAGAGACATGATTTTATTAGGCTGTAAAAGCATAAAAGAGCTAAATAAAACAAAAATTGCTTATAGGTGATGCAAAAAAACTAGTTTTCAAAAGTGTCAATAAATACTAGGTTTAAATTATGAAATTAGCAAAGAATTTAGACAGGCTCGGAACAGAAACAGCGTTTAGCGTATTAGCTGAAGCTAAAAAACTTGAAGCCCAAGGAAAAGAGATGATCCATTTAGGTTTAGGTCAGCCAGACTTTATGACACCCAAACATATTATGGACGCAGCAAAAAAAGCCATAGATGACGGACATCATGGATACGTATTAGCGAATGGAATTGTTGAATGCAGGCAAGCTGTCTCAAGAAAAATTAAAAGTTTATATAAAAAAGAAGTAAGTCCTGATCGGATTATGATTATGCCTGGTGGGAAACCTACAATGTACTTTGCAATTCAAATGATCGGTGAGCCTGGTGCTGAAATAGTTCATCCGACACCTGGTTTTCCAATTTATGAGTCTATGATTAATTACACAGGTGCTAAAGCAGTGCCTTATGATTTAACAAAAGAGAAAGATTTAAAGTTTGACCCTGAAAAAATTTTATCTTTGATAACAGACAAAACTCGACTTGTGATCCTAATAAATCCAAATAATCCTACGGGAAGTTTTGTAGAAAAACCAGCAATTGATTTTCTTGCAGAAGGTTTAAAGAAACATCCACATGTCACAATACTTAGTGACGAAATTTATAGTAGGCAAATTTTTGATGGAAAAGAAATGCCAACTTTTTTTAATTATCCTGACTTACAAGACAGGTTAATAGTATTAGATGGATGGAGTAAGGCTTACTCTATGACTGGTTGGAGAATGGGATGGAGCGTGTGGCCAGAAAATTTAATTCCTCATGTAACTAAATTAGCAATTAATAGTTTTTCATGCGTGAACGCACCGTCACAGTTTGCCGGAGTAGCAGCTCTTGATGGACCTGACGATTCCATTCACCATATGATGGAAAAATTTGACCAAAGAAGGAAATTGATTCACAAAGGTTTAAATGATTTACCTGGTGTGGAATGCAGTATGCCTGGTGGAGCATTTTATGCTTTTCCAAATGTAAAAGGAACAGGAATGAGTGGAAGCGAATTTTCAAAAAAATGTATGCATGAAGCTGGTGTGGCAATAGTACCTGGAACGGCATTTGGCAAAACATCAACAGATTATGTTCGTTTTAGCTTTGCTGCATCGAGGGATAACATTCAAAAAGCACTAGAAAAAATCTCAAAAATGCTTAAGTAGGATTGATTATGAGTAGTTTACAAATGCCAAAAGTTGATGATGTAGTTATGTCTAAAAAGGACAAAATTGCTTCGGATCTGTGTGGAATTATAAATTCTAAAAATGTTCTTTCAAATCCAGATGAATTAAGACCTTTTGAAACTGACGGTTTAACGGCTTACAGACAAATGCCTCTTCTAGTAGTTATGCCTGAGACTGTTGAGGAAGTAAGTCAAATTTTAAAATATTGTAATGAGAATAAAGTTAAAGTAGTTCCAAGAGGAGCTGGAACAGGTTTATCTGGTGGTTCGATGCCTTTAGAGGATTGTGTTTTAATGGCAATGGGAAAATTTAACAAGATAATTGAAATTGATTATAAAAACAGATGTGTAGTTACACAACCTTGCGTAACAAACTTGGCAATTACCCATGCTGTTCAAGATAAAGGTTTTTATTATGCTCCAGACCCATCAAGTCAAATTGCATGTTCTATAGGTGGCAACGTAGCTGAAAATTCTGGTGGAGTTCATTCTCTTAAATACGGAGCTACTACAAATAACCTTTTGGGTATTGAAGTGGTTTTAATGGACGGAACTATAACTAAATTCGGTGGTAAAGCCATGGATGCGGAAGGTTATGATTTCTTAGGTTTGATGACTGGCTCAGAGGGTTTGCTTGGGGTTATTACAGAGGTTACTGTAAAAATTTTAAAGTCACCTGAAGTAGTTAAAGCAGCTTTAGTGGGTTTTCCATCAATTGAAGATGCAGGAAACTGTGTTGCTGAAATAATTGCAGAGGGATGTATACCAGCCGGAATGGAAATAATGGATAAAGCTTTGACAAAAGCAACCAATGATTACTCAAAAGCAGGTTACCCAACTGATGCAGAAGCAATGATGATTGTAGAATTTGACGGAACAGAACACGAAGTTGAAGCATATATTAATAAGGCAAAACAAATTGCTGAAAAAAATAATTCAACAAGTTTAAAAATTAGTAAATCAAATGAAGAGAGATTGAAGTTTTGGGCTGGTAGAAAAGCAGCCTTTCCAGCTTGTGGAGTTTTAGCACCTGATTACATGTGTATGGATGGTTCAATTCCAAGAGGAAAACTTTCTGAAGTTTTAAATGAAATCTCAAGATTATCTAAAAAATATAATTTGGCAGTAGCTAATGCATTCCATGCGGGAGATGGAAACCTTCATCCTCTAATTATGTTTGATGCAAATGATAAGGAGTCTTTGAGAAAATGTGAGGAGTTTGGAGCCGATATATTAAAATATTGTGTTAAAGTTGGTGGAGCTCTAACGGGTGAACACGGAGTTGGTATAGAGAAAAGAGAGTTAATGTGCGAAGCATTCAACGATAAAGATATACAACAACAATTAACAATTAAAGTTGCTTTAGATCCAAATTCATTATTAAATCCAGGTAAGGTTTATCCAATACTTAGAAAATGTGCTGAGGAAGGAAGAGTTCATGTTCATGGAGGAAAAACAAAATTCCCAGACATCCCTAGATTTTAATCAAAATATTTTTAAACCATCTTCAAGAGAAGAAATAATCGAGATAGTCAAAAATTGTTATAGAAAAAATATACCTCTTGAAATTAATGGATTAAAATCAAAAAATAAAATCGGAAGAAATTTTCAATCTGAAAAAACTTTAGATCTATCAGATTATAAAGGCATAATTGATTACAAACCTGAAGAACTTTACATCAAAGTAAAAGCTGGTACACCTTTAAAAGAAATTATAGAAGAGCTAGATAAAAATAATCAGCAATTAGCTTTTGAACCAAATGATTTTGGTTACTTATTTTCTGGTGAAAGCAATAGCGGTTCTATTGGTGGAGTGGTTTCATGTAATTTTGCTGGCTCACGAAGATTTAAAGTTGGCAGTGTTCGAGATCACATACTTGGCTTTCAAGGGATTAATGGAAAAGGCGAAACCATTAAATCAGGAGGAACAGTAGTTAAAAATGTTACTGGTTATGATCTAAGCAAATTAATATCAGGATCTTTTGGCACGCTCACAGTATTAACAGAGCTCTCAATAAAAGTATTACCTAAACCAGAAACAAGCAAAACTTTAGTGATAAAGAATCCTCATCTTAAAAAAGCATTGGACTTTCTTGAAAAAGCATTGTCATCTTCTACTGATCCATCAGGGGGCGTATTTTATCCAGACTATTTCGGAAAAAATTTTGTTTTAAATGATCTAACTCATGACGGAGGCTTAACAGCTATAAGGATTGAGGGCCCAATTAATTCTGTAGATCAGAGGTTGAATAGGTTATCGAAAGAATTAAGTCTTTTAGATCAAGAACTTTCTATTTTAGACAGTGAGCAAAGCAATATTTTTTGGAGTAGGACAAAAAATTTAGAGGTTTTTAAAAGTCTAAAAAGTAATTTATTAAGAATAGTTCTACCAAATAGCGAAACCTTACAGGTCATCCAAAAACTTAAAAGTTTTGAGATTAAATACTTTATTGATTGGGGAGGAAGTCTAATCTGGGCCTCATTTGATCAATTAAGTATAAAAATTCTTAGTGAAATTAAAGATATAGTAAAAAAACATCAAGGTTATATTACGTTGATTAAAGTCGAAGAGGATCTAAAGGCCTCTGCAGATATTTTTACAATAGATCCAATAAAGTATAAAATAAGTGAAAAAATTAAAAGGAGTTTTGACCCTAAAAGAATTTTTAATCCGGGAAAAATGTATACAGGAATTTAAATGCAGACATCATTTACTGATAAACAACTTCAAAATAAAGATAATAAAACTAGTGAAACAATAATTAGAAAATGTGTTCACTGCGGAATGTGCAATGCTACTTGCCCTACTTATCAAGTAAATGGAGAGGAGTTAGAAGGACCAAGAGGAAGAATATATCTTATCAAAGATATGTTAGAGAATAAAAAACCAGCCACAAAAGAAATAGCAAAACACATTGATAGCTGTTTATCTTGTTACTCATGTATGACTACTTGTCCTTCAGGAGTGAACTATATGCATTTAATTGACCATGGTAGGAATTATGTTGAAGAAACTTACAAAAGGCCTTTTTTAGATAGAGTATTTAGAAATATACTTTCTTTTGTACTACCGAGACCAAAAATGTTTTTGTTAATGGCTTTATCATCTAAACTAATTAAACCATTTAGTTTTTTATTTCCAAAATTTATTAGAAACGCATTAAATTTAATGCCAGATAGAATCCCAGGAAAAAAATTAAAAGATCAAAAAGTTTACGAGGTTAATAAAGGTAAGAAGGTTTCAAGGGTCGCTTTATTGACTGGTTGTGTTCAAAGAGTTATTTCTCCTGAAATAAACGAAGCTACTATAAGACTTCTAAATAGGCATAACGTTGAAGTAGTAGTAATGCCAGACATTAATTGTTGTGGATCTTTAAACCATCATTTGGGTAAACAAAAATTAGCACATGAGTCATTTAAAAATAATATTGAGAGCTGGCACGAAGAGTATCTTAAAAATGGATTGGATGCGATAATAAGTAATACATCTGGATGCGGGACAACATTAAAAGACTATGGCCATATTTTTAAAAATGATAAAGACCTGAAAAAGAAAGCAAAAAAAATTTCAGAATTAACTAAAGACATTACCGAATACCTCGACGAAAATTTAAAATTAAACATAAATTTAAACTCAGAAAAAAAATATAGAATAGCGTATCATTCAGCATGTTCGATGCAACATGGACAGAAAGTTCATGATCAACCAAAAGATTTAATTTCAAAAACTGGTAATGAAGTATTGGATATTCCCGAGGGACATTTGTGTTGTGGCTCCGCGGGTACTTACAATATTTTACATCAAAAGATGGCTAAATCACTTTTAAAGAATAAAGTAAATAATATAGAAAAAATTTCACCTGATTTTATTTCAACAGGCAATATAGGCTGTATGACACAAATATCAGCTGGTACTCGAATACCAATTATCCATACCGTAGAGTTACTTGATTGGTTTACCGGAGGACCCAAGCCGTATAAACTAAATAATTTTTAAAATGAAAAAAAAAATTTTTGTTACAAGAAAACTTCTCAAAGAAAATGAGGAGAAACTTAAAGAATTATTTGAAGTTACTTTAAATAAAGACGATAAGATTTATAAACCTCAAGAAATAATAGATGGCTCCAAAAATTTTGACGGGATATTAAGTTCTGTTTCTGATCCTATCAGCGCTGATACCATCTCTAAACTTTCGAGTTCTATAAAAATTATTGCTAATGGCGCGGTTGGTTTTGGAAATATAGATATAAAAGCTGCGAAAGAAAAAGGAATTACCGTAACGAATACACCTGATGTTCTTACAGATGCTACAGCAGATATTCAGATTTTACTTTTATTAGGTGCTTCAAGAAAAGCCTATGAGGGACGTTTAGCGGCCGAAACTCAAAATTGGAAATGGTCATGGGATTTCTTGTTAGGAAAACAAATGTCTAATAAAAAACTTGGGATACTTGGAATGGGTAGAATAGGTAGGGCAGTTGCTAAAAGAGCTAAAGCTTTTAATATGGAAATTCATTATCATAACAGATCTAAACTTTCACCAGAACTTGAGGATGGAGCAATTTATCATAAAGATTTAGAAAGCCTTTTTAAGCAAAGTGAATTTTTGTCAATAAACTGTCCCGCTACACCTGAAACAACAAAACTCGTAAATAAAGAAACCCTAAGCTATCTAGAGGAAAATACTGTGGTAGGTAACGCAGCAAGAGGAGATATAGTTGACGATGATGCTATGATCGAAGCATTGAAAAGTGGAAAAGTTTTTGCTTACGGTCTGGACGTTTATAATGGTGAGCCTAAAATTCATCCAGAGTATTTAAAATTAAAAAATATTTTCTTACTTCCACATTTAGGAAGCGCAACAAAAAGGACTAGGTGGGACATGGCGTTTAGAGCTACGAAAAACTTAGAAGACTTCTTCTCTGGAAAGAAACCACAAGATAAAGTTAATTAGTACACCTATAGATTGAATCTATTATTTTACTTTAAAATTATTCTAAAATATATCGAGACTCTGATTTGAGATTGTGCTTAAATATTTACGTTAATTAACTAACGGAGGACATATGTCAAAAATAAAAAAAGGAGTAAAAACTCCATCAAGACGTAAGTTCTTTAAAGCAGCAGCAGCTACGGGTGCTGCAGCAGCAGCAACAGTTGCAATGCCTAACATTGCATTTGGTGCTCCGCAAACTTTAAAGATGCAAGCGGCTTGGCCGTCAGGCGCTAACATTTTCTTTGAAATGGCTGGCGACTACGCAAAAATGGTAGGCGACATGTCTGGAGGTGAATTAAAAATTGATCTTCAGCCAGTTGGAGCTGTAGTTAAGACATCGGAAATTGGACAAGCGGTAAGCTCAGGTGTGCTTGATATGGGACACTGGGTAACAGCTTACTGGTATGGAAAAAATCCAGCAGCTTCTCTATTCGGTACTGGTCCGTCATACGGAATGTCATCTCAAGAAATTATGGGATGGATAGAGTATGGTGGAGGTAGAAAACTTTATGATGAAACACTTGCAAAAGTTGGTTTCGACTATATTGGTTTCTTCCATATGCCAATGCCTGCACAGCCTTTTGGATGGTTCAAAAAGAACGTAACAAAAGTATCTGATGTAAAAGGTATGAAGTACAGAACAGTAGGACTAGCTACTAACGTATTAACAGCAATGGGAATGGTTGTAAGACAATTACCAGGTGGTGAAATTCAGCCTGCAATGAAGACAGGCTTGATTGAAGCTGCTGAGTTTAACAACCCAACATCAGACTCTCAATTTGGTATGCAAGATGTTTCTAAGCATTATCACTTAGGAAGCTTCCACCAATCACAAGAGATGTTTGAAATCCCAGTAAATAAGAAGACATTTAATGGATTATCGCCTAAACATCAGGCTATTCTAAAAAATGCTGCTTATGCTGCGAACAGTGATAATTACTTTAAAGCATTAGTAAGATACTCAGCTGACTTATCTAAATTGATGAACCAGCACAAAGTAAATGTGTATCAAACGTCAGATGCGATCTTAGCTCAACAACTAAAAGGTTGGGATAAAGTAATTGGTGATTTCAATAAGAAAGATCCATTCTTTAAAAAGATTGTAGACTCACAAAAAGCTTATGCGAAGAGAGTTATGAAATACTTACTCATGAACCAACCTAATTACAAGTTGGCTTACGAGAATGAATTCGGTTCAATAGCAAAAGTTAAAATTTAATTATATTTTAAAGATAAAAGGGGGCGTATTTGCGCCCCCTTTTTTTATGGAAATTATAAAAAAATTAGAATAGTTTAAAATTTCATGAGGGGATTTATTCATTTTGCAGATACTTTAAGCACCTCCGTAGGAAAGGCATTTTCTTGGTGCATTGTAATCTTAATGGGAGGAACTTGTTATGAAGTCGTTATGGCATATGCCTTCAATGCTCCTACATTATGGAACTTTGATTTCAGTTTACAAATGTACGGTGCAATTTTTATGATGGCGGGTGCATACACTTTATCTACAGAAGCTCACGTCAGAGGTGACGTGATTTACAGACTTTTTAAACCAAGAACACAAGGCTATATTGATTTATTTTTATATTTTATTTTTTTCTTCCCAGGTGTACTCGCGTTAGCATTTTATGGTTATGAATATGCTTCGCTTGCGTGGAAGATTAAAGAAACAAGTTGGAACAGCCCAGCTCAAATCCAAATTTATATGGCTAAATCTTTGATACCAGCTGCCGGAATTTTATTAGTTATTCAAGGTATTAGCGAAGTTTGTAGATCAATTATTTGTATTCAAACCGGTCACTGGCCTGCAAGAATGGTTGTGGCAGAGGAAACAGAAAAAATGTTAATGAGAACTTCACAAGACGAGGATCAAAAAGATGTTATTTAGTTTAACCAATCCTGAAATCGCAATTCTAATGATGAGCATATTCTTATTTGCAGTTCTACTTGGTTTTCCAATAGCATTTACATTAATGGCAATGGGCGTTGGTTTTGGTTACTACGCTTATTTTGATCCAACTAGAATGGAACATCTTTTTGATAATAGGATTTTCCAATTATTTGTTCAGAACACTTATACAGTGATGGATAATACTGTTTTAACCGCCGTCCCACTCTTTTTATTTATGGGTTACTTAGTTGAGAGAGCCGGAATAGTTTCTAGATTGTTTTTTGCAATAAGATTAGCCTCTCACAGACTCCCTGCTTCTATGGCTGTTGCCGCGCTTGTAACTTGCGCTTTATTTTCAACAGCGACAGGAATTATCGGTGCTGTTGTTACGCTAATGGGGCTACTTGCATGGCCTGCAATGATAAGGGCAGGATATGATAAAAAATTTGCCTCAGGAGTAATTTGTTCTGGTGGATGCTTAGGAATTTTGATTCCTCCAAGTATCATGTTAATTGTTTATTCAGTTATTGCTCAGCTATCACCTTTAAGACTATTTGCAGCAGCAATTTTTCCAGGATTATTATTAGCTGGTCTTTATATAATGTACGCAATTACACTTGCTTATTTTAATCCATCAATAGCACCTAAACCTCCAAAAGAGGATATTCCGCCAAGATCTGAAATTTTAAAAGAGGTTATGGTTTCGTTCTTACCACTTTTCTCATTAATAATATTAGTATTAGGAACTATTTTAGGAGGACTTGCTACACCTGCAGAGGCTGCAGCAGTAGGAGCCTTTGGTGCACTAGTGCTTTCTTATTTTTACAAGACTTTAAAATGGAAAAATTTTAAAGAGTCTGTATTTTTAACAGCAAAGACAACTGCAATGATAATGTGGTTATTCATTGGCTCTTGGACTTTCGCATCTGTTTTTTCTTACTTAGGTGGCCATGAAGTTTTTGAGCATTTCTTTAAATCAATGAATTTACAACCATGGCAATTCTTAGTAATCACACAAATAATTATTTTCTTATTAGGTTGGCCACTGGAGTGGACGGAAATTTTAATTATATTTGTTCCAATTTTTTTACCTTTAGTAGCTTTCTTTGAGGTAAATCCTTATTTTTTCGCAATGCTTATCGCTTTGAATTTACAAACTTCATTTTTAACACCGCCGATGGCAATGTCCGCATACTATTTAAAAGGTGTCCAATCTAAAAATGTAGAGTTAATGGAAATATTTAGAGGCATTATGCCCTTCCTAGGTATTGTTATATTTGCCATGTTTTTAATGTATCTATTTCCAGGAATAGCTCTTTGGTTGCCAGATACATTATTCGCTAATTAACAACTTAAATGATAGACGTCACAACTTTAAGTGCTTACGATTTATCGCAAAAACTTCATTCTGGTGAAATTTCTTCTTTAGATCTTTGCAAAGCTTATTTAGATAGAATTAAAAAATTTGAAAAAGACGTTCAGGCTTGGCAATTTTTAGACAAAAAACTTTTATTAGAAAAAGCTGAAGAAGCTGACGCATATAGAAAATCTGGAAAACCCCTTGGACCATTGCACGGAATGCCAGTTGCAATTAAGGATATTATAGGTACGTATGATATGCCAACAGAATGTGGGACAGTATTTAGAAAAAAAATGTCCAATTCACAAGACTCAGAAATTGTAAACTTATTAAAAAATTCAGGGGCAATTATCATGGGTAAAACTGTTACTTGTGAACTTGCATATATACATCCATCTAAAACAAAAAATCCTCATGATTATTCAAGAACACCAGGGGGATCATCAAGTGGATCAGCAGCAGCAGTTGCAGCTCATATGGCACCTTTATCTGTGGGTTCTCAAACTGGAGGATCAGTAATCAGGCCAGCATCATATTGTGGTGTAGTTGGATATAAACCCTCGTATGGATTAATCTCCAGAAACGGTGTTTTAAAAGTTTCGGATAAACTAGATACAATGGGCGTATTTGGTAAAAGTGTGAAAGATGTTGCATTATTAGCTAAATCACTAATTAGAAAAGATTTACATGACCCCTCAACAATTTATTTCGCTGCTGACAACATGATTCAGGAATGTGAGAAAGGACCAGTTTTTGATCCAAAGTTTATTTTTTATAAAACGAAAAATTGGAAAAATATAAATAAAAAATCACAGCAAGCTTTTGAATTTCTAATTAAAAACTTCAAAAAAAACATAGAGGTTTTTGATACCCCATCTTACTTTGAAGACATACCAAAGTATCATCAAATCATTCATGAAGTTGATATGGCAAATAATTTTCAAGTTTACTATAAAAAAGATAAAACTAAACTTTCAAAAGAATTGAGAGAAGCTATCTCTAGAGGATTAAAATATTCAGCAAAAGAATATGGCGATGCTTCAGATTTTATGAAACAAAGTTATGAGTCCTATAAAGAAGT
Organism: uncultured Pelagibacteraceae bacterium; assembly: GCA_902585045.1. Taxonomy (GTDB): domain Bacteria; phylum Pseudomonadota; class Alphaproteobacteria; order Pelagibacterales; family Pelagibacteraceae; genus Pelagilacustribacter. The sequence goes on along the minus strand of CACICB010000006.1, from coordinate 8,066 downwards.
TTTCGAGGATTACCACGGAATTATTACTCCATCATCAAGCGGAGTTGCTGACAAAGGATTAAAATCTACTGGAAGTGCGGACTTCCAAAAAATCTGGACTTATCTTGGTTTGCCCACAATTTCATTACCTTTACTTACAGGTGAAAATGACTTACCATTAGGAGTTCAGTTGGTTGGTGATAAACTTGATGATTTAAGATTTTTAGGTACAGCTAACTGGCTTGAGAAAAATTGTAGAGATGAAGGATAAAATTACAATAATAATTGGCGTAGGTCTCTGTACCCTTTTTTTAATTGGGTTAGCTACAACATTAACTAGATCAATGATGATAGGATTTTTTGATGTGCTTCCTGTTTACATTTTAATGGGTATGGTAATTGTAATGATGTTCTATGAAGCCTTCATTGATAAAAAATAATCCTTACGCTCCTTATTTACTTTTGTTAATCCAGCCAATTTTTATGGCTACAAACACTATTGTAGCAAGAGGTGGCGTTGAGTCAGTACCTCCTATTTCTCTAGCATTTTGGCGATGGTTTACTGTATTCATTATATTGTTTCCATTTTTTTTTAACGAAATCTTAAAAAATAAGAAAGACTTTAATAAAGAGTTTTTTAAGCTTTTTTTCTTAGGCTCAATGGGTTGTGGTATATGTGGGGCTTTTCCAAATCTTGCAGGAATGACAACAACAATGGCAAATATTGGAATAATCTATACTTCTTCACCAGTAATAATAATTTTTTTATCAATTTTATTCTTTAAAGAAAAAATTAATTTTTTTAGAATATTAGGCTTATTTATTTGTATCGCAGGTGTTTTTACAATTATATCTAAAGGTAATTTAGATTTTTTAATCAACTTAAATTTTACAATAGGTGACTTATGGGTTTTAGGTGCAGCTTTAGGTTGGGCTCTTTACTCAATTTATTTATTAAATTGGAAATCAAAATTTAGTTTAATGGCTCGATTTACTTTAATCGCAATGTTTGGATTTATTTCACTTTTCCCATTTTTTGTTTTAGAAAATATTTACTTTGCCAAGACAAACTACAATCAGACATTTTTGTTCTGGATTGTTTTTGCTGCTATTTCTCCCAGTATAATAGCTTTCTCTTTATATACTCGATTACAAAAATATGTAGGCGCATCCTTTGCAGGATTTACTTTATATTTATTCGCAGTCTATGGATCTATCTTTGGAATTATAATTTTTGATGAACCTCTTCTTAGTTTTCATTATTTAGGCGGCTTACTAGTTTTTACTGGAGTCTATTTCGCTAGAAAAAAAGTATGAAGTATCTTTATATAGCATTATCTTCAATTATTTTAGCTTACGTCATAATTGCACTTTTCACTTATTTGTATCAAAGAAAATTACTTTATCACCCAAGTGAAAATAATTATACAGGAGATGAAATTCAATTTGAATATAAAGAAGTTTTTATTGAGGTTGATAAAGATATAAAACTTAAATCATGGTTTTTGGAAAAAGACTTAAAAAAATATAAAACAATTTTATATTTCCATGGTAACGCGGGCGATCTAACAAATAGAGTTCATAAGCTTAATGAATTAGATAAATTAAATGTAAATATTCTTATTATTTCATGGAGAGGGTTCAGCGGTAATCCAGGCAAACCTACAGAAAAAAATTTGTACAATGATGCTAGAAAATCTGTTGAATGGCTTAATAATACTGGAATTGAAAATAAAAATATAATTTTATATGGAGAGTCACTAGGCACAGGTGTTGCTACAGAGTTGGCTCAGGACAATTCTTTCGCTGGTATTGTTTTAGAGTCACCTTTTACCTCAATCGCTGATGCAGCAAAAATTTATTATCCTTATTTACCCATCGATTTATTGATTAAAGACAGATACGATTCTTTAAAAAAGATTAAGAATATAAATATTCCTATTTTGATTATGCACGGTAAGAAAGATGATGTTGTTCCTTTTAAAATGGGTATAGAATTATTTGAGAAGGCGAATAACCCAAAATTCAGTTACTTTTCTGATAACGACGATCATATGATGGAATTTAATGATCAGCTGATTAATGCTTTGAGAAATTTTTTAGGTTTCAATACCTAAAAGAGCCTTTGAAAAATATTCAGCATTGAAGGGTTGTAAGTCATCTTCTTTTTCTCCCATTCCGATTGCAACAATAGGTAAATTATATTTCTTACAAATGGCAAGGACTACCCCGCCTTTTGCAGTGCTATCAAGTTTTGTAATAATAAGCCCCGTTAGATTATGTATTTTACTGAACTCTTCGACTTGATTTAATGCATTTTGGCCAGTAGTTGCATCAAGAACTAGAATTACTTCATTTGGAAAAGAGTCATCAATTTTTTTTAAGACATTGATAATCTTTTTGTATTCTTCCATTAAATTTTTTTTATTTTGTAGTCTTCCTGCAGTATCAATCAAGGCAACATCAATTTCATTTTTTTTTGCAAATTCAGCAGTTTTAAAAGCAACTGAAGCTGGGTCGCTATTAATTTCTGACTTTATTATATCTACTTTTACTTTTGCAGCCCAAACTTGTAGTTGATCTATGGCTGCTGCTCTAAAAGTATCTGCAGCTCCAAATACAACTGATCTATTATTGTCTTTAAAATACTTTCCAAGTTTTCCAATACTAGTTGTTTTTCCAACTCCGTTCACACCAGAAACAACAATTACAGCAGATTTAGCATTTCCCATAAGGCTTAAATCTTTTTCGTACTTTTGAAGATTTATTGCTAACTTATCAGCTAAGAGTTTCAAAATTTCTCTGTGATCGTCTAATTTTTTATCAACTTTTAAGTTCTCAAAATCTTTCCTAAGTTCTTTAGCTACATCAACACCAGCATCAGATGAAATGATTAATTCTTCAAATTCTTCAAGAATAGTTGAATCAATCTTTTTTTTAGAAAAAATATTTTTAAAGCCGTCTGTAAGACTTGACGAACTTTTACCAAGTCCTGATTTAAACTTATCAAAAATTCCCATTTTATATTTCTACTTTTATATTTTTTATTTCTGACACTGGCCCAGTCATAAATATATTATCTTTTTCATCTAAAACTATATTTAAGACTCCCTCTTTAAATTTAATAGCAACTTTGTTTTCAACTAATTTATTTTTGTTTCCAGCAACAGCGGTCGCGCAAGCTGCTGTTCCACACGCTTTAGTAAGCCCAGCACCTCTTTCCCAAACATTTACTAAAATATTTCTTTTATCTAAAATTTGAGCAAATGTTACATTAGTTTTTTCAGGAAATAATTCATGATTTTCAATCAAAGGTCCTATCACTTTCAAATCGTATTCAAAACAATCATCTACAAAAAAAACTATATGGGGGTTTCCTACATTTAAACAAAATCCACCAGTAAACTTTTCACCTTTAATATCTAATGAGACATCAGCAGGATTTTCTATTTTTGATAACGGAATATCTTCAAAATTAAATAAAGGTTTTCCCATTTCAAGTTCTACCATTAAATTACCAACAATTTTGGCATTAAGAACTCGATTACTTGTTTTTAATTTAATTTGGTTAGCATTTAAATTTTTACTCAAAAGATAAGCAACACATCTCGAACCATTGCCACAGGCGCTTACTTCACCTCCGTCAGAATTAAAAATTGTTATCGGAAAAGAATTCTCTTTTTCTTTTTCGATAAAAATTATTTGATCAAAACCAATATTACTTCTTTTTCCCAACTCAACAATTTTATCTTTGGTCAAATTGATAGGACTTGTTCTTCTATCGATAATAATGAAATCATTACCCAATCCATCCATTTTATATGCGTTAATCGTTGCCATTACTGATTAGTATAATTATTCATTGACTTTTAAAACCCCAAATTGTAGTTTCCGCTAACTTTCCGCAAATACACATGTTTTTGCGGTGCTCTTGAAAACAAGAGTGTCGACACTAGTCAGCGAAGGTTCGCCCACTAGTGCGATAGGTGTTGGGTGTTATAAAAATGTTTGAAAATTTAACAAATAAATTAGAAAGTATTTTTTCTAAGCTAAAAAGTGCTCCCTCATTGACCGAGGGACAAGTTGACTCTGGCTTAAAAGAAATACGATTAGCTTTATTAGAGGCTGACGTAGCTCTTCCAGTCACTAAAGAATTTATAGCCAATATAAAACCAAAAGCTATTGGTAAAGAAATTATAAAATCAACATCTGCCGGCCAGATGATAGTTAAAATTGTTTATGATGAACTAGTTAATATTTTAGGCTCCAAAAATGAAGAACTTAACTTCAAAGCTGTTCCACCAGTTTCTCTTTTATTAGTTGGACTACAAGGTTCAGGTAAAACAACTTCTGCAGCAAAGTTAGCTAAAAATATAGAGAAAAATTATAAAAAAAAAGTAATGTTAGTGAGTTTAGACGTTTACAGACCTGCTGCTCAAGAACAACTTAAATTACTTGCTGAAGCAAATGGAATTAAATGTTTACCTATTGTTGAAAAGCAACAACCAATCGACATTACTAAAAGAGCATTAAATGCAGCTAATCTTAATGGCTCAGATGTTATTATATTTGACACTGCAGGAAGAACCCAAATAGATTTACCAATGATGTCTGAGATAAAGCAAGTAAAAGATATCACAAAACCAGCTGAAACAATTTTAGTAGCAGACTCATTAACAGGACAGATAGCTGTAAATGTTGCAAAAGAATTTGATACTGCTGTAAATCTTTCTGGAATTATCCTTACTCGAGTTGATGGTGATGCTCGAGGTGGCGCAGCGTTAAGTATGAAACATGTGACTGGTAAACCAATTAAGTATATTGGTGTTGGAGAAAAAATCACCGATCTTGAACTCTTTCACCCCGACCGATTAGCTAACAGAATTTTGGGAATGGGCGATGTAGTAACCTTAGTAGAAAAAGCTCAACAAGATTTAAGCGAAGAAAAAATTAAAGAGACAGAAGATGAACTAAAAAAAGGGATATTTACAATGGAGTCATATCTTTCGCAGTTAAGGCAAATGAAAAAAATGGGTGGAATGGAAGGCGTTATGTCTATGTTGCCAGGAGTAAATAAGATGAAAGCAAAAATGGATCAAGCAAATATAGATGAAAAAATGTTAGTGGAGAATGAAGCAATTATTCTATCGATGACTAAAAATGAAAGAGAAAATCCAAAAATTATTAGTGGATCAAGACGTAAAAGAATTTCTAAAGGAGCAGGTGTAGATGTTTCGAAAATTAATAAACTATTAAAACAATTTAAAATGATGTCAGACATGATGAAAAAAATGTCTCAAGGAAAAAAAATTCCATCCGGGATGATCCCAGATGAAATGCTTAATCAACTAAAATGAAAGGTATAAAATGCTAAGAATAAGACTATCAATGGGTGGTGTAAGAAAAAGACCCATTTATAAAATTGTAATTGCTGACAGTAGATACCCAAGAGACGGGAAATTTATTGAAAAAATTGGCTCTTACAATCCATTACTTCCGAAAGATAAAAAGGAAAGAATAAAAGTAGAAGCAGAGAGAGTAAAATATTGGATGAGCAAAGGAGCTCAACCAACAATGAGAGTCTCTAGATTACTAGGAGAGGTGCAGTTAATGCCAATGCCAAAACCTGGGAACAATCCACAAAAGGCAATACCAAAAAAAGATAGAAAAAAAGCTGAAGGAGATAAAAAAGAAGAGACTAAAAAAGATGCTCCAGCAGCTGAAGGCAAAAAGCCAGATCAAAAAGCAGAAGCTAAAAAGGAAGAGCCGAAGAAGGAACAACCTAAAGCAGAAGCTAAAAAGGAAGAGCCGAAGAAGGAACAACCTAAAGCAGAAGCTAAAAAGGAAGAGCCGAAGAAGGAAGAGAAAAAGGCTTAACGAGAAGGTAGTAAGAGATGTTAGAAGTAAAAATTTTTACTTTATATCCAGATTTGTTTCCTGGTCCTTTGGATGTTGGAATATTTAAAAAGGCAAAGGAAAACAAAATTTGGAATTTGAAAGTAATAAATATTAGAGAATATTCGAAAGATAATCACGGCACAGTAGACGACACTCCTTTTGGAGGAGGAAGTGGAATGCTTTTACGTCCTGATATATTAGCATCAGCTATTGATAAGAACATAAAAAAAGGAGAAAAAATTATTTACTTATCTCCAAGAGGAAAAAAATTTGATCAAAAAGTTGCTAGATCATTAAGTAAAGAGAAAAACTTAAACCTTATCTGTGGTCATTTTGAAGGTGTCGATCAGAGGCTTTTAGAGACACGAAATATTGAAGAGTATAGCTTAGGCGATTTTGTTCTCTCAGGTGGAGAACCAGCTTCTTATGTTTTTGTAGATGCTATAATTAGATTATTACCTGGAGTGCTAGGAAATGAAGATTCTAATAAAGATGAGAGTTTTGAAAATCACCTCTTAGAATATCCTCAATATACGAAACCTAGGGAATGGGAGGGTAAAAGCCCGCCAGAAGTCTTATTTTCAGGTGATCACGCTAAAATAAAAGGGTGGCGTTTGTCTCAATCAGAGGCTATAACACGTCGCCAAAGACCTGATCTTTGGAAAAAATATTTAGAGAAAAAAAATGAAAAACATTGAAGATATCAATAAAGCATCAATTAAAAAAATACTCGCTGACAAAAAAATTACAGACTTTTCTCCAGGCGATACAATTAAAGTTGGTGTTAAAATTATAGAGGGAAAAAGGGAAAGAATTCAATTTTTTGAAGGTGTCTGTATTGCTAAAAAAAATAGAGATATAAACTCCTCTTTTACTGTTAGAAAGATTTCTTTTGGTGAGGGAGTTGAAAGAACTTTCGCGCTTTATAGCCCAAACGTAGATTCAATAAAAGTTATTCGATCTGGAAAAGTTCGAAGAGCAAAACTATATTATCTAAGAGATAGAAAAGGAAAATCCGCAAGAATTTCTGAAAAAATTAAAAAAAAAATTGGTGTTGATGTCTCAGTGAAGTTAGACGAACCTAAAGCGAGTCCCTCTGCAGAAGTAAAAAAAGAGGATAAATCTAACGAAGAAAAAAAAATACCTTTAAAATCCGAAACTAAAACTGAAAAACCAACTACCGAAAAAAAATAAAATTTAATGTCAAAGACTTTATACGATAAACTTTGGAAAAAAAATCTTGTACACGAACAAGAAGACGGTACATCCTTAATATATGTTGATAGACATTTGGTTCATGAGGTAACAAGTCCTCAAGCTTTCGAGGGATTGAGATTAAACAATAGAAAAGTTAGAAGACCTGATTTAACTTTAGCTGTGCCAGACCATAATATTCCTACAACTGATAGGTCAAAAGGAATTGATGACAATGAGGCTAAAATACAAATAGAAACACTAAGAAAAAACTGCAATGACTTTGGCGTGCAATTATTTGACGTTAATGACAAAAGACAAGGTATAGTTCATATTATAGGTCCAGAACAAGGGTTTACACAACCAGGCTCTGTTATTGTTTGTGGAGATAGTCATACAGCTACACATGGAGCTTTTGGAGCTCTTGCTTTTGGTATAGGAACATCAGAGGTTGAGCACGTTTTAGCCACTCAAACATTAATGCAAAAGAAATCAAAAAACTTCAGAATTAATATTAATGGCACTTTACCGAAAGGTGTCACAGCCAAAGATGTAATTTTAAAAATTATAGGCACTATTAGCACCGCTGGAGGAACTGGTTATGTAATAGAATACGCTGGAGATGTGATCAGAAATTTCAGCATGGAAGAAAGGATGACCGTCTGTAATATGACTATAGAGGCCGGCGCAAGAGCTGGGTTGATAGCTCCAGATCAAAAAACATTCGATTATTTAAAAGGAAAAAAAATGTCGCCTAAGGGAGAAAACTGGAACAAAGCTTTAGATTATTGGAAAACCTTATACTCTGATAAAGATTGTAAGTTTGATAAAGAAATAAACATTGAGGGTAAAGATATAGAACCTTTAGTAACTTGGGGAACTTCTCCTCATGATATTTCACCTGTTAGTGGCTTTGTACCAGATCCAGATAAAGAGACAAATGAGGATCGAAAAATGGCCATTAAAAGATCTTTAGAATATATGGGTCTAAAACC
>CACICB010000005.1 GCA_902585045.1 uncultured Pelagibacteraceae bacterium | reverse complement strand
AATTTATCGTAAAAGAAAATATTCTTAAACTTTACAAAAAAGAGGTAGTTGTAAAAAGTATTATAAAAAATAATTTATATAACTCCGCTATTCAGTCAGGTATAGAGCCAAATATCATAATTGAATTCGCAAGAATATTTGGTTTTGAGGTAGATTTTCAAAGAGATGTGAGAAAGGGAGATTGGTTTGAAATATTGTATGAAAAATTCGAGGATGATAATGAAAGAGTTAGAGATACTGGTAAAATAATTTATGCTTCAATGTTTGTTAATGGGGAAGAAATAAATCTTTATCATTTTAAAGATAAGAATAGTGACGATTTTTTTAATATTAAAGGCCAGAGCATCACAAAATCTTTAATGAAGACTCCAATCAATGGGGCAAGACTATCTTCTTCATTTGGAATGAGAAAACATCCTATCCTAGGTTATAACAAAATGCATAGAGGAACTGACTTTGCGGCACCAAGTGGCACGCCTATAATGGCTTCTGGATCAGGTACAATTACAAGAGCTAGATGGTGTGGAGGTGGAGGTAACTGTGTTAAGATAAGACACAACTCTACATATGAAACTATTTATGCTCATATGAAATCTTTTGCAAAGGGTGTGAAAGAAGGTAGAAAAGTAAAACAAGGACAAATAATCGGTTATGTAGGATCTACAGGAATGTCTACGGGTCCACATTTACATTATGAAGTTGTAGTGAATGGTAAAAAAGTGAATTCTCAAAAACTGAAGCTTCCCTCTGGAAATAAACTTAAAGGAGAGTCAAGGAAAGAATTCGAATTAAAAAGAATTAAAATTGATCTCAAATTGTCAGAACTTAGATAAAAAAACTAATTTGTAGTTGACGCGCTTTCTTTATCTAAATTTTGAGATTGGTCATGTGCAACATCTCTTTTCTGGCTCAATTCATTAAATCTTCTTAAGTAGTGATCAGCATGTTGCAAATAATTCTGAGCTAAAACTGGATCACCGTTGCTTTGAGCGTCCTTTGCTAACTGTTGAAATTTTTGCATTGTCTTTTCTACTGCATGTAAATTATTCATGGATCCGTTTCTATTAAAATTAACGTTTCCATTACTTGTAAGGCTAGAAGCATTATTAGTGCTTGTTATATTAGATCTTCTTCTGAAATTATTTTTTTGAGATCTTGATCTAAAATTTCTTCTACGATTATTTATGCTCATTTTCTATTTTAATTTCTTCGCAATTATACATCTTGTATTATCCCTGGTATCGTTGATCCTTAATTCAATTTTAAAGTTATTATTAATTAATATTTTCGAAACTTTCTTAAATTGCTTGTTACCTATTTCTAAGGCAAGAGTTCCATTTATTTTTAGAATTTCTTTAGTTTTGTAGATAACTTTTTTTATAAGGTCAAGCCCATCATTTCCTCCATCTAAGGCTATTCTGGGTTCAAATCTCTTAATATCTTCACTCAAACACTGAAATTCTCTTCTACTTATATATGGCGGATTAGAAACGATTAGGTCATATTTTTTATGGAAATATCTGGAAAATGAAAAATTTAGAAACTTAATTCTTGAACTGACACCATTATTAATAGCATTTTTTTTCGCTATTTCGATAGCTTTATTTGAAATATCTATACCTATTCCATAAGAATTATTTAATTCACTTAGTAAACTTATAATAATGCAACCGCTTCCGGTCCCCATATCTAAAATAGATATATCTTTTTTATATTTGTATTTCTTTATTAATTTATCTACCATGAGCTCTGTTTCTGGTCTTGGAATTAAAGTGTCTTTAGTAATATAAAAAAATTTACTCCAAAATTCTTTTTTTTCAAGAATGTATGCAATCGGTTCATTAGTTGACCTTCTGTAAATTAGATCAGAATATTTAATTAGATTTTTTTTATGGATTTTTTTATTTAAATTTCGAAGTAAATCCTGTCTTTTTTGTTTCAAAACTTTTGAAAGCAAAATCTCCGAATCTAAGTTGAAAGACGTAATTTTTTTTTCTTTAAGTACTGTAGATCCTATCTTCAATAATTCAAAAGTATTCACAATTATTTTAAACTTTCAAGTTTCAAGTCTTGTTCTTTAAGCCGTAATTGCTCATTCATCTCTTCATGAATTTCACCGCTTAAAAACTCATCTAATTTGTGTAATGTAAGATTAATTCTATGGTCAGTTACTCTTCCTTGGGGAAAGTTATAAGTTCTTATTCTTTCAGATCTGTCTCCAGTTCCTATTTGGCTTCTTCTATTACTTGATCTTTCCTGGTCTTTTTTTCTTTTTTCATCTTCATATACACGTGACCTCAGTATCTTTAGTGCCTTTGCTTTATTTTTATGCTGTGATTTTTCATCTTGTTGACTTACTACAACACCACTTGGTAAGTGAGTGATTCTAACTGCACTGTCAGTTGTGTTTACTGATTGCCCACCGGGTCCGCCAGCTCTGAAAACATCTATTCTCAAATCAGTGTCTTTAATTTGAATATCTACCTCCTCTGCCTCGGGTAAGACAGCCACTGTAGCGGCTGAAGTATGTACCCTTCCCTGTGTTTCGGTTTCAGGTATCCTTTGTACACGATGAACACCAGACTCATATTTAAGATAAGAGTAAATGTCATTTCCGTTTACTGAAAATATGACCTCCTTAAAGCCGCCTGCATCACTTTTGGAAATATTTATTATCTCCAGTTGCCATTTTTTTTTTGAGCAAACTTTTTCATACATTTTAAATAAATCGGAGCAAAAAAGCGATGCTTCCAAACCACCAGTACCTGCTCTTATTTCTACAATTGCGTTCTTGCTATCATCTTCGTCTCTAGGTAATAGAAATATTTTCAATTGGTTTTCATTATTTTTTCTTTTTTTGTTAAGATCATCTAAATCTTTTTGAGCCATTTCGATAATTTCTTTGTCTGAAGATTTGTCCTGTAGAATTTGTTCTAGATCTTTTTTTTCATTATCAAAATTGATATATTCTTTAGCAATTAAGATAATATTTCCAAGATTTGCATACTCTTTTGATTTGTTTACAAACTGTTTTGGATCTACATTTCCTGAGGAGAGTTCTTTTTCTAAACTGCTATATCTAGAAATAATTTCTTTTACTTTTTGCAGAGGTAACATAAATCAGAATTTATCTTTTACTTTATTCTCCACAAGTTCTACTATTTTATCAATAATTTTTGAGTTGGGTACTTTTGTGTGCGGTAATCCTTTAAGATATAATAAATTACTATCTTGCCCTCCTCCAGTCAAACCTATCTCTGTTTGAGCCGCTTCTCCAGGCCCGTTAACAACACATCCAATTATGGATAAGTTAATTGGTTTTTTTATATGAGCTAATTTTTTTTCTAATTCTTTAACAGTTTCTATTACTGGGAAAGCTTGTCTAGCACAAGATGGACAAGATATAATATTTACACCTCTAGAACGTATTCCTAAAGATTTGAGAATTTCAAATCCTGCCTTTACCTCATCAACTGGGTCTGATGAGAGAGATACTCTTATTGTGTCTCCAATTCCATCCATTAAAAGTTGGCCAATACCAATGGATGATTTTATACTGCCCGTAAATAATCCTCCGGCTTCAGTCACACCAAGATGTAATGGATAATCACATATCTTTGAGAGTTCTTTATAAGCTTTTACTGTTAAAAATATATCTGATGATTTAACACTTATCTTGAAATCGAAAAAATCATTATCTTCAAATAGTTGAATATTATATTTTGCGCTTTCGACAAGTGCTTCGGGGCAAGGTTCCTTATACTTTTCTAATAAATTTTTATCTAAAGACCCGGCATTAACTCCTATTCTTATTGAACAATTGTTATCTTTAGCCGCTTTGATAACTTCAATTATTCTCTCTCGATTTCCAATATTTCCAGGATTAATTCTTAAACAACTTGCACCCATCTCTGCGGCTTCAATAGCTCTTTTGTAATGAAAATGTATATCTGCAACTATAGGAGCGCCTACTTCCTTAGATATTGTTTTTAATGCTAGAGTAGAGGCTTTATCTGGACAAGCTACTCTCACAATATCTGCGCCTGCTTCTTCCAAAGCATGAATCTGATTTATTGTTTTTTTTATATCAGTTGTTAGTGTATTGGTCATTGATTGGACGCTTATTGGTGAGTCACCACCAACCTTAATTTTTCCAACATTTATTATTCTTGTTTTTTTTCTTTTAATGATTCTATGAGGTCTTATTTCCATTTTAATCTAAATCAAAAACAGTATGTAATTTTTTTACTGCATTTAAAATATTTTCTTCATTAATTATTACAGATAGCTTTATTTCTGAAGTTGATATTGCCAAAATATTTATCTTTTCATCAGCTAAAGCCCTAAACATCTTATAAGTAACTCCTGGTGTAGTAACCATACCTGCTCCAACTATAGATAGTTTTGCAACATTATCATTATAGGTAATTTTCTCAAAATTTATATTATTATTTTTTTTGAAAATATCTTTTGTTTTAAGAAGATCATCTCTTTTAATTGTAAAAGTTACATCGGTAGTTCTACTATCAGAGGAAATATTTTGAATTACCATATCAACGTTTACTTGAGACTCATTTAAAGGTTCAAATATATTTGCTGCTACACCTGGTTTGTCCTCCACTCCTATCAAGGTAATTTTAGCATCGTCTTTGGAATATGCCACACCCGTAACACTTTTTGTGTAATCAATATTATCTTGCCCAAATATTTTTGTTCCTTCTCTATTAGTAAATGTAGATTTAACCTCTAATGGAATATCGTAAATCATTGCAGTCTGAACTGCAGATGATTGCATAACTTTAGCTCCAAGAGAGGAGAGCTCTAACATTTCATCAAATGAAATTTTATCTATTTTTTTTGCAATAGGAATTTTTTTTGGATCTGATGAAAAAACTCCATCCACATCTGTATATATTTCACAAAAATCTGTTTTAAAAATTTTTGCTAAAGCTACTGCAGATGCATCAGATCCTCCTCTGCCAATTGTAGTTATATCGCCATTGGTAGAAATTCCTTGAAAACCAGGAATTATAGCTACCCCCTTTTTTTTTAAATATTCATTAATTTCATTCGTTTTAATGTTTATAATTCTTGCATTTGTGTGTTCGCCCTCTGTGATAATAGGGATTTGCCAATTTAAATATGATTTGGCTTTGACATTTAAGTTAATTAACGCGCCAGCTAGAAGAGCTGAGGTAATTTGTTCACCAGAAGATAAAAGAACGTCTAGTTCTCTTTTACTAAAATTATTAGAAATTTTTTGTGATAAATTTAATAACTCATTAGTTTTGCCTGACATAGCTGATACAACAACGATAACTTGATTGCCGTTTTTATGCTCTTTTTCTATTATTTTAGCTACATGCTGGATTCTATCTATCGATCCAACTGAAGTGCCACCGAACTTTAATACTTTTTTAACCATTTGCAGAGTTTTTATATTATAAAAAAAAGATTATAATGTAATTTATTTTAATAATTTAATTGTATGACTACTATAAATAAAGAGGAAATTCAAAAGTTTTCAAGTTTAGCCAATGAGTGGTGGGATGTAAAAGGTAAATTTAAACCTTTGCATATGTTTAACCCTATTAGAATTGAATACATAAATCAAATGATAAGAAAATATTTTAAAATTTCTGATAAAGAAATAGATCCTTTTAAAAATTTAAAGATTCTAGACATTGGTTGTGGTGGCGGTTTAATTAGCGAGCCAATGGCAAGATTAGGTGCTAAAGTTACTGGAATTGATGCTTCCGAAAAAAATATTTATGTAGCTAAAATTCATTCAAAGAAAAGTAATTTGGAGATAAATTATTTAAATTCCTCTCCTGAAAAACTTAATGGAAGAGAAGAATTCGATATAATTTTGAATTTAGAAATAATAGAACATGTTGAAGATGTTGAACTTTATTTAAAATCATGTAGCAAATTACTTAAAAAAGATGGAATAATGTTCACTGCGACGTTAAATCGAACAATAACCTCATATTTGAAAGCAATAATTGGCGCAGAATATATCTTAAGATGGCTTCCAATTGGAACTCACGATTGGAACAAGTTTATAAGGCCAGAAGAATTAGAAAAAAAACTATCATCTGAAAATTTTAAAACTATAGAAGTAAAAGGTTTGGTATTTAATCCATTGAGTAACAAATGGAAAAAATCAAATAATTTATCGGTTAATTATATTATTTGTAGTACGAAGAGTTAGTTCTCTTTATCTATCCACGGTATAGACAATAAATCTATTCCCTCTTCAGCTAGTTCTTCTCTCTCTTTTGGCGTTGTTGTGCCATAAATTGTTTTTTTGCTGTTTTTGTCGTAGAAAATTTCTCTAACTTTTTTACTAAAATTTGTTCCAACAAATTCATAATTTTTTTCAATATATCTTCTTATATTTTGTAACTGTTTTTTTTCTTTAAAAAGATCCTTTTCAAACTTATTTTGAGGTTTGTCTAGATTAGTTGAATGTGAAATCATCGGGGACATGATAGATTTTTCAATTTTTTTGGAAGAGCAATATATACAATCGAGTAATTTTTTCTTTTTAAGTTTTTCAAATTCACGTGAATTTGAAAACCAACTTTCAAATTCATGCTCCCTCTCGCAGATAAGATTATACTTAATCATTTAGTTTCTATAGTCAGCATTTATATCTATATAATCATGTGTAAAATCACAAGTAAAACACTTGAACGCATCATTTCCTAATTTTAAATTCACTTCGATTTCAATTGAATCCCATTCCATATATTCTTTTAATTTTTTCTCATCGTAACTTTCTGAAATTTTTCCGTTTTCAGCAACAATAAAATTTCCAATTTTTATTTTTAGTTTTTTTTGATCTATTAATTCTCCTGATTTACCGATTCCCATTGCAATTCTACCCCAGTTAGGATCTTCACCAGCAATTGCTGTTTTGAAAAGCGGAGAATTAGCAATCGAAAAAGCAATATTTTTCGCACTACCCAAAGATTTTGCATTAATTACATTTATAGTAATAAATTTTTTCGCTCCTTCACCATCAACAACTACTTGTTTTGCTAAATTTAAACATAGTTTTTTAAGAGCTAGCTCAAATTTTTGTATCAATTTATCATTTAAAGATAAGTTATGACCAATTTTTAATGACCTAGTTGAAAAGATTGATACCATATCATTTGTTGATTGGTCGCTATCAACAGTAATTGCATTAAAAGAATTGGCCACTGATCTTTTCAGAAGAGTTTTTAATAAATTTGAATTTATGTCGACATTAGTAAAAATAAAGGAAAGCATTGTTGCCAAATTAGGGGCAATCATTCCTGATCCTTTTGCAATGCCACAAATTCTTATTAGCTCATCTCCTACGATTATTTCTTCTGAAGCTATTTTAGGTTTAGTATCAGTAGTCATAATAGCTGAAGCTACTTTTAACCAATACATTTTATTATGTTCGCCTCTTAGTCTCTCAACTAGTTCCTGCAATCTGTCTTTAATTTTTTCAGTTGGAAATTCTTCTCCAATGACACCTGTTGATGCAAATATTAAATCTTTAATTTTTACAGTTTCATTGGTGCCTTTTTTTGATTTAGACTCTTTTAAAGTCAATATTCTTGATAAGTTTTTAGCTAAAATATCAATGCCGTCTTTTCCTTGTTTTCCAGTAAAGGTGTTAGCATTTTTTGTGTTTACTAATAAACCTTTTATTATTTTTTTATGAGAATTATTATTCCAAGGAATAAATTCAGAAGTTATACTATTAGTTGTAGTTAAGCTTGCATAATTCGCACCTTTACTAAAATAAAACAAAGCCAAATCGTCTCTTCCATCACCATACAAATCTGCAGATATTGATGACATTTCCAATCCATCAATCTGCTTTAAATTCTGAAACTCTCCCATTTTTGATAATTTTGTTTTATCTTTAAGAAAATTTTTAATATTTATTGTCATAATTACTATTTAATTTAAATTATAAATACATATATAGAAATATAATGAATTTATTTACAAGGACTTTTAGTAAAATATTTAAAAGCTCTAATCAACAAGAATTAGATAGTATTCAAAATATTATTTTAGCTATCAATAGCAAAGAGAAAGAAATTGAGTCCTACACTGAAAGTGATTTTAAGGAGAAAACAGCAAATTTTAAAAAAAAAGCTCAAAATGGCTCTTTAAAATTAAACGAAATAATTCCTGAAGCTTTTGCTTTAGTAAGAGAAGCTGCAAAAAGGACTTTGGGGGAGCGCCATTATGATGTTCAGTTATCAGGTGGAATAATACTACACAATGGGAAAATTGCTGAGATGAAAACTGGGGAGGGAAAAACTCTTGTCTCAACTTTGCCTGCGTATTTAAATTCACTTACTGGAAAAGGTGTTCATATAGTTACAGTAAATGACTATCTAGCTTTGAGAGACTCTGCTTGGATGGGTAAAGTTTTTAGTTATCTAGGTGTATCGACAGGATGTATAACCAATAATTTAGACGATAGCGAAAGAAAAAAAAATTACGCCTGCGATATTACTTATGCTACTAACAATGAACTTGGTTTTGATTATTTAAGAGATAATATGAAATATGAAATCAATGAAATGGTTCAAAGGGGTCACAATTTTTGTATTGTTGATGAAGTAGATAGTATACTTATAGATGAGTCTCGTACACCTTTAGTTATTTCAGGAAAAATAGAAGATAAGACTACACTTTATTCAACTTCAAATGAATTTATCAAAAATTTACAAAAAAAAGATTATGAACTTGACGAAAAAAATAAAAATGTGATTCTCACTGATGCCGGTGTAGATAAAATTGAAAAGCTTGCGTTACAAAAAAATATTTTAAAAAATAATAATTTTTATGATCCAGCAAATTTAGATCTTGTTCATCACACTAATCAAGCTTTAAAAGCAAATTTGATTTTTAGAAAAGACACTGATTACATCGTAAATAACGGCAAAGTACAAATAATTGACGAATTTACTGGAAGAGTCTTGAGTGGAAGGAGATTTTCTGATGGTTTACATCAAGCTATTGAGGCAAAAGAAAATTTAGAAATTCAGGAAGAAAATCAAACACTGGCATCAATTACCTACCAAAATTATTTTAGACTTTATAAAAAATTAGCAGGTATGACAGGTACTGCAATGACCGAGTCAGAAGAATTTTATGATATTTATAAATTAAACGTAGTTGCAATACCTACCAATAAAAAAATGTTAAGAAAAGACTTTAATGATCAAGTTTTTAGAACAGAAATAGAAAAATATAATGCAATTACAAAAAAAATTATTGAATGTAATTCAAAAGGTCAACCAATTTTAGTAGGAACTACAAGTATTGAAAAGTCAGAAAAAATTTCTGATTATTTAAAAAATAAAAAAATTAAGCATAATATTTTAAATGCTAAACAACATGAAAAAGAGGCAAGAATTATTGCTGAAGCTGGTAAAGTTGGATCAGTTACAATTGCAACTAATATGGCTGGTAGAGGAACCGACATTAAATTAGGTGGCAATAAAGATTTTATTGAGGAAGTTAATGAAACAAAATTAAATGAACACAAAAAAAATGAGTCAAAAGTGAGGGATTTAGGAGGACTTTTTATAATTGGTACAGAAAGACATGAAAGTAGAAGAATTGATAATCAGCTTAGAGGAAGATCAGGAAGACAAGGCGATCCTGGATCCACAATATTTTTTATAAGTTTACAAGATGAATTAATGAGAATTTTTGGAGGTAGTTCTATTGATGGCATGTTAAAGAAGCTAGGTTTAAAGGAAAATGAATCAATAGACCATCCTTGGATTAATAAAGCAATGGAAAGAGCTCAAAAAAAGGTTGAAACAAGAAATTTTGATATAAGAAAAACTTTGATTAAATTTGATGATGTAATGAATGATCAAAGACAAGTTATTTTTTCTCAAAGATTAAATATATTAAAATCAAATAACATTAATGAAATATTAAAAGATTTTTTTGAAGAGATAATGAAAGATTCGGAGCTAGCTATAACTGATTATCAAAAATCAAAAGATGAAAAATATCTCACTCAAATTAAAAATTTAATTGGGAATGTTATAAGCGATATTGAGCTAAACAAATTAGCTTCGAAAGAAAAAAAAGAATTTATAGAAGAGCTAAGGAAACTATTTGAAAATAAAAAGATTAGTAGAATTAATATTTTAGGAGAAGATCAAAATAAGATTCTTGAAAAAAAGATATTTCTTCAAATAATTGATTTTTCCTGGCGTTCTCATCTTCAATATTTGGAGCAGTTGAGACAAGTAATTGGATTAAGACAATATGGTCAAAAGGATCCACTGTCGGAGTTCAAAAAGGAAGCATTTGTTCTTTTTGAAGGACTTCTATCTAAAATTAAAAATGATTTAATTAAGATATTGTATAACTTAAATATTGTTGTTTCATCTAACGAAGGTAGTATTGAGGACAATAAAGAAGTTAATTATAAAAAAGTAGGTAGAAACGATAAGTGCCCATGTGGCTCAGGAAAAAAATTTAAACACTGTCACGGCAATATATAACTCTAGATTTTTTTAAACGCTTCAAGCGCTCTGGATCTAGCATTGTTATGATTTACTACTGGTGCAGGATAGTCTGAATTTAATTTTAAAATTTTTGGGTCAACTAATTCCCATGGTTTATGAATAAATTTCCTTGGAACTTTCCTTAATTCTGGAACCCATTTTTTGACATACTCTCCATCTTTATCAAATTTTTCACCCTGTAGTATTGGGTTAAAAATTCTAAAATAAGGTGCAGCATCTGCACCACAGCCCGCAACCCATTGCCAACCAGAAACATTATTAGCTTGATTATAATCTAGTAAACATTTTTTAAAATGCTTTTCACCCTCTTTCCAATGAATCAATAAATGTTTTACAAGAAAAGATCCAACTATCATTCTTACCCTGTTATGCATCCAGCCTGTTGCATAAAGTTCTCTCATTCCAGCATCAACTATCGGATAGCCAGTTAATCCTTTTTTCCATGCTGATAAAAGTTTCAAATTTTTTTCCCATGGAAATTTATCAAATTTTTTTGAATAATTTCCTTTAAGCATATGAGGAAAAAAATTTATTAAGGAGTGATTAAACTCTCTCCAGCCTATTTCAGCTAAAAATTTATTAACCCCTTTATTTTTAAATTTAGTACATTCTTCCCATATAGTCTCAACATGTATTTGTCCATGTTTTATAAAAGGAGAAAGCTTTGAAGTTCCAAGTAAATTTGGAAAATTTCTTGAATCAGAATAATTTTGAATTCTACTAAATATAAAAGTCTTTAATTCTTTTAAAGCATTGTCTTCACTTGGATTCCAGTATTTCTCAAATTTTTTAAACCACTTATGCTTAGGATAAATTTCTTTCTCATCTATTGTTTTTGAGAAAAAAGATACTTTTTTTTGACATCTTGATATTTTTTTTTCTCTTGGAGGAACTTTTTCAGTATAAAATTTTTCTGCATTCCTCCAGAAAGGGGTGAAAACTTTAAAGGGAGTGCCATCACTTTTCTTTACTTCTTCAAATTCATTTAAAATATTACCCTTAAAAATTTTAAATTTAATCTGATTTTTTTCAAAGCTTTTTTCTAGAAATTTATCAAACGTTAAATAGTTTGGTTCATAAATCCTGTTCCAATAAATTGAAAAATCTTTTTCTTTAAATAATTTCTCAAAAAAAGATTTGTATGAATTGGTTTCAATTATTTCAAGATTGATATTGTAATCGACTAATTTTTTTTTAAATTCTTTAAGAGATTCGCAAATCCACCATTTTTGAGCCTCTTGTTTATCAAATTTTTTTTTTTTATATAAAAAAAATACCACTACTTTGTCATGATTTTTAGTAGCTTCCGCTAAAGCAAGATTTTTTTTAAATCTAAAATCATCTCTTAACCAAACTAATCCAAAATTTTTAGCCATTCTAAAAAGTTATCAAATTTTCAATAATATTTCGATGTGCATTTATAACTTAGTGGTGGCCTTGGTAAGAATCGCACTTACGACACATACCTTTTCAGGGTACTGCTCTACTACTGAGCTACAAGGCCTAAAACCTAAAAGTTATTCTACCTTTAGTTAAATCATAAGGTGTCATTTCAACCATTACATTATCGCCTGCTAGCACTCTTATTCTATTCTTTCTAAGTTTACCAGAGGTGTGAGCCAAAATTTCATGATTATTCTCTAATTTAACTCTAAACATTGCATTAGGAAGCAATTCCGTAACCTTCCCTTTGAATTCTAAAGTTTCTTGTTTAGCCAAATATTTATCCCTTTTTTTTTAATCTTATTTTAATAGAATTAGCATGACCCTCTAAATTTTCATGCTTAGCTAAATTTATAACTGATGGCCCCAATCTTTCAATACCTGATTTTGTTATTTTTATTACTGACTGTCGTTTTAAAAAATCACTTACTGATAAACCTGAGGAAAATTTTGCTGATCCTGAAGTAGGCAGTACGTGGTTAGGGCCTGCCATATAGTCACCCATTGCCTCTGGTGAAAACTTCCCAATGAAAATAGATCCAGCATTTTTGATTTTTTTTAAAATTTTTTTGTAATCTCTATAATTAATTTCTAAATGTTCAGGAGCAATCATATTAACTACATCTGATATTATATTTTTGCTTCTAGAGTAAATGGCTAATCCATAATTTTTTAGGCTCTTTGATGCTATATTTTTTTTGGGTAAATTTTTAAGCTGTTGTTTTAAGTTTAAATTTACTAATTTGATTAAACTTTTGTTATCTGAAATTAAAATAGATTGAGCAAAAACATCATGTTCTGCTTGGGCAATCAAATCTGAAGCTATCCAATCTGGCTCTGAATTTTTATCAGCAACTATGCTTACTTCTGATGGTCCTGCAACCATATCGATTCCAACATCTCCAAATACCTCTTTCTTAGCTGACGCTACGAAAGCATTTCCTGGGCCAACAATTTTGTCAACTTTTTTAAAACTTTTAGTTCCATAGGCAAAAGCAGCTATCGAATGAGCTCCACCAGTTTTATAAATTTCTTTAACACCACATTTTTTTGCTGCATATATAATTGCTGGATTAATTAATGAGTCTAATGATGGGGTTGTAAGATAAATATTTTTCACTCCAGCAACTATGGCAGGTATACAGTTCATCAAAACCGTGCTTGGATAACTTGCAATCCCTCCAGGTACATATACACCAACATTTTCAATTGGTGAGTAATTGTAGGCAAGTTCATTTTTATAATTATCTTTAAATTTAAATGGTAAAAATTTTTGCTTTGAATGGAATAATTTAATTCTTGAAAAAGCAAGATCTATTGATCTTTTAAGTTTTTTATCGATTTTTTTTGAAATATTATTTATCTCATTTTTAGAAAATCTTATTTTTTTTGAATTAGTTTTTATATTTGAAAATTTTTTTTCGTAATTAATTATTGCTTTATCGCCATTTTTTTTTACATTAAGTATTATTTCTCTAACTTTAGAAGTTTGAATTTTTTGTTTAATCTTTCTTGAATTTAAAATTTCTTCTAACTTTTTAAGTGAGTTTTTTTTATCAGCATTAAAAAATTTTAACATTATATTACCTTATGTTTAGGTTTATTTTTTGTATCCCAGGCCTCACCTTGATCATCTAATGTTACTTCAATTACTTCTGAAATAACTTTTATTATTGAGTCACCAGAAAATAATATTTTCATTTCATAGTTATTATCAGTCATCAGATTTGTTTCAATAGTAAGAAAATCCAAAAATTTATCTTTATTCACTTGATTGATATTTTTTGAATTAACTTTCATAACATTTTCGAATTTTAAAATTGTTCGAATTCTCTTATTTTTCCTAAATACTCCTTTTTCAACGTCTTCCCACATAAATCTATTTAATTGAAGGAGTAAAATTTTATTTTTTTCTAAATTTGCAATATCGTTTATATTTACTATAGCATCTTGTAAATGTGCAGAAACAACCCTCAAATCTTCCACAGTTCTTGCTATTAATTTTAAGTTTTTAGCTTTCATTATATTCTTTTAATAACAGCATTACACTTTTTTAATTTTTTTTCTAAAAACTCATAACCTCTGTCTAAATGATAGATTCTATTTACTATCGTTCTATTATCTGCAATTAGTCCAGCAAGCACCAAACTTACAGAAGCTCTTAAATCTGTTGCCATTACTTCAGCACCAGTTAATTTAGAAGGACCAAATATACGTGCTGTTTTATTTTGAATTTCTATTTTTGCTCCCATTCTCTTTAGTTCGGGTACATGCATAAATCTATTTTCAAAAATATTTTCTTTTATTTTAGATACTCCTTTAGTCTGAGTCATTAAAACCATTAACTGAGCTTGAAGATCTGTCGGAAAACCAGGATATGGTTTTGTGATAACGTTAATTTTTTTCATATTCTTTGATTTTGTAATTGTAATGATGTTTTTTTTAACAGTAATTTTAGCACCAATCTTTTTTAAAATTTTAATTTCATTTTTAATTACTCTGGATAATACGTTTCTAATAATTATTTTTTTTCCTATTAAAGCTCCAGCGATTAAGTAAGTACCAGCTTCTATTCTATCAAATATTATTTTATGATTTACTTTTTTTTTAACAGATTTTTTTCCATTAATAATTATCTTTCTTCCAGAAATCTGAATAAGGATTCCTAATTTTTTTAAAAAAGTTATTAAATCTAAAATTTCTGGTTCAATAGCACAATTTGAAAGCACTGTTTTTCCTTCAGCACTGCACGCAGCAATTAATGCATTTTCTGTAGCTCCTACAGAAATGGATGGAAATCTAATTTTATTACCAATAAGGCCCTGCTTAGCCTCTGCAATTATATATCCATCTTTGATTTTTATTTTTGCGCCTAATTTTTTTAAAGCAAATAAATGAATATCTACAGGCCTAGTTCCAATAGCACAGCCGCCAGGCAAAGATACTTTTGCTTTTTTATACTTTGTTAATAAAGATCCTAAGACTAATACTCCAGCTCTCATCGTTTTTACTAATTTATATGGTGCCAAAGTATTGATTTTCTTATTAGAGTTTTTTAGTTGAATAGTTTTTTTTTTTTTGAAAATTTTAACCTTAATTCCTATGAATTTTAATAATTCAATCATTGTAAAAATATCTTTTACTAAAGGAACATTTGTAAGATTTACATCTTTTGCAAGGATTGAGGCAGCTAAAATTGGTAAGGTCGCATTTTTGGATCCTGATATTGAAATACTTCCAGCTAAATTTTTTTTTCCTTTAATTAAAAGTTTTTGCATTAAAGAAATTCTATACCTTTGGTAGTGTGACACCTTTTTGTTTCATGTATTTTCCTTTTCTTTTTGCATAAGAAACTTCGGGCTTTTCATTTCCTTTTAAAAATATAAATTGTGCTACACCCTCATTCGCATAGATTTTTGCTGGAAGTGGAGTCGTATTTGAAAATTCTAAAGTAACATGCCCTTCCCATCCTGGTTCTAGAGGAGTAACGTTTACGATAATGCCACATCTTGCGTATGTTGATTTCCCTAAGCAAATTACCATCACATTTTCTGGAATTTTAAAATATTCAATAGTTCTAGCTAAGGCAAAAGAGTTGGGTGGTATAATACACTCTTTGCCTTTTTTTGTTACAAAGCTCTCTTTTTTAAATACTTTTGGATCAACAATACCGGAGTTTACGTTTGTAAAAATTTTAAATTCATTTGAGACTCTTGCATCATATCCATAAGAAGATAATCCAAATGAAATTTTTCCTTTCCTTATTTGTTTACTAACAAAAGGTTTTATCATCCCTTTTGTTTTAGCTATTTTTTTAATCCATTTGTCTGAAAGTACTGGCATTCTTTTGTTTATTTACTAACTTATAGTTCTTCCTTTTTTTTAAATTTTTTTTTAATGCAGCTTCACGTTTTTTAAATAAATCTTTCTTTACAAAAGATTTCATTGTTAAAGCTAATTTTTGTCTGGATTTGTTAAATCCTCAAGTGTAATAGGCTTGTTGATGTCATGCATTGTTTCATGCTCTGGCTCTTTAGGATTTGTGCTTGATCGCCTAGCTCTTCTCTGTTCCATGCGTGCTTTTTTTTTCGCTTCTTTTTTCATAGCTTTATCTCCACGTGTTGATTTGTAATCGTAGTGAATTCCCATAGCAAGCACTCCTTCATTATTAATCAAATTTACTTCTTGAGCTAATTTTTTTCAAGTATCTTGATTGTAGCAATTGAATAATTATAAACAAAATCGACAAAAATACGGCAACAATAACATCTTGAAATGGTGTAGCTTGTGGAAATCCATAGTTCCATAGAATAACAAACGCTAACCAAACAAACCAATTAATCTTTTTAAGCATCGATTTTACAACCTTGTTCGTTACAATTCTTACCTTCTTTAATATTATTAAAAAAATCGATAGCTCTTAAAGATGTCATCATATGGTTTTTGTAAATATTCAAATATCCATTTAAACTATCTGACAATTTTCTAGCCTCTTCCATCATCCCCAATCTTACAAAATTTATGAGCATTATTGCATTCCCATTAGGGATAGTATTATCGCCTACGTCAATAGGTTTAAAAAAAATGTCATCATTGATTAAAGGGTTTTTCTGAAAAATATTTTTGTCACTTAAATAAAATTTATTAATTGCTTCACGTGATAATTTCTTTGCTAAATCTTTATATTTAAAATTCATGGTTTTATCAGAAAGGTCGACTAGGGAATTAATAAGATAAGCATAATCTTCTATAAAAACTATATCTTGAGAGTAACTATGATAAATTTTTTTTTTTATATATTTATTCTCAATTTTTAAAAAAAAATCCTCAGCTAATTTTAAATAATTTTTTTTAGGTAATATATCATTTACTGAAACTAATGCACTTATCATCAAAGAGTTTAAATCTAGTTGTGTCTTATCATCAAAAAATGGTTTATTTCTTTTTGCTCTTATTTCTGAAAGTTTTTTTAAAATAATGTGATTTGGTTTTTCTCTCTCTATTAATATAATTTTATTTTTCCAATTACCTTCAGGCTTGACTTCAAAATAGGTGTTAATATTCTCAATTTCATTTAGTTCGTCATACGAAAAAACATAATATTTACCCTCTTCTCCATCACTGTCTGCGTCATAAGCAGATCCAAAAAAACCATCTTTGTTTCTAAAATTACTTAGTAAAAACTCAATAGTTTGCTCTAATTTTTCTTTGAAATAAATTTCTGATTTTATTTTACAGTACTTTGATAATAGCAGAACAAATTGTGAATTGTCGTATAACATTTTTTCAAAATGTGGGACTGTCCAATCTTCATCTACAGTATATCGCGCTATACCTCCCTCAACATGATCATAAATTCCCTTTGAACAAAGTTGTTTTATTATTAGATCTACAGGGTCTAGATACTTTTTATTTCCAGATTTATTATAAAAGTAAAGGAGCGTTTCATATAAATTAAATGTAGGAAATTTTGGAGCACCTTTGTAACCACCTTTTAATAAATCTAAATTATTCATGGACAATTCAATAATAGGTTCAAGTTCTTGACTTAAAACAGGATTTTTTTTTAAATTTAGACTATTAGTAATTAATTTTTTTTGTTTAATTATATTTTCTCTTTGATCTTTGTAAGCTTCTGAAACTTTTTGGAGCACTTCTCTAAAAGATGGTAAACCATGTTTTGGCACTTTTGGAAAATAGGTTCCTCCCATGAACGGAACTCCATTTTCATCTAAAAACATAGTTAAAGGCCAGCCTCCTCCTGTTTGGTTAAATAATTGAAAAGAACTTTGAAAAATAAAATCTAAATCAGGTCTTTCTTCTCTATCAACTTTTATATTTATAAATAATTCATTCATTATTTTTGCAGTTTCATGATCTTCAAAACTTTCATGAGCCATAACATGACACCAATGACAGCTAGCATAACCAATACTTAGAAGGATGGGTTTTTTATTTAGTCTTGCAAATTCTAAACATTCCTTAGACCAGGTTTGCCAATGAACAGGGTTATCCTTGTGTTGGTTTAGATAAGGACTTGAATCTTTAGATAAAATATTTCTGTTAATTTGTATCATCAAAAAATTTTTTTTTAATAATTATTGAAAAAAACATTAAAATAGAAAACATAATTATTGGCAAGTAAATCTCTGGAGTAAAAATTAAATCGATCATACTGAAGCTATCTGCTACTGAGATATAATTATTCAATCCAGCTCCGATGGTATTTATAATAAAAAATCCAGGAATAAATCCAAAAAAACTTGCGAAGAAATAATTTATTTTTTTCATTCCAAATAATATTGGGATTAAATTTTGTAATCCGAATGGAATTCCAAGACCTCCTATAAACCTATAAATAAAAAAATAGAAGAACTCGTTTTTTTGAAATAACTGAATATATTTGTTAAATTTTTTTTCTAAGAGAGATTTTACAAGATCTCTAAAAAAGAAATTACCGATTGAATATAATATTAATGCTCCAATTGAAATTGAAAATAATGAAATTAAAGTACCAATAATTTGTCCAAACAATATTCCTGAAATAATTAAAATAGGTGAACCAAAGCCAAGCAATGTGACCCAAATAACTGAAAAAACAAAAAAATAAATAACATTGGTAAGGGTATTAGTGCTTATATAAGTTTCTAAATCTGACTGGATTTCTTTATAGTATAGAAAATCATCAAGTCTATTAACCTCGATAGATGTGAAAATAAAATACAGGAAATAAAATAATATTAATAAATAGGAAACACCTAAAAATATTTTCAAATTTTTACTCATAATTTACCTGTACAATAGACAGCAATTAAAATATATACCTTAAAATATTTATGAAAAGAACATATCAACCTAGCAATTTAGTAAGAAAAAGAAGACATGGTTTTAGATCGAGGATGGCAACTAAAGCTGGAAGACAACTAATAGCAAGAAGGCGAGCTAAGGGAAGAAAAACTTTATCAACTTAAATTTAATGGTTAGGCTTGAAAGTTTAAAGAAAAGCAACCAATTCAAAAAAGCTCTAAGTGAAAAAAAAGTTCATACTGATTATTTTTCTATTTTCGCAACAAAAAATTTTTTTAAACCAAAATATAAAACAAATTTAATTATAAGTTTTGTAATGAAAAAAAAAATTGGAAATGCGGTCAAAAGAAACAAAATAAGAAGAAAATTAAAAGCAATAGTTCAAAAATTACTTAAAAAAAGAGGTGCAATTAATAAGGATTACACTTATATAGTTTTCGGTAAGTCTAATGCTTATGCTCAAAAACAAGATGTGCTTTTGCCGTCAATGGAGAAAAGTTTTAGTAAATTAAAAAAATAAAATGACAAAAATTTTAGTTTTTATAATTAAAACCTATCAATATCTTATTTCACCATTACTTGGAAATAAGTGTAGATTTTTACCAACTTGTTCAGAATATTTTATTGAAGCTCTTAAGACCCAAGGTCTTATAAGAGGTTTTGAATTAGGATTAAAAAGAATTTTAAAATGTCATCCCTTTAAAAGTTTAGGAGGAGGCGGTGGTTTAGATTTTGTTCCAGGTACAAACAAGAAGGAAAATAAAAATGGATAATAAAAACGTTTTTGTAGCCATTGCTCTTTCGATGTCCGTTTTACTTTTTTGGGGTGCTTTCTTTGAAACACCCAGAAAACCTATAGATCAAAAAAATAATCAAAATGTTGAAAAAAAAGACGAACAAAGGTCTATTGCTCCAACGATTAGCCAGCCACAAATAGTTAAAAAGCTCACAAGAGAAGAGTCCATTAGTAATAGTAAAAG
Source organism: uncultured Pelagibacteraceae bacterium (assembly GCA_902585045.1). Classification (GTDB taxonomy): domain Bacteria; phylum Pseudomonadota; class Alphaproteobacteria; order Pelagibacterales; family Pelagibacteraceae; genus Pelagilacustribacter. Next base: position 45,493 of record CACICB010000005.1, on the reverse strand, counting down.
AATAAAAATTGAGAATGACAGTATATCAGGCTCAATAAATTTACAGGGTGCTCTAATTGACGATATATCTTTTAAAAAGCATAAACAGAAAGTTGAAGATGGAAAAAATATTATTTTTTTAAATCCATCAAATACTGAAAATGGTTTTTATATAGAGACAGGATGGACAAGCATTGGAAACAAAATCAAAGTTCCGACTAAAGACTCTTTATGGAGAGTGAAAGGGAATAATATTTTAAGTGATACGTCTCCCGTTATTTTAGAGTGGAGCAATAAAGAGGGAGTGACTTTTGAAAAAAGGATTGAGCTAGACAATAAATATTTATTCAAGATATCTCAGCAGGTAAAAAATAATTCTAATTCATCAATAAATTTATTTCCTTACGCTCAAATGACAAGAAATAAAATCCCAGATGATATCCAAAATTTTTATATACAACATGAAGGTTTTATCGGTGTATTTGATGATGAATTAAAAGAGGATGATTATGACGATGTTCAAGAGAAGAAGATTGTAAGAGAGTCTAATGAAGGTTGGCTTGGAATTACAGACAAATACTGGATGACTGCTTTCGTTCCAGATGAGGGTGCAAATTTTAAATCTACTTTTCTTTATGAAGATGGATTTAAAGCAAATTACATAATTAATAAACCCACGACTATTAACAAATCATCTTCTGGGGTAAATCAATTAAGATTATTTGTTGCTGCTAAGGAGGTTGAGACTATTGATACTTACGCAGCAGACCAAAATATTAAAAAATTCGACTTAGTTATTGATTGGGGTTGGTTCTATTTTTTCACTAAACCTCTATTTTTTGTAATAGACTATTTATTTAAAATTTCTGGAAATTTTGGAACAGCTATTGTCCTATTAACTATTGCAATAAGACTTATATTCTTCCCGTTAGCCAATTTCTCGTTTAGATCAATGGCAAAAATGAAAGCAGTTCAGCCAGAAATGATGAGACTTAAAGAGCTACATAAAGATGATAAAGTTAAATTGCAGCAAGAGATGATGGCTTTGTATAGAAAAGAAAAAATTAATCCTGCATCTGGTTGTTTACCCGTATTGATCCAAATACCTTTCTTTTTTGCAATTTATAAAATGCTATTTATTTCTTTGGAAATGAGACATCAACCATTTTTTGGTTGGATAAAAGATTTGTCAGCTCAAGATCCAACCTCATTATTTAATTTGTTTGGCTTAATACCTTGGGATCCTCCAAGTTTTATGATAATTGGAATTTGGCCAATTTTAATGGGAGCCTCAATGTGGGTTCAACAAAAGTTAAATCCCGCGCCAGCCGATCCAATTCAAGCAAAAATATTTGCTTTCTTCCCATTATTTTTAACAATAATACTTGCATCTTTCCCATCTGGTTTAGTTGTTTACTGGACAATAAATAATATTCTTACAATCGCACAGCAATATGTAATTGTTAAAAAAACTACAGTGAAAACAAATTAAATGTCAAAAAATATTTCTCTAGATGAGATAAAAAAATTTTGGCCTGAGAAAGCTCCTGATATTAATATTGTTCAAAAATACATTAAAAAATATGAAAAAGAGAAAATAGTAATCAAATATGGAGGAAATGTTCTTATAGATAGGAATGTATTTAATAACTTTATATCAGATATTAATGTTCTTAATAGACTAGGTTTTTCTATTGTAGTAGTTCATGGTGGCGGTCCGAGAATTAAAAGAGAGTTAGAAAAGAAAAAAATTGTATCAAAATTTATTAATGGTTTAAGAGTAACTGATAAAAATATAATTAATACAGTAGAGGAAGTGCTAATTGATTTTAACAAGGATATAGTAAGCTCTCTCAAAAAATTAGGCTCTGAAGCAGCATCGTTTCACACTAAGACTGATAATGTAATTGAAGTTGAGCCTGAAAGAGAGGAACTTGGATTTGTTGGAATCCCAAAAAAAATAAATGATGATTTAATTCAAAGTGCACTTAATGAAAATAAAATTCCAATTATAGCTCCTTTGGGTTTAGGCAATCATAATCAAACATATAATATAAATGGTGATACTGCAGCAAGTGCGATTGCAAAAAAATTAAAATCAAGAAGATTGATATTAATGACAAATGTAGAAGGTGTATATGATGATCAGAAAAAGTTAATTTCAGAAATAAAACCTTTTGATCTTGAAAATCTTATTAAATGGAAAGTTGTTCAGGGTGGCATGATACCCAAAATAGAAAATTGTGTTGATGCTGTTCAAAATGGCGTAAGGGGTGTGGTAATTCTAGATGGAAGGAAACCTCACTCAGTTTTACATGAAATTTTTTCTGATAAGGGATCTGGAACATTAATTAGAGAATGAAAGACTTAAAAAACATAAAATTTTGGTTATTTGATTTAGATAATACGCTTTACGATGGAGCAACTAAAGTTTTTGATCAAGTAGATAAAAAAATGTCAAAATTTATATCTGAAAAATTAAACGTTAGTATTGAAGAAGCTAAGAAAATTCAAAAAAACTATTTTCAAGAGTACAATACAACTTTAAACGGAATGATAAAAAACCATAAAATTGATGCTGATGAATTTTTAGAATTTGTACATGATGTAGATCTAAGTTTTTTAGATAAAGATAAAGATTTAGAAAATGAAATTAAAAAACTAGATGGAAAAAAAATAATTTTTACTAATGGGTCCAGAGCTCATGCTCTTAATGTAACTAAAAGAATTGGAATAGATAAGCTTTTTGATGGAATTTTTGATATTAGAGATTGTGAATTTATTCCAAAGCCTTCCAAAGAACCTTATAAAAAATTGGTAGAAAATTACAAAATTGAGCCACAATATTGTATATTCTTTGAAGATATTGCAAGAAATTTAAAGCCAGCTTATGAATTAGGAATGAAAACTGTTTGGATTAAAAATGATGAACCATGGGCAGCAAAATATTCAAACTCAGATTTCATTAATTATAAGACTGACAAACTGGCAAAATTTTTAAAGGAGATTAATGAATTACGATAAGCTAGAAAAAATAATAAACGAAAGTTTTGAAAAAAAAGAAAAAGTAGGTCCAAAGTCAGATAAAAAATTAGTAAAGGCCATTAATGAGACTATTAATTTAGTTGATAGTGGAAAAATTAGAGTAGCAAACAAACAAAATGGTAATTGGATTGTAAATCAATGGATTAAGAAAGCTATTTTGTTGAGCTTTAGAATTAATAAAATGGAGATGATGAAAGGTCCTTACACTACTTGGTATGATAAAGTTCCGGGAAAAACAGTAAAGTGGAAAGAAAAAGATTGGAAAAAAGCAGGATACCGTCATGTTCCTAATGGAGTTGTCAGAAAAGGAGCTTACATTGCTAAAAATGTAGTTTTAATGCCTAGCTTTGTAAATCTTGGAGCTTACGTAGATGAAGGCACTATGATTGACACTTGGGCGTCTGTGGGTTCATGTGCTCAAGTTGGAAAAAATTGTCATATTTCTGGAGGAGCAGGTATAGGAGGTGTTCTAGAACCGCTTCAAGCTGGCCCAGTAATTATTGAGGACAATTGTTTTATTGGCGCTCGTTCTGAAATAGCTGAAGGTGTTTTAGTTGAAGAGGGTGCGGTCTTATCAATGGGTGTTTATATTGGTGCTTCAACAAAAATAGTAGACAGAAAAACTGGAGAAATATCACACGGAAAGGTTCCAGCTTACTCAGTTGTGGTGCCCGGTAGTTTGCCAAATAAATCTAATCCTGAAGGGCCTTCATTATATTGTGCGGTTATTGTAAAAAAAGTTGATGAAAAAACTAGAAGCAAAACTTCAATAAATGATTTACTAAGAGACTAATGGTTACAATCAATGAATTACAACTATCTAAGGATTTAATAAAGTTTCCAAGTATTACTCCAATTGACGCTGGAGCAATAAATTTTTTAAGTAAAAAATTAAAAAAACTAGGTTTCAAATGTCAAATTTTAGAATTTAAGGATAAAAAAAGCAAACCTATCAAAAATCTTTACGCAAGAATCGGAACGCGTAGTCCAAATCTTTGTTACGCTGGCCATACTGATGTGGTTCCTCCTGGCAATATAAAAGATTGGACTGTAAACCCATTTAAACCAAAAGTAAGAAAAAACCATTTAATTGGCAGAGGTGCAAATGATATGAAAAGTTCAATAGCTTGTTTTGTATCGGCTACAAGTAAATTTTTAAATACGAATAAAAAATTTAATGGTTCAATTAGTTTTTTAATAACAGGTGATGAAGAGGGTCATGCTATTAATGGTACAAAAAAAGTGGTGGATTATTTAATTAAGAAAAAAGAAAGAATTGATTTTTGTATTGTTGGAGAACCTACAAATCCTAATAAACTTGGGGAAATGATTAAAATTGGTAGAAGGGGTAGTTTATCAGGGGATATTGAAATTTGTGGAACACAAGGGCATATTGCATATCCCCATTTATCAAAAAATCCAATTAATACATTAGTATCAATTTGTATGAAACTTAAACAGAAAAAGTTAGACGATGGAAATAAAAATTTTCAGCCCTCGAATTTAGAGTTTACTTCAATAAATGTTGATAATAAAGCTCATAACGTTATACCGGCTAGAGCTAGAGCTCAATTTAATATAAGATATAATAATCTTCACACCGCAAACTCATTGAAAAAAAAGATTCTCGCTTTAGTGAAAAAGATAACAAGAAAAAATAAATGTAAATTTAAAATTAATTTTATGGCAAATGGTGAGTCCTTTTTAACTAAGCCAAATAAGACAATTTTTTTAGCGAAAAAGATAATTAAAAAAAACACTAGGATTTCACCAAAATTATCTACTACAGGTGGAACCTCGGATGCGAGATTTATAAGAAAAATTGCTCCTTGTCTTGAATTTGGATTGGTCAATAAAACAATGCATAGAGTTGATGAATGTGTTTCATTAACCGACTTAAAAAAACTTACAAAAATATATAATGATATATTGGTAGAATACTTTAAGTGAAGCTTTTCAAAATTAAAAAATCTAAGATAGATAATAATGGTTTATACGCGAGTTGTGATATAAAAAAAGGCACAAGAATTATTGAATATAAGGGAAAAATAATATCTGTAAAAAAAAGCGAAATAGACCCAAAGTTTGATAACGGTAAAGCAATTTATTTATTTAATATTAATAAAAGATTCGATTTAGACGGTGATTTTAAATTTAATATTGCGAGACTTATTAATCATTCATGCGAACCAAATTGTGAGGTTTTCGGTAAGGGTAAAAAGGTTTGGATATACGCAATGAGAAACATAAAAAAAGGTGATGAATTATCTTATGATTATGGTTTTAACTTTGATGAAGATTATAAACAATATCCGTGTAAATGTGGGTCAGAAAAATGTGTTGGTTACATCGTTCGTGAAGGTTCGAGATGGAGAATAAAAAAATCAAAAAAACCCAGTAAAAATAAAAAAAAATGAAAAAAATTTTGTTTGTTTCTACGCGAGATCCTTATTCTGGTAGATATTCTGGTGACGTAATAAGATCATTCAAGATTATAAATATATTGAAAAAAAAATATGAAGTAGACGTAGCTTATTTAGGAAAAAAAAGTAAATTTACTGTTAAAGGCATCAATCTTATTTCATTTGATCAACCAAATTTATTTAAAAAAATATTTTATTGCTTTATTTCATTAATAAAATTTGAACCAGTGCAATTTGGTCTTTTTTTTTCAAATTCTATGAAAAATTATATAAGTGAAAATTCGCATCATTATGATTTAATTTTTTTTCTTCACATAAGATCAGCTCAATATTTGCCCAAAAACTATTATGGTAAAACCATATTAGACATGGGTGATTTATACTCGGATAATTATTTACAGACATTTAAATATTTAAATATTTTAAATCCATTAAAATATATCTATTTTTTAGAGAGCATAATAGTAAAAAATATCGAAGATAAAATTTTTTCATCCTTTGATAAAGTTTTATTATTTTCAAAAAAAGAAGTAAAAAGTATAAAAAAAATTTATCATAACAAAATTTTTCAAGTGAATGAGTCAGTAGAAAAGATTAACAAAAAAGCAAAATTTTCAACTAAAAAACCAAATATATTATTTATAGGTAACTTAAATTACCTTCCAAATATTCTTGCAGTAAAAGATTTTGCAAAAAATATTTTACCTACTCTAGTAAAACAAAATCCAAATATTAAATTTTGCATAATTGGCGATATTAAAAATGTCGATAAATATTTTTTATCAAAAAATAAAAATATAATAATTCTTGGACCACAAAAAAATATTACTAAATATGTTGATAAATCTTTTTGTGGAATAGCAAATTTAAGTATAGCTACCGGTGTGCAGGTAAAAGTACTAACCTATATGTCTTTTGGTCTACCAGTAATTTGTAGTGAGCAAGTTGGATTAAATTTTTACAATAACACTTTGATTTACAAATCAAAAGACGATCTAATAAGTAAAATTATTGAAATTAAAACTAAAAAAATGCTTTGGAATAGATTTTCAAAAAAATCAATTTCTTTCGCCAAAAAATTTAAATGGGAAAGAATAAGTTCAAGGTACTTTCAATTGGTAAAGCTTTAATAAAAAACTTTTTTTAAATATAGGCCCTCAGGTGGTGCGGGTGGAGCACAGTAAGTTCTTTTTTTTAGTTTCAAAACCTCTTTAATTTTTTCAGGTTTCCATCTGTTTTCTCCTACATATTTAAGACATCCGACCATAGACCTAACTTGTTTTTGAAGAAAAGACTTTGACTCAAATTTGATAAATATTTTGTCTTTTTTTTTTACTATTCTTGTATTACAGATTGATCTTGTTGGATTTTTCGCGTTGCAAGAAGATGCTCTAAATGCAGAAAAATTATGTGTTCCGTTAAAAAATGAAATGCCCTCTTTCATTTTTTTTAAATTAAGTTTTTTTTTGACTAACCATACACGGTAATCATCGATCGATAGCTTGGCTGTTCTATTTAAGATTATATACTCATATTGTCTTTTTTTTGCGCTATGTCTGGCATGAAATTTTAAACTTCTTTTTTTAATACTTAAAACTGAGATTGAATGTTTACTTAAAAAAAAATTTATTGTTGATAAAAATTTATAAAAATTTTTTATTTCATCCTTAACCTGAAAATTCGCACTTTGGCCAAAAGCATTCACTCCAGCATCTGTTCGACCTGAACCCACTAATTTAGTTTTTTTATTTAAGGTTTTTGATAACGCTTTCTCAATAGTTTCTTGAATTGATTTGCTATTTTTTTGAATTTGCCAACCGGCAAAATTTCTTCCTAAATATTCTATAATTATTTGGTAATTAAATTTCAAAGTAAATTTTCTCCTTTTTTTATTTGATAACCTGCTAAAAATTCTTTTGCGCTTATAATTTTTTTACCTTGTTTTTGTAAGGATAAAATCTTAATCGCTTTATGTTCACATGCTATAGTTAGATTATCATCCAATACTTCTCCACTTTTACCGGTTTGATCCACTTCGATAGCCTTAAAAATTTTTATTCTGTTATTTTTATGCTTAAACCAAGCGCCAGGAAAAGGACTTAAACCATTAATTTTAGCAATTAATTTTTTTGCTGGTATATTCCATTTAATTTCAGACTCTTTTTTTTCAATTTTAGTAGCATAAGTAGCTAGATCTTCATTTTGCTCAGTTAAATTATAATTGTTTTTTTCAATGAGATTTAATGATTTTAAAATCAGTTTTGAGCCTAAGTTTGCTAATTTATTACTTAATGAATTGTAATTATCATCTTTTTCAATTTTAATTCGTTCTTGAATTAAAAATGGTCCAGCATCCAGTTTTTGAACAATTTTCATTATGGATATACCTGTCTCTTTATCCATCTCAATCAAAGATCTTTGAATAGGGGCTGCACCTCTCCATTTAGGTAAGAGTGAGGCATGAATATTTATAAACTTTATATTTTTAATTTCTAAAATTTCTTTGGGTATTATCTTTCCATAGGCAACAACAACTACAACGTCTGGGGTCATTTTTTTAATAAATATAGTTTCTTCTTGGTCAAGTGTTATTGGGCTTCTTACCTGAATATTGTTGATTTTGGAAAATTGATGAATTGGAGAAATATTTAATTTCTGACCTCTATTGCTTTTTTTTGGATTTTGAGTGTAGACAGCTAAAACTTTATGCTCAGAATTTAAAATTGACTCAAGTATAGGCACAGCAAAAAATGGTGTTCCCATGAAAATTATTTTTAAAGCCATTAATTTTATAATACAATTTGATTTAATTCTTTTTTATGTTTTTTAAGTTTTTTAATTATCATATCTTTTTTTAGTTTCGATAAATAATCTATAAATAAAACTCCATCTAAATGGTCAACCTCATGTTGAATACAAGTTGCTAATATACCTTTTGCTTGCAAACTTTTTTGTTTTCCATAATAGTCAATGTAATTCAAATGACATTCTGCTGGTCTTTCTATCTCAGCAAAATGACCGGGTAAAGATAAACAGCCCTCCTCATACACAGAAGTATTTTTAGACTTAAAAGTTATCTCTGGATTTATTAAAAATAAAGGATCTTTTTTTTCTTTATCTTTTGAAATATCAATAACTATAATACGTTTTAAGATCCCTATTTGAACAGCCGCTAACCCTATACCCGGAGCATCATACATTGTTTCCAACATGTCATCTAATAGCTTTCTTAAATCGTCATTTGCTTCTTCAATAGCTTGGCTTTTTTTCCTTAAAATAGGATCAGGTTCTATAACAATATTTCTTTTGGACATCTTTAATTTATTATATTCTAATTAAACTCTTTGGGGTAGAGCTGATATTAATACTTTATTTCTAATCTTTATTAAGTCCATTTTGTTTAAAAGACTTGTTATAAAATAAATAGTTTCTGGATCTAGCTGATATGGTTCATCTTCTCCTATAATCTCAACTATTTTTAATGCTAGAAAAGCATTTTGTTTTTTTTCAATCAGAGATAATAAATTTTTTGGCACATCGTATTTAGCGGTAAGTTCTTTTGTATTAAAATTATTCGGAATATTAAAACCATCTCTTGTGAGAGCTTCAACTAAAGCTAAATCTTTTGCTGAGAAAAAATATTTTTTATTTTTAGTAATTTTTTTGAAAATTTTGTTAATATCTTTTTGTATTTTTTTTTCATCTTCATTTTCAAGATAAAATTTCATTATCTTGGATTGGTGCAAAATTTTATCGTTATACTTTACTTTTCCTAAATTAAACTTTTCATTTCTTTCTATCCTGGACTCAGCAATTTCCTTATATTTTTTTGGAATATTTTCAATACCGATGTTTTGTAAACTGTTGCTTAAAACTTCTGCAAATATATTTAAAATTTTATCTTTTTTAAATAAATCCTCCAGTAAAAAAAGGTATTCTACCTTTGTATCTACATCTTCCGCTAATAAGTACTTTTGGTAAATTAATGATCTTGCATCGCTTGAGTCTAGTGTTTGGTATAGGTTTTTTGCATTAATCAAGGTGCTTAAATTAAATGGGATTTGTTTGTAAATAGTGAATATGATACTTGGGTTAATCTGACCATTATTAGCAGCTTTTTCTAATTCTTTTATCTCTTTTTTATCAGTCAAATCTTCAATATTAATAAGATTTGCTGCGCTTAAATATTTCCAGATCTCTTTGTTTGTTTGCTTTGATGGTTTATAATTAAAATCTTCTATAGTCACACTAGAAAGATAAAAGTTGAGTAAATTTTTTTCATTAATCTCATTTGTAGTTTTATCTGAAATTTCGAGGAGAAAATTTATTTTATCATCGAAGAATTTATCTGACTGATTTTGTTCTCTTAATAAATCTAGTAGTAAGCGAGCTTGAGAGTTTTGTTTATTAAAAACAAGACAATATATTTTGAATTTTTCTAAATAAGAATCTCTTATTGTGCTGTCAATAAATTTTATTTTTTCACACCCTTTCTTAATATTTGCTTGCGAAATGTTTCGGTCAACTAGATATTGAACAGCTTTTTCTTTGCCATCAAAATCTTTATTTTGTTTTAAAAAACTTTCAATTAAATCTATTTTATCATTTTCAATAAGCCAGTTAATTTTAAGTTGTGCAAATTCTTTTTCATTCATTCCAACTGGCGGGTAGGAAAACGAAAGTAAAATATTTTCTAATATATCATTTGATGTTTGTGAAAGTTTAATCTTTTTTAACCTTTTGATACTTGCTTTAACGTCTTCAGCTTTAGTATTTGACCACATGTTTAAATTAAAATTGAAATCTTCAGGGTCGTACACACCAAAAACATTTGCCTCCTGAGATTTTTCTATAGACCCATCGGTAATTTCAATTTTTTTATTTGTTTCTATTTTATTTAAAGAACTAGTATCTTTATTTTTATTTGTTAATGAGCCGTCTATATTATTTTCCAGATTTTTATCTTTTTGAAAATTGCCATTTTTCCAAATATCTATTTTTTCATCAGCATAGACACTAAAAGCAAATGTAAAAATTATTAATAAACTTAAAAATTTACTAAAGTTTTTTAATATCATTTGTAATGTCAATATTGTATTTTTTTTCTGGGCTAGGGAAATTTATTTTCTCTATTAAAAAAATTGATAAAATAAAAATTATAATTACCAATAATAATTTCATGAATGTTCTTAATAAAGAACTTCCAAAACTTGGCTGTCTATTGTATTTAAGTTGCATAGTTTAAGAATTAATTTAAACTCAATAAATAAGACAAATTTATGAAAAATCAAATTGAAATTGGTTATTAAATTGAAAAAAAACCTTGTTTTAACAGGCATGATGGGTGTTGGAAAATCTACTATTGGCAAAAACTTAGCTAATAAGCTTTCTTATACACATATAGATATTGACAAGTTAATTGAGGAAAAAGAGGGCACCACAATTAACTTAATTTTTAAAAATAAAGGAGAAAACTATTTTAGAATGCTTGAAAACAAGACTACATTAACTGAATTGAAAAAAGATAGTTCTGTAATTTCTCTAGGCGGGGGAGGATTCCTAAATAAAGATATAAGAAGAGAAGTAAAAAAATCCTCTATTAGTTTTTGGTTAGATGTGAATTTAAATATTTTAACTAATAGACTACAAAAATCAAAAAGAAGACCTTTACTGTCTAATAAAAATATAAATGAGGCTATAGCAAAAATTTACTTTAGTAGGAAGAAAACTTATAGTGAAGCCGACTACAGAGTAAGATGTGATAAACTTAAAATTGATAATATAATTGGTAAAATATTAAAAATTTATGAAAATGCATGAAATAAAATTTAAAAATTCTTCTCAAAATTACTCGATTATCATAGGAAGTAATTCTTTAAGTATAATTCAGAAAAAAATAAAAAAAATATGTCCTAAAACTAAAAAAATTGCATTAATTTTTGATAATAAAGTGCCAAGAAAATTTAAAAATATTTTAAAAAAAAAATTGAAAAATTATGAAACTTTTTTTTTTCCTTTCAATGCTACCGAAAAATCTAAATCTTTAAAAACAGTAGATAGTTTACTCCAAAAAATATTATTAAAAAATTTAAATAGATCTGATTTAATCATAAGTGTTGGTGGTGGAATAACTGGAGATGTCTCTGGATTTGTAGCTAGTATTTATAAAAGAGGGGTAAACTTTATAAACGTACCAACTACTCTATTGGCTCAAGCAGACTCAGCAATTGGTGGAAAAACTGGAGTAAATTCCTCTCAAGGAAAAAATTTGATTGGATCTTTTTATCAACCTAAATTAGTAATTAACGATACCTCTTTCTTAAATTCCTTACCAAAGAAAGAGATGATATGTGGATATGCTGAAATTCTAAAACACTCTATAATCAAAGATAAAAATTTTTTTAATTGGTTAAATAAAAATACAAAATATATTTTATCAAAAAAAGGTAAAGAACTATCATATGCCATTAAAAAAAGTTGTGAGATAAAAATTTATTACGTTATTAGAGACACTAATGAAAAAGGATTAAGAATGATTTTAAATTTTGGACACACATTTGCTCACGCAATAGAGGTAAAAAATAATTATTCTAAAAAGATCAGTCATGGTGAAGCTGTTTTAAGTGGTATGATTTTAGCCACAAGGCTCTCCTTAGTTAAAAAGGTGTGCAACAAGAATACTTTAAGAGAAATTGAACAAATCTATAAAAAAAATAATTTAAAATATACTTTTAATAAATATAGTAACCATAAATTAATTAATTCTTTAATTCCTTTTTTAAAAAGCGATAAAAAAAATGATGATGATAGAATAAATTTTATATTGCTAAAAAAAATTGGGAAAACTACCACACCTGGAAAATTTAAAATTCCAATATACAGATTAAAAAGTCAAATCAAATCTATTTCTCAATGCTAATTTCTAAAGCATGTAGTTTAAATTTAAAATCTTCTTTTAAAGCTTTCATGATCATTTTTTGAGCATCAAGTCTAGGTAAAGAACTTAAATGTAAAGATCTAATTTTTAAATGTAAATGAAATTTATCAGTAGAAAAATTCTTATGACTTTTATGTTTGTAGGAATTATCAATAATTTCGACGTCTTCGATTTTAAATTTATTTACTAATTTTTTTTTTATTTCTTCAAAATAAATATTCATTAAATGAATTTTACTATATAGATAAAAATTATGAAAATTATTTGTGATTGGAAAAACTGCAATGAAATCGGCTCTTATAAAGCGCCTGTAGAAAAAGATAATAGTAAAAAGTATAGATTGCTTTGTTTAAAGCATATCAAAATTTTTAATAAAAGTTGGAATTATTTTGAAAATATGAACGACCAGGAAGTTGAATATTTTATCAAATCTGATTTAACTTGGCATAAAGCTACTAAAAAATTTGGCTCATCTGAAAATTTTTTTAATATTTTGTGGAATAATGCACTTGAAGATAAATTAAATATTTTTAAAAGTTCAAATTTTAAGGATTTTAAAAAAACAAAGATTTCACAAACAGATCGAGATGCTCTTAATGTGATGGAATTAAATGATGAGGTAAAATGGGAGCAAATACAATTAAAATTTAAAGAACTTGTAAAAAAATATCATCCTGATAAAAACAAAGGTAGTAAAAAGTTTGAAGAAAAATTGAAAAAAATAACTTTAGCATACAGTCAGTTAAAAAAAACTTTAGGAAAAAAATGAATACCGAACAACTTTTACAAAAACCTGATATTAAACTTTCAGTTAAACAAACCTTTGGTTTTGACAGTGATATGAAAGTCAGTGCTTTTTCTAAAAAAAATGAGTATGTTCCAAAAATTGATCCTGATTATAAATTTGACAAGGATACAACTTTAGCAATTTTAGCTGGATTTTCCTTTAATAAGAGAGTTTTAATACAAGGATATCATGGTACTGGAAAGTCAACACATATAGAACAAGTTGCAGCAAGGCTAAATTGGCCTTGTGTAAGAGTAAATTTGGATAGTCATATAAGTAGAATAGATTTGATAGGCAAAGATGCAATTATTTTAAAAGATGGTAAACAAATCACTGAGTTTAAAGAGGGTATACTTCCTTGGTCTATTCAAAATCCTGTGGCTTTAGTATTTGATGAGTATGATGCAGGTAGACCAGACGTAATGTTTGTAATTCAGCGAATACTTGAAAGTGACGGTAAGTTTACTCTATTGGATAAAAATAGAGTTTTAGAACAACATGATTTTTTTAGAATTTTTGCAACTACAAATACAGTAGGATTAGGTGATACAACTGGTCTCTATCACGGAACTCAACAAATTAACCAGGGGCAGATGGATAGATGGAATATAGTATCGACACTTAACTACTTACCCTTTGATAAAGAACTTGAGATAATACTTTCAAAGAACAAAAATTTTAACAATAAAGAAGGTAAAGAAAATTTGTCAAATATGATCAAAGTAGCTGACTTGACAAGAAAAGGTTTTGTTAATGGTGATATATCTACAGTTATGAGTCCAAGAACAGTTTTACATTGGACCGAAAATTTTGAAATATTTAAAGATAAAGGCTATGCGTTTAGAATAACATTCCTTAACAAATGTGATGATTTAGAAAAAAAAATAATTTCTGAGTATTATCAGAGGTGTTTTGGTGAAGATTTACCAGAGTCTTCAATTAACATATCATTGTAAAAGTGAGTAATAAAAAAGAGAAGTTAGAAGACTTTAAAACTGCAATAAGTTCGACGGTAAAATCAATATCTAACTCTAATAAAATTGAAATTTCCTTTGGAAATCAAGTATCTAACTCCGATAATTCTTCAATTAAATTACCTGAATTAAGCAAAATAACCAATAAATTTAATTTTGAGGAGATAAGAGCAATTGCTGACTCAAAATCGCTAAGTTTTAGATTTTCAAATAATAAAACCTTTAAAAAGTATGAGCCAAGGGGAAAAATATCAAAAAAACTTTATAAAATTTCAGAAAAAATTAGGTGTGAAAAAATAGGTGCTAATTATTTTAAGGGAGTAAAAAATAATATTGAAAAATTTTATCTAAACCGAATATCAGGTCTAGACCTTAAAAGTAGCGAAGATAAAATAGTTGAATCATTCGAAAATTACTTAAGAGTAAAATTTTTAGATTTAAAAAATGATAATAAAATTGATAAAAAATTAAAGTCTTACAAAAAAGATCTTAACGAACAATTTAAAAACAAAATTGCTGAACTAAAAGAGTTAACACTTGATCAAGAAAAGTATAATTTTCTAGTCTCAAAATTAATTTCTAAAATGAGTTTAGATGAAAGTATTGAAAACGAGGAAAAAAAGAATGAAGAAAATAATGATGAAAACAAGAAGTCAAATTCTCAAGATAAAGACTTTAAAACTAAGGAAAAACAGGAAAAACATGATGAAATGTCAATAGATAGTGGGGTTCCAGATTTAGAAAATGAAGCTAAAGAATCAGATAGCTCTGATGAGAAGATTGAAATTGAAGATAGTTCAAGACCTGACTTAAATAAGAGAGTAGATTTAAATTTTGGTGATTTAAAATACAAAACATATACAGAAGAATTCGATGAGATAATAAAAGCTGAAGATCTTGAAAGCACTGAGGAGCTTACAAGACTTAGAAAAAATTTAGATCAACAATTATTGCAGCTTAAAAATTTTATATCTAAGCTAGCTAACAAATTACAAAGAAAACTCTTAGCTAAACAAAATAGATCTTGGAACTTTGATTTAGAAGAAGGTTTATTAGATACTTCAAAATTACCAAGAATTATAATGGACCCATTTAATTCTTTATCTTTTAAAAAAGAAAAAGATATTGAGTTTAAAGATACTTTGGTAACAATTCTTATAGACAATTCTGGTTCCATGAGAGGAAAGCCTATTTCAGTGGCCGCAATTTGTGCTGACATACTTTCAAGAACTTTGGAAAGATGTATGGTAAAAGTGGAAATTTTAGGTTTTACGACAAAACATTGGAAAGGTGGGTTGTCTAGGGAAAAATGGATGAAAAATGATAAACCCAGATTTCCTGGAAGATTAAATGATTTAAGACACATAATATATAAATCTGCAGACTCCCAATGGAGGCAATCTAAAAATAATATGGGTCTAATGCTAAAGGAAGGTTTGTTAAAAGAAAATATTGATGGTGAAGCTTTAAAATGGGCATTTAATAAGATGAACAGAAGAAAAGAAGATAGAAAAATTTTAATGATAATTTCTGATGGAGCGCCAGTAGATGACTCTACTCTTTCTACTAATACTAGTGATTATCTAGAGTCTAACTTAAAAAAAACAGTAAAATGGATTGAAAATAAATCTAATATTGAACTTTTAGCTATTGGGATTGGTCACGACGTGACTAGATATTATAACAGAGCTGTAAAAATTACAGATGTTCAAGATTTAGGTGATGTTATGATAAATCAATTAACTGATCTATTCGTAGAAAATAACAAAAAAACTCTTCACTAGAGTTTTATATTTGAAATAGAATTTTCAGAATAATCTCTAATCTTGCTTAATAAAATTCTAAAAGGAATTAACATTAATAAAGTAATAATCATTTTAACAGTAAGATCACCAAGTGCTAAAGTAACCCAAGGTATTCCAGTTGCATAAAAACCTATTGAGAAAAATAAGAAAGTATCAGTTACTGACCCTATCGTCGAAGAAGTCAAGGGAGCAATAAACCAACTCTTTCGCCTTAATCGGTCAAATATTTGTACATCTAAGTTTTGTGCAACAAAAAATGCTACTCCTGAGCCAACCGCAATTCGTATTGAAATTATATCTGAAAAATTAGTTGAAATAAATACGCTCAATAATATCCCAATTACAAATCCTATATAAACAATTTTTATAGCTACAATTTTTCCATAAGCACGATTAGCTAAATCAGTTATCAAAAAAGTAATAGGATAGCTAAACGCACCATATGTCAAAACTTCTTCTAAGCCAAACTTTTGAACAGGGAATTGGACTAAATAGTTTGAGATTACTACTATAACTCCCATCAAAATTGACAGTTTGTAATATAAGTTCATTCTATGATTTAGCAGAAATAGAGGCTTTAATTTTTTTAACTTTTTTTGAAAGCTTCGCGTTTTTTGCGGAAATTAAAAATTTGTCAAGTCCGCCTTTAAAATCAACGGTTCTTAAGGCAGCATTAGCTACATTTAATTTAATATTCTTTTTTAAAATATCACTTCTAAAGGTTACTTTTTTTAAATTTGGTAAAAATCTTCGCTTAGTTTTATTCTTGGCATGACTTACGTTGTTACCTTTTAGAGGTGATATTCCTGTTAACTCGCATTTTTTTGACATATGAATTTCCTACAGTTATATAAGTGCAGTGATGATAACGGTCAAGCGTTAATTCCTACTGCTTCTTCTATGTTTTTAAGATTTTCTTTTTCTAAGATTGAAATTAACTCTTTTTTGATATCTTTAACTACTCCTGGACCCTTATAGACCATACCAGTGTATAGTTGAATAGCGTTTGCGCCTGCACTTATTTTTTCAAATGCTGCTTGACCAGAGTCTACACCTCCTACACCTATAATCTGTATTTTGCCTCTAGTTTCTTTATAAAATTTTTTTATTAACTTAGTAGAGAGATCTCTTAATGGCTGTCCAGAGAGTCCTCCTACTTCACTCTTTTTAATATCAGTCAAGTTTTCACGATTACTATCTGTAGTGTTTGAAATAATTATTCCATTTATTTCATATTTATTAATTAATTCTATTATATTGCTGATTTCATTATCATTAATATCTGGAGAAAGTTTTACGACAAGAGGTTTTGAAAGATTTTTCTCTTTTTTAATTTTGTTAATACCCTTGAGTAATTTTTCGAGTTCTTTCTCATTATGAAAATCTCTTAATCCCTCCGTATTTGGAGATGATATATTAATTGTTAAATAACCAGCATGAGTCCCTAACCTGGATAAGCATATATAGTAATCTTCTTCTTTGTTTAATGTTTCTTTATTTGGTCCAACGTTAATACCTAAAAAACCACTTGGTAAATTATTTGCTATTCTTTTTGAAACTACTTCAGAACCATGATTATTAAAACCAAGTCTATTTATTAAAGCTTGCTCTTTCTCAAGTCTAAAAACTCTTGGTTTAGGATTACCAAGTTGTCTTTTTGGTGTGATAGTTCCAACTTCAACAAAGCCATAACCGAGTTTGAATAAAGAGTTATAAACTTCAGCACTTTTATCAAATCCAGCGGCTAGACCTATAGGATTGGGTATTCTCTCATTTAATAATTCAGTTTCAAGAAGTTCCTCTTTTTCAACATTAAATATACTTTTGGGTAAAAGATTAAATTTAAGAGATTGAATAGCTAAATCATGTGCTACCTCTGGATCTAATGAAAAAATGAAAGGTTTGAGTTTTGAAAACATTATTTTAATTTATTATTTATTAACTCAATTGTTTCATTAAGTCCAAAAAAACTTATGAAAAATCCCATCCTTGGTCCATTC
Organism: uncultured Pelagibacteraceae bacterium; assembly: GCA_902585045.1. Classification (GTDB taxonomy): domain Bacteria; phylum Pseudomonadota; class Alphaproteobacteria; order Pelagibacterales; family Pelagibacteraceae; genus Pelagilacustribacter. The sequence goes on along the minus strand of CACICB010000005.1, from coordinate 27,543 downwards.
GTCTCACCAAACACTACTTCGTAAATAAGTTTAAACCAATCTCTTAAATTTTTTTCATATCCATTTTCTTTTCCAACTGTGTAAACGTGTGTTTGGATTTCTTCTGGTTCTAATGACTGATCTAATTTTTTTAATTTTGAAACTAAATTTTCTAAAGCTTTTTTTTCTTTTAAATTTGGTTTTTTAAATTTTTTGTTAGGTTCAACTTTATCTTTAAAATAATTTATTGCATATTCTGTGAGTTCGTCAAAAATCTTGTATTCTTTAGGATCTATTTCTTTGTGAAATCTATTTATAAATTTCCAAAGTATTTCTTTGCTATCAGCATTACTTGAGCCTACCAAGTTTAAAAGCATTGAGAAGGGCATAATAATTTTTTCAACTGGTGGTTCACCATTATGTACGTGCCACACAGGATTTAATAATCTATCTTTTAATTCTTGAGTTGGATATTTTTCGATACAGGTCAGGTATTCATCAACAGTTTTAGGAACCACTTCAGAATAAAGTTTTTTTGCTCTTTTGGGATTAGGATACATATACAAAGCTAAGCTTTCAGGCGATGCATACCTCAACCATTGTTCAATAGAAATTCCATTTCCTTTAGATTTAGAAATTTTTTCACCTTTTTCATCTAAAAATAGTTCATAAGCAAATCCATTTGGTGGAATTTTTCCTAAAGCTCGGCAAATCTTATTAGACAATATCGCGCTCTCGGTTAAATCTTTACCATACATTTCAAAATCAATATCAAAAGTAAACCACCTCATTGCCCAGTCAACTTTCCACTGTAATTTGCAATTTCCATCTAGTACATTTGTTTCAATCTTTTCACTGTCATTATCAAAAACTACTTTGCCAGTTTTTTTATCCATACTTGATAAAGGTATCTCAAGAACTTTACCTGTTTTTGGGCAAATTGGTAAAAAAGGACAATATGTTTTGCGTCTCTCATCTCTAAGTGTGGGTAAAATAATTTCCATTATTTCCTCATATTTCTCTAATACTCTCATTAAAGAATGGTTGAACTTTCCTTTTTTATAATTTTCGGTAGAACTTTGAAAATTAAAATTAAATTTAAATTTTTTTAAAAATTCTTTAAGCATTTCATTATTGTGTTCACCAAAACTTTTAAATTTTTTAAAAGGATCTGGGATTGAAGTAAGAGGTTTACCTAAGTTTTCTTTAAGCAATTCATTATTGGGAATATTATCTGGAACTTTTCTTAATCCATCCATGTCATCCGAAAACGTAATAAGTTCATGATCAACTTTTTTAATATGGTTTAAAGCATTTATCATCATAGTGGTTCTTGCTACCTCACCAAAAGTTCCAATATGAGGTAATCCACTAGGACCGTAACCAGTTTGAAAAGTGATTTTGTTTTTTTTATTTATCAATTCTTTTCTATCTTTTAAAAGTTTCCTAATCTCGACAAATGGCCAAGATGAAGTTGATTGAATTAAGTTGATATCGAGCATAAACAAGGTTTATTAAATTTTATGTGCAAAATACAGTTATAATTGTATGATATTAAGTTGAATTTTAGAACTATTTAAATAATCTTAATTTTAATGGCTACAAACAAAACAGTTTTTTTTTTAATAGGTATATTATTAATTGTTTTAGGTGGATCTATGTTAGCACCCTACGCTTTACAGGTTATCTTGAAAGAGGGTAGTCATAGCTTCATATCGGCCTCATTTGTTACAATCTTTATTGGAATTTTATTTGTTTTAGCTAATCTTGAAAAAGAATTTAAACTTAATTTAAGGCAAACTTTTTTATTTTCATCATTAGCATGGGTTATGGTTGCAACTTTTGGAAGTTTGCCTTTTTTATTATCTTCTCAAGATTTTAGTCTCAGTGAGGCATTTTTTGAAAGTATGTCGGGAATTACAACCACTGGTGCTACAATTATATCAGATTTAGATAATAGCCCAAAAAGCATATTGTTATGGAGAGCTATAATGCAATGGTTAGGTGGTATAGGAATAGTTGTTATGGCAATTACAATTTTGCCACTTCTAAAAGTTGGAGGCATGCAATTATTTAAGATGGAAGGCCCTGATAGTACTGAAAAAATTTTACCACGTACAATTGAAGTCGCGGCTATAATAATTTCTACTTATATCACTCTTACATTTCTTTGTGGTTTTTTTTATTGGATTTTTGGTATGTCGATATTTGACAGTGTAAGTCATTCGATGACTACAATTGCAACAGGTGGTTTTTCTACACATAATGAGTCAATTGGTTTTTTTAATAATTCTAATATTGAGATTGTTGCAAGTATTTTTATAATTTTAGGGAGCATCCCATTCATTTCTTACTTAAAATTTGTTCAAGGAAATAAAAGTATATTTTTTCAAGATGTCCAGATAAAAGGTTTAATATATTTACTTACAATCTCAATAATAATTATGTTCCTTTATCTTTTGTTTATTAATTACGAAAGCAGTTTTTTTGAAAAAATTAGAATTTCCTCGTTTAATGTAATTTCAATTTTATCGGGAACAGGCTATGTAACTGATGATTTTGGCCTTTGGGGAAAATTTTCTTTAGTTTTTTTCTTACTTTTAATGTTTATTGGCGGATGTGCTGGATCAACAGCATGTGGTATAAAAATTTTTAGATTACAAATGCTATTAATATTTTTAAAAAATCAAATCAAAAGACTTATTTCACCTAATAGCGTGATAATCACTAAATATAATAACCAAAAAATATCAGATAGTTTTATAAATTCAGTTATAATTTTTATTTTTACATTTTTATTTATTTTTTTAATTATAGCAATGCTTCTATCAATAAGTGGCTTAGATTTTATCACATCAATTTCTGGAGCGGCTAGTTCAATTTCAAATGTAGGCCCAGGATTAGGAGATATAATTGGACCAAATGGAAATTATAAAGATATACCTGATATATCTAAATGGATTTTATCTTTTGGAATGTTATTAGGAAGACTAGAACTATTTGCAGTCTTAGTTTTATTTTTTCCGTCTTTTTGGAGAAACTAAATTATGGATATATACAAAAAACAATCATTAGCTGAAACTTTTAAAGTTTATTTTGACAGGAGAATGATAAAAATTTTACTTCTTGGAGCCATTAGTGGTTTTCCATGGGTTATCATAGGTAGTAGTTTAAGTCTTTGGCTAAAAGAGGATGGTTTAAGCAGAAGTACTATAGGTTGGGCAGGTTTAATTTTTGCTGTTTATGCTTTTAATTATTTATGGGCTCCAATAATAGACAGAATTAGAATTCCATGGTTAACTGCAAAAGTTGGTCATAGACGCGGGTGGATAATAACCATGCAAACTATAATTTTAATTAGTTTAGTTTGTTGGAGTTTAATTAATCCGACTGAAAATTTAGCATTAGTAATAAGTATTGGGCTAGTGATTGCAATCGCATCCGCTACTCAAGATATAACTGTTGATGCTTTGAGGATTGAGCAAATAGGTGAACATGAGGGAAAGTCAATGCAAGCTGGTGCTGCAATGGCTGTAGTTGGTTGGTGGACTGGATATAAATTAGGTGGAGTTGTAGCTCTTAATACAGCTGAGTTTTTTCAGCAAACAGGTTTTGAAAACTACTGGCAAATAACATTTTTAGTTTTAGGAATTCTTATAATAGCTTGTAATATTGGACTTTTATTTGTTAATGAGCCTCAACCGACTGATAGAAAAGAAAGTCAGAGACTAACTGATAAAATGATAGAGGATAAGCTAGGATCTTCAAGTATATTCACAAAAATTATTGCTTGGTTAACCGGAACAGTGATTGGACCTGTAATTAGTTTTTTTAAAAAAAATGGTTTCAATATAGCTATGGCAATTCTTGGCTTTGTATTCCTTTTTAAAATAGGTGAAGCTTTCCTAGGCAGAATGTCTGTTATCTTCTATAAAGAAATAGGATTTACCAAATCTGATATAGCACTTTACTCCAAAGGTTTAGGTTGGATCACGACGGTAATTTTTACTTTATTAGGAGGCTTATTTGCTATTCGTTCAGGAGTAATTAAAGCAATGTTTGTCTCAGGTATATTAATGGCTTCAACAAATTTATTATTCTCGCTATTAGCCTGGTACGGTAAGTCTGAATTATTATTTGCAATAGCAGTAATATTCGATGATATGGCTGCAGCATTTGCAACAGTCGCATTTGTGGCGTTTATTTCAATGTTAGTTGATAGAACTTATACAGCTACTCAATACGCACTTCTCGCATCGATTGGCACGGCAGGTAGAACAACGCTGGCCGCCTCATCTGGAGCTTTAGTTGATTGGTTAAATGGTGATTGGGGTATATTCTTTATATTGACAGCTGTAATGGTCATACCTTCTCTAATATTTCTTTACATGATAAAAGATAAACTTAAAATGAATGACTAAATACCTATCTAACAATTATTCTGTAATAAACCTTCACAAAAAGCCATCCACAAAATCTGAGGTAGTAACTCAAATGCTTTATGGAGAGAGTTTTTCAATTTTTAAAAAAACGAGTAAATGGCTTAAAATTAAAATCAAAGAGGATGGATATAAAGGCTACATTCAAAATAAAAATTTCTTAAAATTTTTTAAACCAAGCCATAAAGTAAGCATTTTAAAAGCAAAAGTTTATAAATTTCCTAACAAAAGAAAAAAGGTAAATATAGTGCCTTTTGGTTCAAAAATAAAAGTCTTGGAGAAAAAAAGTAATTTTTTTAAATTTTCAAAAGGCTGGATAAATAAAAACGATATAAAACCAATCTCATATGCTGAAAAAAATCCATTTAAAAAAATAAATATCTTCAGAAGCGTTAAATATAAATGGGGAGGTAAATCTTTTAAAGGAATTGATTGTTCAGGTTTAATACAAATATTTTTGAATTTTAATAATAAATTTTGTCCCAGAGATGCTAAAGATCAAGTCAAATACTTCAAAAAAAATATTAAATTAAAAAACATCAAAAAAAACGATATTATATATTGGAAAGGTCACGTCGCTTTAGCCATTTCTAATAAAAAACTTATTCATGCTTATGGTCCGATGAAAAAGACAGTTATTATGGGAATTAATCAAACAGTTAAGAGGATTGAAAAGAATGCTAAATTAAAGGTGATAGGAATTAAAAGACTATAAAAGGCAAGGGCAGTTTCAGTCTCCCTCCACTGCCCTTAAAATTAACTTACTTGATTCGAAAAATTATTTTAAGACTCTTTATAGTTGTATGTGGATATGATAATTTGACGAAACATTATGAAATTACACGATATTAAATATTTTGAACACGGAAAAATTGAAAATAAAAAATTTTGGAAAAGATTAGGCTCAATACCAGATTTTAAAAATAAAAAAGTATTAGATTTTGGATGTGGTCATGGCTCTTTAACTTTAGAAATTGCAGCACTTGGAGCTCAAAAAGTGATCGGCATCGATTTAGAAATTGATTTAATTAATTTTGCTCAGGAAAATTTAGATCAGAATTTTCCTGCTTTAAGAGATAAAGTGGAATTTGAATTAATCGATTTGCTTACAACAGATAAATTTAAAGATATTGATTATATTGTGACTAAAGATACTTTTGAACATTCATTAAATCTTGATCAAATATTGAAAAAATTTCATCAAATTTTAAAAAAGGACGGTAAGGCATTTGTGGGTTTTGGCCCATTATATAATTTTTACAATGGTGATCACGGAAGAGCAGAGGCAATGTTACCTTGGTTCCATATTATTATACCCGAAAAAATATTAATTAAGAGATTAAATAAAAAATACAAGAAAAATTTAAAAATAATTGAAGACTTGGGTCTAAACAAATATTCTTTAAAAGACTATCTTAGATTTTTTGAGGAGTCAAAATTTGAAATTATATACTTCAAAACAAATTTTTCAGATAATCCTATCTCTGCAATATTTAATTTACTAAGCAAAATTAAATTTTTCAAAGAATATTGCACTTATAATATTTATTCTATTTTAAAAAAATAAATATGGCGGAGAGAGAGGGATTCGAACCCTCGAAACGGTTTCCCGTTTACACGCTTTCCAAGCGTGCGCCTTCAACCTAGCGGCTTAGAATCGTTGATTAACTTTCAATTTATTTTTAAGATTTTAAAAAAATTGGTCTAGCGACGACCATATGGCGACCAATCTTAATTAAAAATTTAGTTTAAATCCTAAATTTCCACTTAAGCTTTTAACATCCTGATTAGTATTTTTTGCAGAAATACCAGCAGTAAATTTTCCATTATCTGTAATCTTTTTTTCGTAACCTAAATTAGCAACTAATGAAATCTCTCTTGTAAGAGCATTATCTTGTTTGTACGTGGCGCTTGTGCCATTAATTGAATAAACTTGAGATTTGTCTCCTACCAAATTTCTAAAATCTAATAACCAACCTAGATTAAAATTATTATTATCATTATTTATAAGATTGTATTTATCAGAAAAAAATACAGACACGTTTCCCACTTTTCTATTTCTCCATGAATAATATTTGCTCTCGTCATAACTTGGTGTAATTGAAAAACTTCCAGTTAATCCAACATTTGGAATAAGCTTGGAGTTAGTTTTTGTTACACCAGAATGTACTTCGAAAGTTTGGTAATTACTGTCTATATCTAATTTACCTGATGATGTTGTGTTTGTTAAAATTGTTCTCTCACCCTCTTTTAAAGTAATTCCACCTAAAATAAAAGAATCTAAGTTTAAAAGATATTTATTGCTTGGAAGATACAATCCGGCAGAAACATTTTGATATGTTATTTTATGATCTTTTTCAAAATCTTGAACTCCAGCTTCAAAAGTAAGAATGAAATCTGAATTTTCTAAAGGTGAAATTAAATTAGCTCCCACATTAAATAAATCGTACTCTAAAGCCAAATTTGTGGCATGTTCTTTTCGATTTAAAAGAGAGGTATAAGTTTCTCCCCAGCCATTACCATCATAAAAATTTTCTGAGTCTTTGTATCTGTTTATAAATTGTCTTATGTTTAGTGATTTATAACTTAAAAGTTCATCTAACGTTTCACTTCCACCTTGACCTACTGATCCTGCTGATCCTTTTACTACTTGGTTCCCATCTAAATCTTGTAAAGTAAAGCTTCCTGCAGTTTCATAAAAGTAACCTTGACCAACACCATGTTGAAACTTTAATGTGTTTCCAGTTGTTGTTCCCCCATCAATTTTACCAACTAAAATACTTTTACCTTTAAGTGTAATAGTGTTGTCGTTACCAACTATAGCTATACCTATATTTGAGGGACTGTTTCTATTATCAATAGTTCCGCTATTAACTAAAGTAGAGCTAGTATCTATTTGCACTGTAGCATCTGAGGCTGTGTTATAAATAATTCCACCTGACTCATTTGTAAGAGTTGCGTTTGTTGCTCCGTCATAAAAATAAATCGCTCTATCGTTAACACTATAAATTGTTCCTGCATTAGTGATTGTAGTGTTTTCTGCATCCTCTGTGCCAGCAGATTGTTGCACGATAGCATTTGTATTAGCAAATATAGTTCCGCCAGATTTATTTGTAATTGTAGCATTCTGTGCATCAAGTAATTGAATAGCTTTAGATGAAGTTGCTTCAATAGTTCCGGAATTGATGACTGTTAAACTATCTGTCTCCCTACCCATTATAGCATTACTTTTACCTTGTATGGTTCCGCCGGACTCTACTACAACGGTTGCACTATCAATTTCATTGCCTGCAGCAATGTAACCTCTTACAATATTATTTAGATCACCATCGAGCGTACCACTTATAGTTAGTGTTGAGCTTGCTTGAAGATCTTCCCTAGTTGCTTGCGTTCCAGAAATTTCAACATCGGCGGCATATACATGCTTTAAAGATATTAGATAAATCAGGGTTGTAAGTTTTATAAAAAATTTCATTAATTATTCATCAGTTATAAATTTAAAAAATTTCAATGAAAACTTTTAATGTCCCATTTGGGTTAATAAATTTATATCAGCTTTTATTAACGTGATTTAATTTACCGACGACCATACGACGACCGTTTCATTTTAATATAAATCCCTAGTTGTGCAAGACTGTTAAAAATGGCGGAGAGAGAGGGATTCGAACCCTCGAAACGGTTTCCCGTTTACACGCTTTCCAAGCGTGCGCCTTCAACCACTCGGCCACCTCTCCTATTTATAGTCTTCAATAGCTTTCACAAATTCTTCAATGAATTCTTTGTTTGTCGGAAGTTTGTTTTTCATCATATCTTTTTGAATTTTTTTATAATTTTTCTTGATGTGATTTAGTATTCCAAAAAAGTTTAGAAAATTTCTTTTTGCTACGAATATTCCTTTTTTGTCACCTATTACATGTTCGATATCATCAAATATAACGACAGGTCTTCTTCTGGCTAAGGCTTCAAGTAAAACCATTGGATGCCCTTCAGTAAAAGAAGGTAATATAAATATATTATGATCGTCGTAATATTTTATTAGTCTTGCCTTATTGCTTTGCGTTAATTGAATATTGATATTACTTTGGTTAATCTTATATGATGTGTTCTTTTCTGCTCCGACAATGGTTAATGAGATATCTCTCTTATTTTTTATTAAACTTGCTAAGGAAAAAATTCCTTTTTCAACTCTTATTCTCCCTACATATAATAACTGAAAGTTTTTAACTTCTTGAATTTTAGGTTTTTTAAACCAGACAGAATCTAGTTGGGATGGATAGATTACTTTGCCTTTTTTTCCTTTTAATATGTAATTTCTACAACTAATTAAGTTTGAAACCAATGAGGTAAGGCTAAACATCAAATGATAAATTAATTTACCGAAGCTACCTAGAATAGCATTGTATTCACCATATCCGTCACTTCTTAAATAAACAATTGGAGTTTTTCCAAATATTCTTAAAAACAAACAAATTAAAAAAGTATATGGAGAAATTGAAATTATTAAATATTTTGTGTTTTCAATTTTCGTTGATTTAATTGCCTCTGACAAATAGCTAAATATATTAGAGAAAATTTTAATTTTTTTTAATTTTATTTCGTGCGTTCTTTTCTTAGAAGATTTTCTACCAAAAAGATTTACTTCAAATTTTTTATTTAATCCTTCTGGACTAGATTTTAAGTCTATATTATCACAAAAATACTTTTCATCTTGAATAAAAATACTTTCATTTGAAAAAATAAATAATTTTTTTTTCATTAGGTTTCTTTATTTATTTTTAAAACTCCAATAAATGCCTCTTGGGGTATTTCAACTTTACCGAATTGTTTTGACCTTGCTTTTCCTCTTTTTTGTTTCTCTAAAAGTTTTCTTTTTCGATCAGTCGCACCGCCGCCATGAATTTTTGTTAATACATCTTTTTTAAATCCTTTTATAGACTCTCTAGCTACTATTTTTCCGCCAATCGCTGCTTGAACTGGGATCATGAAGTTATGCCTTGGAATCAAGTCTTTTAATTTTTCACAGACTTGTCTTCCAGTTTTTTGAGCAAAATCTTTGTGAATGATCATAGCTAATGCGTCTACAGGTTCAGAATTTACTAATATTCCTAATTTTACAAGATCACCTTCTCTGTAACCGGATATTTCATAATCGAAACTAGCGTAGCCGCTTGAAACAGATTTTAACCTATCATTAAAATCAAAAACTACTTCATTAAGAGGTAAATCGTAAGATAAAACTGCTCTATTTCCAGAATAAGATAGATTAGTCTGCACTCCTCTTTTATCCTGACAAATTTTTATTATTGATCCTAAATATTCATCTGGTGTTATTACGGTAGACTTGATCCAAGGTTCTTCAATTTTTTCTATTTGAGTGGGATCAGGCATATTTGAAGGATTTTGTAGATCAAGGACTTCACCTTTTGTATTGTGAACTTTATAAATTACCCCTGGAGTTGTAGTAATTAGATTAACATCAAATTCTCTTTCTAATCTCTCAGTGATTATTTCAAGATGTAATAATCCTAAAAATCCACATCTGAAACCTAAACCGAGCGCACTTGAAGACTCTGGTTCGTATGAAAAACTAGCATCATTTAATTTCAACTTAGCTAGTCCATCTTTCAATTTCTGATACTCTGAACTATCTACCGGAAACAAACCACAAAATACCACTGGCTTACTAGGTTTAAAGCCTGATAGAGGTTCACTTATCGGGTTGGATGCATCACATATTGTGTCTCCTACTTTTGTTTCTGATAAAGATTTTATTCCTGTAATAATAAATCCTATTTCACCTGAGTTAAGCTCTGGGATATCATTTGCCTTAGGTGTAAAAACACCAACTTTTTCGATTACATACTCTTGATTATTTGACATTAATTTAATTTTCATACTTTTTTTTAGTTTACCGTTAATAACCCTTACAAGAATAACGACGCCCAAATAACTATCGTACCAACTGTCTACTAATAAACATTTTAATTTTTCATTTGGTAAACCTTTTGGAGCAGGTAATTTGCTTATTATTGCTTCTAAAATATCGTCTATACCTTCGCCTGTTTTACCTGAGCAAGAAATTGCATTTGTTGTCTCTATCCCAACTACATCCTCTATTTCCTTTTTTGTTTTCTCAATATCTGATGCAGGTAAGTCAATCTTATTTAAGATAGGAATTACCTCGTGATTTATCTCGAGAGCTTGATAGACATTAGCTAGTGTTTGTGCTTCAACGCCTTGGGTGCTATCTACAATCAAAAGTGAGCCTTCACAAGCAGATAAAGAGCGACTAACCTCATATCCAAAATCTACATGTCCAGGTGTGTCTATAATATTTAATACATATTCTTGACCATCTTTTGCTTTATAATTTAGTTTGACTGTTTGCGCTTTAATTGTAATACCGCGTTCTCTCTCTATGTCCATAGAGTCTAGAACTTGTTGTTTCATCTCACGCTCAGTTAACCCTCCACACTTATGAATAATTCTATCTGCGATAGTTGATTTGCCATGGTCAATATGCGCAATTATAGAAAAATTACGAATTCTGTTTATATCTGACATTTAGGACCTAATCGTAGCGCCAGTTTTTTTACTTACTGTATCAATAATTTTTTTACTGATTTCATCTAAATCTTTTTCTGATAGAGTTTTATCTATAGCCTGTAAAGTAACATTAATTGCAACTGACTTTTTATCTTTTGGAATATTTTCTCCCTCATAAACATCAAAAGTAGATACATTTTGTATCAAATTTTCGTCTACTTCTCTTATGATTTTCTCTAACGATCCTATTTTGAAGATTTTATCTATGACAAAGGCAAAGTCCCTTTCTGATTTTTGATAATCTGAAGCTTGAAAGCTTTTTTTGCTTTGTCTAAATTTTTTATTTGGTTCAGGAATATTTTTCAAAAAAATTTCAAATCCAAAAATATTTTTGTCTTTACAATCTAACTTTTTAATAATTGCTGGATGAATCTCACCAAAATAAGCTAGATGAGGTCCTTTTTCAGATTTAAGTGTAACAGATCCTGATCTTCCAGGATGATAGCAATATTTAGTATGATCACTAACAAAAAGATTTTTTTCTTCAATGCCTAGCTCAACCAAAGTTCTCATAACATCACTTTTTATATCAAAAATATCTACATCTCTTTCTTTATCTAACCAACTTTTTCTGTTTATTTTTCCAGATTTCAAACCTCCAACTACAATTTGTTGTTCCCCTGGATTTTTTCCAAAGAATGTTGGGCCAATTTCAAATAAAGATAAATCTTCGTACCCTCTATCTTGATTTTTTTTAAGATGAATAGCTAAATTAGAAAAAATTGAACGTCTTAAAACATCAAGATCAGATGAAATTGGATTAAATATTGAAATTTCTTTTTCGCCATTAGAAAACTGTTTGTCAATTTTGGAGTCTGTAAATGACCAAGTTACTATTTCCATATAGCCTTTTGACGCCATTGATCTCTGTGATAAATGGAAAAGTTTTTGTGTAAAATTTAAAGTATCTTGAGTTCTATTTTTGACAGGTTTAATTAATTTTATATTTTTAAACCCCTTAATCCGGATTAGTTCTTCAATTAAATCTTCGTCCAAACTAATGTCTGGCCTCCAGCTTGGTACTTCTACTTTTATTACTTTTGAGCTTTTTTTACACTTGAAACCTAGAGAGGATAAAATTTTATCAATTTCATTCGCTGTGATTGAAATACCAATCAGTTTTTCAAATTTTTCTACTTGAAAGTTGATTGCCTTATTTTTTTTTTTAATCTTTCCAGTAATTTGGAACTTGCTAGCTTCACCTCCACAAATTTTTAAAATAAGTTCAGTTGCAAGTTCTAGCCCTTCTTTGATTGAATCAGGATCTATTCCTCTTTCAAATCTGTATTTTGCATCAGTGTTAATATTAAGTGCTCTAGCTGTTTTTCTTATTGATGACGGGCTGAAATATGCGGCTTCTAAAAGTATATTTTTTGTGTCTAATTCGGTAGAGGTGGTTGTTCCTCCGATAATTCCACCTAATCCAAGAATGCCGGATTTATCAGAGATGACGCACATATCTTTTTTTAATTTATATTTTTTATTATCTAATGCCTCGAATGTCTCACCCTCTTTAGCGTTTCTAACTATAATTTCTTTGTTAATTTTGTCTGCATCATATGCGTGCAATGGTCTATTTAGGTCAAACATTACATAATTTGTAATATCAACTACAGCTGAGATTGGTTTTAGACCTAAGGCGATTAATTTATTTTTAAGCCATTCAGGACTCTCTTTATTGGTGATGTTTTTAATGTAACAGCTTCCAAAGATATCACAACCTTGATTTTTTTCTTTTGTAATCGATGTTTTTATTTGGTGTTTTATATTTTGTTTGATTTTTTTTCTGTTTATTTGAATTAATTTTCCAACTCCTGTTGATGAAAGATCTCTTGCAATACCCCTAACTCCTAGACAATCAGCCCGATTTGGAGTTATGGAAATATCGATAACTTTTTGCGAGCTACTTTTAAAATAGCTTTTTCCAATTTCTCTCTCTTTATTTTTTAGTTCAATAATTCCTTCACTTTCGTTGGATAAATTAAGTTCACTTTCGGAGCAAAGCATCCCTCTAGACTCCACACCTCTTATTTTAGCTACCTTTAATTCAAAGTTAGTTTTTGGTATTACAGCGCCAGGAGGTGCATAGATTGTGATCAAACCCTCTCTAGCATTTGGAGCCCCACAAACAACTTTTATAATCTCTTTTCCACCAGTAGTAACATCACAAACTTTTAATTTATCAGCATTTGGATGTTTTTCAGCTTTTAATACTTTAGCAATTTTAAACTTACCTAAATCTCCAGAGGTTTCTTTTACACCTTCTACTTCAAGCCCAATATTTATGAGCCGGTCAATAATCTCATTTTCTTTAGCTGACGTTTTAAGATGTTCTTTGAGCCAGGGAATCGTGATGATCATTTACTTAGTCCCCTGTAATTTGTTGGAACATCTAAAGGGTCAAATCCAAAATGACTTAGCCATCTGTAATCTGCCTCGAAGAAAGCTCTAAGATCGTTAATTCCATATTTCAACATTGCTAAACGATCGATGCCTATTCCAAAAGCAAATCCTTGATATTTCTTAGTATCGATTTTTACATTTTTTAATACATTAGGATGAACCATTCCGCATCCTAAAACTTCTAACCATTTATCTCCTTCACCAATAACAATTTTTCCTTTTTCAATTTTATAGCCAATATCAACTTCTGCCGACGGTTCTGTAAAAGGAAAATGACTTGGTCTAAATCTCATTTTTACATTTTTAACTTCAAAAAATTCCTTTATAAAATAATCCAAACAACCTTTTAGATGTCCCATTGTGATACCTTTATCTATGTGAAGACCTTCAAGTTGGTGAAACATTGGAGCATGAGTTTGATCACTGTCACACCTGTAGGTTCTTCCAGGCACTATTATTTTAAAAGGTGGTTTACTTGACATCATTGTTCTAATTTGAACTGGAGATGTATGTGTTCTTAATAGTAATTTTTTATTTTCATCTAAATAAAAAGTATCATGCAAGTCTCTTGCAGGATGTTCTTCAGGTGTATTTAAAGCTGTAAAATTATTGTATTCTGATTCAACATCAGGTCCCTCGGCAACTGAAAATCCTATTTCTGAAAAAATAGAAGATATTTCATCTATAACTTGTGAGACTGGATGAATTTTGCCTTGCCGACTTGGTCTTATTGGGAGCGTAACATCAACTTTTTCATTTTTAAGTTTTTCATTTATTTCACTAGTTTCAATTTCAATATTTTTTTGCTCTAGCTGATATGTAAAATCATTTTTAATTTTATTCAAATTTGAGGCAAGGTCTTTTCTTTGTTCTGGATCTAATGAGCCTAGAGTTTTAAACTGTTTAGTGATTTGACCATTTTTTCCAAAAAACTCAGTTTTGATATTCTGCAACTCTTCCTTAGTTTTTACAGAGTCAATTTTAGCATTAAAAATAGAATTTATTTTATCCAAATCACTCATTAGGTAATTGATTTTTTATATTAAAGTTTGATTTAAATCAAAGACCCTTTTAACTAAGGGAGGATTGAACCTTTTTAACCACAGATTTAAAGACTTCTGGATTATTGTAGGCTAATTCAGCCAAAACTTTTCTATCAAGTTTAATTTTAGATTTTGCCAAACCATTAATAAATCTTGCATATGTTAATCCTTCAGCTCTAACTCCAGCATTAATTCTTTGTATCCATAAGGATCTAAATTCTCTTTTTTTAGTTTTTCTATCTCGATAAGCATATTGCATTGCCTTTTCCATAGCTTGGCGCGCTATTCTTATAGTATTTTTTCTTCTTCCGTATTGGCCTTTTACAGTTTTTAAAACTTTTTTATGTTTTGCTCTGCTTACTACACCACGTTTTGTTCTTGCCATGTTATCCTCTTAAATTATATGGCATGTACGATTTAACTATTTTGGAGTCCTGTTTAGTCATTATCGTAGTGCCTCTCTGTTTTCTTATTTGTGAATTAGTTCTTTTAATCATACCGTGTCGTTTACCAGCTTGAGGCATCTTTATTTTACCTGAAGCTGTGAATCTAAATCTTTTTTTTGCTGAACTTTTAGTTTTTAATTTTGGCATAAATGTTCCGGACTTATATAGGCAATAGCTAAGGTTAGCAAGTCGCTATTATTATTGATCTAAATAGGTTGAATTATCATAACCATCTGTTTGCCTTCAAATTTAGGCTCACTCTCAACTTTTGCTATATCTTTTGTTTCTTCAATAATCTTATTCATCAATTCTTTTCCTAATTCGGTATGCTGCATTTCTCGTCCTTTAAATTTAACTGTAAATTTGACTTTATCACCTTTGCTAATAAATTTTTTAGCATTTTTTATTTTAAAGTTATAATCATGGGTCTCGGTCCCCGGTCTTAATTTAATTTCTTTTAGAGAAACAATTTTTTGTTTTTTCTTTGCTTGGTTTGCCTTTTTTTGCAGATCATATTTATACTTTCCCATGTCCATTATTTTACAAACAGGCGGATTTGTGTTTGGAGATATTTCAATCAAATCTAAATCTTCTTGTTTAGCTAACTCGATTGCTTTCTTTAAAGGCATTACACCAAGATTTACTCCATCACTTCCTATTACCTGAACGTCTAAAGCTCTAATACGTTCATTAGCTCTGGGGCCCTGATGCTTTGTTCGTCTTTGAAAGTAATTAGGTTTAGAATTTGACACTTAGTTTAGAGGCAACTTATTTAAATCTAACATATTTTTTATGAGTTTTTCTTTTTTAATTGTTTCTTGTTTATCAGATCCTAGTTTTCGGATTGTTACAGTATTTTCTGAAACTTCTTTTTTACCACAAACTAAAATATATGGAATTTTCGCTAAAGAGTGTTCTCTTATCTTATAGTTAATCTTCTCATTTCTTAAATCCATTTCACATTTTATACCTTCTTTAAACAGATCTTCAAATAAATTTTTCACATACTTATTGTTCTCATCTGTTATTGAACATACCACTGCTTGTGCTGGAGATAACCAAAAGGGCAGTTTGCCCGCATAATTTTCTATTAATATTCCGATAAATCTCTCTAGCGAACCAAATAAAGCTCTATGCAACATAACGGGAATTTTTTTAGTTCCATCCTTAGCTACGTAAGTTGCACCTAACCTTCCTGGTAAATTCAAATCAACTTGAAGAGTGCCACACTGCCAATCTCTTCCAATAGCATCTCTTAAAACAAATTCAATTTTTGGCCCATAAAAAGCTCCCTCTCCTTTGTTTACTATATATTCTAGTTTAGATTTTTTAATTGCTGTCAATAGAGCAGCTTCAGATTTATCCCAAATTTTATCTTCACCAACTCTTTGCTGTGGCCTATCAGAGTATTTTAAAATTACATCTTTGAATCCTAAATCTTTGTATATTTCAAGAATTAAATTTGTTACTGATAATGACTCTTCAGTAATTTGATCCTCTGTACAAAAAATATGTGCATCATCTTGCGTGAAGGCTCGTACTCTAAGTAGACCGTGTAAAGCTCCTGAGGGTTCGTATCTGTGTACCTTACCAAATTCTGAGAGTTTTAGTGGCAAGTCTCTATAACTCTTCAGACCCTGGTTAAATACTTGAACACAACCCGGACAATTCATAGGTTTGACGGCAAATGTTTTCTCATCTGGTGTTTCAGATGTAAACATATGTTCACCAAATTTTTCCCAATGACCAGATTTTTCCCATAATGACTTATCTAAAAGTTCAGGAGTATTAATTTCCTTATATCCTGCAAGTCTTTGTTTCATTCTCATGTACTCAACTAATCTTTGAAATAATAACCATCCTTTTTCATGCCAGAAAACTGATCCGGGGCTCTCCTCTCTAAAATGAAATAAATCCATTTCTTTTCCGAGTTTTCTGTGATCTCTTCTCTCTGCTTCCTCTAATCGATTAAGATAATCATCTAGATCTTTTTTTGAACTCCAACAAGTTCCATATATTCTTTGTAACATCTCATTATTTGAGTCTCCTCGCCAGTAAGCACCAGATACCTTGGTTAATTTAAAAGCTTTCCCAATTTTACTTGAAGACGCTAAATGTGGACCTCTACATAAATCATGCCATGTATCACCATGATGATAAATTGAAAGTTCCTCATTTTGTGGGATGCTCTCAATTATTTCAGCTTTGTACTTTTCTCCAATTTTTTTGAAATGTTCTACTGCTTTTTTTCTTTCCCACACTTCTCTTTTTGTTTTAACATCTCTGTCAACTATCTCTGACATTTTTTTTTCAATCTTTTTTAAATCATCACTTGTAAAAGGTTCTTTTCTGGCGAAATCATAATAAAAACCGTTTTCAATAACTGGGCCTATAGTGACTTGTGTACCAGGGTATAATTCTTGAACAGCCATTGCCATTATATGGGCAGCATCATGTCTTATTACCTCCAAACCTTCCTTGTCTTTAGAGGTAATTATTCTTACATTAGAGTCTGTTGTAATCTCATGACTTAAATCTTTTAACTTGCCATCTACCTCCATAATTAAAGCAGACTTTTCCAGAGATTTACTAATTTTTTTTGATAACTCAAAACCGCTTATTGATTTTGTAAAAGAAATTTTGTTACCATCTAATAACTTTATCTGAGGCATTAATTTTTTAATAATTTTTTATATTCTCTTAAATTTGAATCACACATCAATTCTACATCAAACTTTTTTGCTATGTTTTTTCTACCTTCGTTTCCCATTAATTTCAACTCTTCTTGATTTAATTGAATAACAGTATTTAAGCTTTTAGCAAGTTCTCTTGGATCATCATGTTTATATAAAAACCCAGTTTTTTTATTTAGAACGGTCTCTTTTGATCCACCTATATTACTAGCAATTATTGGTTTGCCCATAGATTGAGACTCGACTGCAACTCTTCCAAAGGCCTCAGGTTCTGTAGAAGCTGAGACAACTACATCTGCTAAAGAATATGCCAAGGGCATATCTCCACAATGGTTTATAAAACTCACTTTTTTTGACAAATTATATCTTTCAACTAAACTAAAAAGTTTCTTACTATATACTTTTCTACCTTGATCAGATCCAAGCAAGATTGCGTGAAAATTGGTAAAATTAAAATCTTCTATTAAAATATTTAAAGCCTCAATAAATTTTTCTTGGCCTTTCCAATATGTTAATCTACCAGGCATCAAAATTGTGAATTTTTTTGGATCTAATCTCCATTCTTTTTTTAATTTTTCTTGTTTTAAAATTGAAATATTTTTTGAATTAAAATAGTCTATATTAATACCTCTGAAAATTACTCTCAATTTTTTATGTTTATTCAAATATTCACTGTAATTTTCATTGATATGTCCAAAAATGAAATTAGAGCCTGCAATCGTAAGTTTTGATCTTAACATAATGCTATTGTAAAATTTTTTAAATTTAGATTTATAGTTGTATGTACCATGGAATGTTGTAACAAATACTGTGTTAGTAAATAAGCAAGCAAAATAACATGACCATGCTGGCGCTCTACTTCTTGCATGAACAATATCAATTTTTTTAATCAAAATTAAAAAAATTAATAATATCGTATTCAAAATAATCGTTAAAGGATTTTTAGAGTGTACCGGTAGCTTAAAAACTTTAACTTTATTCTTTTTAATAAATTTAAGTAACTCTCCACCAGAAGTAGCTATGTATGAGCCCCAGTTTTGTTCTGCCAAATAATGTGCAATATCATAACATCCAGTTTCAGCTCCTCCGTATCCAAGTTTCGGAATTACTTGCAAAACATTTATTTTAGTAGTCATATTTTTTAATATATAATAGCAAATTAACAGGTCCTAATATGAAAAAATTTAAATTTTTGAAAATCTCTAATACAAAAAAACTAAGATATATCGATAATTACTCAAAAGAAAAACTTTATTTAATTTTTTTACCAGGTTTTATGTCTGATATAGAGGGAAAAAAACCACAAACTCTTTTAAGATTTGCAAATAAGAAAAAAATTGGTTTTTTAGCTTTAGAATACTCAGGTCACGGTAAATCCTCAGGAATATTTACAAAAGGAAATATCAGTATTTGGTCTAATGATGCTAAAAAAGTAATAAGAAAAATTGTCGGAAAAAAAAATTTTATATTAATTGGCTCTAGTATGGGTGCCTGGATTGCACTTAATCAGTTTAAGTATTTTAAGACACAAATAAAAGCTTTTATTGGAATTGGCTCTGCACCCGAATTTTTAACCAGGCTAATGTGGAATAAATTTCCGAAAAAAATCAAAAGAGAAATACTCAAAACTGGTAAAACTATTATTAAAAATGGTGGATACGAGTATCCGATATCACTCCAGTTAATTAAAGATGGAAAAAAAAATAAAGTTTTAAATAAAAAAATAAATTCTAGAATATTCGTAACAATGATACATGGCCAAAAGGATGAAGTTGTGCCAATTGTCTTCTCAAGATATATGTTAAAGTTGTTTAGTGAAGCTAAAAAGAAAATTTTAATCATAAAAAACGGCGACCATAGTCTCTCTGATAAGAGACCTTTAAAAAAAATAGTTAAGGAATTAGATATTATTGTTAAAAATATAACTTAATCCCTCTTTATAAGTAGGATATTTTAAATTGTAATTAAAAAAATTTTTCATTTTTTTGTTATCAACTTTTTTTGAGTCTTTATAGAAATTCTGTAACATCTCACTTTCAATCTCCTCAAGTTTCACAGGATTTAATTGTTTTAATTTAAGTAATTCTGTACCAAAGGCCACTACTTCATTTTGCGAAGTGGGTTTGTCATCACAAATGTTATAAATCTCATTTCTTTTAAAATTATTTAAAGATTTAAATAAAACATTGGCTATGTCCTCGAGGTGAATTCTTGAAAAAAAATGATCTTTTTTATTAACTATTTGAACTCTGCCATTTTTTAACCTTTTTAATATATTAAATTCATTAGAGTAAATTCCTGCTAATCTAAAAATTTGTAATGGTAAACCAATCTTTTTTGACAAACTTATCCAACTGTTTTCTGCTTTTAATCTGTTTATACCGCTTGGTGAGGTTGGCTTAGTAATGCTTTTCTCGTTCACCCAATTACCTTTGTGATCTCCATAAACACTAGTGGCTGACAGATATGTAATCCATCTACAATTTTTTATACCTTTTAAATTGGTATCAAAATAATTTGCAACGATATCTTTGCCATCAATAGGAGGAATAGAAATCAAAATATAATTTGCTTCCTCTAATTTTTTTTTCAATGAGGGATCAAACTTATCATCTTTAAAAAAAAATGATGTTATCTTTAAATTATTGAATTCTATCTGGTGAGTTTCATCTCTTGAAGTAACAGTTAAATCTAAATCTTTTTTTTCTTTAATAAGCTTGTTTGCAAAACACTCTGCAACCTGGCCAAAACCAAAGCAAAAGACTTTAATTTTATTCATTAGCCTGCTTTCTTGATGTGAGGCTTTAAGCTGATTGGGTTGTCTAATTTATCAAGCATCTCAATTGGGCAAACTTGTTTAAAATTTTTTAATTCAACTTTAAAATTTTTTAATATTCGGTCAGCTTTTTGGGAAAAAGTTACATCCTCAAATTCTTTAATACTGTCTTTTAAAAATTTTTTCCAATAATCAGTTTCAACAGGTTGCCAGATTATTGAGGCAGGATTAGCGAAATTTTCGAACTCGTTTTTTTCATCATAAATAAAAGCCATTCCACCAGTCATTCCAGCTCCAAAATTATCTCCTACCGGTCCCAATATAATTGCATTTCCACCAGTCATATATTCACAGCCATGAGCTCCACACCCCTCTACGATAGCGAAACTTCCAGAATTTCTCACCGCAAATCTTTCACCTGCTTGCCCAGATGCATATAGTTTTCCTGATGTAGCTCCGTATAAAACCGTATTACCGATAATTGTATTATTTTCAGGAATTAATTTGCTTTTTTTAGAGGTTCTTACAATTATTTTACCGCCTGACAGGCCCTTGCCGACATAATCATTACAGTCACCTTCTACAGTTAGGCTTATCCCTTTCGCTAGAAATGCTCCCAAAGACTGGCCAGCAGACCCCTTTAGTTTAATATTAATAGTTTCATCATTCAATTTTTCGTTACCATATTTTTTATAAATGTGATGAGAAAGTCTTGTTCCAACAGACCTTGAAGTATTTTCAATTTCATATTCAAAATTATTTTTTTGTGAAGGATTAATCTTATCTTTAATATCAGACCATATCTTTTCATCTAAAGTTTCAGGAACTTTATTTATGTGGTTGTCTTTACAATATCTTAGATTTTCACCTGGATCTGCTTGAACTAATAAAGGATTTAAATCTAAGTCATCTAAATTTGATGCGCCTTTATTTACTTGAGATAACAAATCTGTTCTTCCAATTATTTCATTAATAGACTTAAATCCTAAAGAAGCTAAAATCTCTCTCACTTCAGTTGCTATAAATCTAAATAAGTTTACTACTTTTTCTGGAGTCCCAGTAAACTTTTCTCTTAATGAAGCATCTTGGCTACATACACCAACTGGGCATGTATTAGAGTGACATTGTCTTACCATTATACATCCCATGGCAACTAAAGATGATGTTCCCATTCCATATTCTTCGGCGCCCATCATCGCAGCGATCACAACATCTCTGCCAGTTTTCAATCCTCCATCAGTTCTAAGAGTAACGTTATGTCTTAAATTATTAAGTGTTAAAATTTGGTTTGCTTCAGTTAAGCCCATTTCCCAAGGTATTCCAGCATATTTAATGCTAGTTTGAGGACTTGCACCTGTTCCACCTGAGTGACCAGAAATTAAAATTATATCTGCTTTTGCTTTTGCAACTCCCGCTGCAATAGTTCCAATTCCAGTAGATGCAACTAGTTTAACACCTACACGTGCTTTAGGATTAATTTGCTTTAAGTCGTAAATTAATTGAGCCAGATCCTCAATTGAGTAAATATCATGATGTGGAGGAGGAGAAATTAAAGTCACACCTGGAGTAGAATGTCTTAGTCTAGCTATTTCATCTGTTACTTTAAAACCAGGTAACTGTCCGCCCTCGCCTGGTTTTGCACCTTGAGCAATTTTAATCTCTATTTCATTTGCATTATTTAAATAGTCTACAGTCACGCCAAATCTTGCTGAAGCGATTTGTTTTACTCTTGAATTTGCGCTGTCACCATTAGAAAGAACTTTAAATCTTTTGGCATCCTCACCTCCCTCACCACTACATGAAGCTCCTTTAATTCTATTCATTCCCATTGCTAAAGTCTCATGTGCTTCTGCTGACAAAGCTCCGTGTGACATGCTCCCACTTCCAAATCTCTTTAATATATTTTCTAGGGGTTCTACTTCATCTATATTTATCTCTTTTTTAGGTTTTTTAAATTCCAATAAATCTCTAATATTAATTGGTGGTAGATTATGTATACCTGATGAATACTTTTTATATTGTTCATATGATCCGCTTCCAACTGCACTTTGAAGAAGATGAATTAATCTTCCTTGATATTGGTGATCTTCACCGCTTTTTCTATATCTGTATAGACCGCCAATGGGTAAAGTGAATACGTTTTTTGCATTAAATTTTGTATGAAGTTCTTTAATTTTTTTTTCAATTCCAATTACACCAATACCTGAAATTCTAGACGACATCCCTGGAAAATAATCGGATACAATAGCTCTGCTTAAGCCAACAGCTTCAAAATTACATCCACCTCTATAGGAACTTATAACAGATATTCCCATCTTAGACATTATCTTCAATAATCCAGCATCAACTGATTTTTTAAACTTAACAACACAGCTTTCAAAATCAGATTTACCAAATAATTTTTTTTCAAATCTTTGATAGATACTGTCAATTGCAAGATAAGGATTTACTGTTGTCGCGCCTACACCTATTAAAATTGCAAAAGAGTGTGTATCCAAGGCGTCAGAGCATTCTACGTTTAATGAGCAATACCCCCTTAGGCCATGCTTAACTAAGTGGGAGTGAACAGCTCCAACCGTCAATATACTTGGTATACTTGCTTTATTATTGGTAATATTTTTATCCGATAAGATTAAGCAAGTACTTCCCTCTCTGACCGAAATTTCAGCCTCTTCTCTGATTTTTTCAATTCTATCTTTTAATGATAGACTTATATCAAATGTACAATCGATTACTTTAGTTTTTTTAGAAAAAAATTTTTTGAACTTTTTGAATTGAGAGTTTGTAAGAATTGGACTATCTAAAACATATATATTTTCCTCGGTTAGATTATCAAAGTCTAAAATATTTCCTAAATTCCCAAATCTTGTTTTCAAACTCATTACTTTGTTTTCTCTTAGGGAGTCAATTGGGGGGTTAGTGACTTGACTAAAGTTTTGTCTAAAGTAATGAGAAACGGGTCTGAAATGACTTGAGAGAACTGCTACAGGTGTGTCATCCCCCATAGAACCTGATGCTTCTTTTCCCTCTTCAGCCATTGGGTGTAGTATTAATTCTAAATCTTCTACACTTAAGCCTGATAAATACTGTCTCTTTCGTAAATCTTCGCCTATAAAATTTGGTTTTTCTTTATCATCTGAAATTTTCTTTTCTAGATCAATAATTTGTTTACTATATTTTTTATAGTCTCTTGCTAATAGATCTTTAATTTCCTTATCTTTAAATAATTTTCCTTTTTTTAAATCTATCGCAATAATTTGGCCTGGTCCCAATTTTCCTTTTTCAATAATCTTTTCTTCAGGAATTTTGATCATACCAGTTTCTGAACCCGCAAAAAATAGATCATCTGAGGTTAATGTATATCTTAACGGTCTTAGTCCATTTCTATCTGAGGAAGCCAAAACCCATTTAGCATCTGTTGCGCAAATAGCTGCCGGACCGTCCCATGGTTCAATAGTGCTATTTAAAAAATTAAATAGATCTTGATGGTTTTTTGGAACTGTTTTACTTCTTTTAGACCATGCGTCTGGGATCATCATTAATTTAATTAATGGAGCTAGTTTTCCTGAATGTACTAATAGTTCAAATACATTATCAAGTGCTCCAGAGTCGGATGAGCTTCTAATTACTGGCTTAAGATCTTTTACATTTTTAAATAAAGAGCTAGACATGTCTTGCTCGTGTATTTTCATCCAATTTATATTTCCTTTAAGAGTATTTATTTCACCATTATGTGCTAGTGTCCTAAAGGGTTGTGCTAAATCCCAGCTAGGAAAAGTGTTTGTAGAGTATCTTTGATGAAATACTGCAAACCTTGAGGTAAGCTTTTCATCATTAAGATCAGGATAAAATTCTGATAACATTTCAGCTAAAAACATTCCTTTATATACAATTGATCTTGAACTAAATGAGCAAATATAAAATTCTTTTAACTGACTTTCTCTGGCAACTTTCTCAATTTTTTTTCTTGTTTCGAAAAGATCTCTCTCAAGGTCATTTGTCCCTAAATTTTCATTTTTTTTAAACATTACTTGAGCTATTTCTGGTCGGCTCTGATCTGCAGTTTTTCCTAAAACACTTGGATTTATAGGAACTTGTCTCCATCCGTAGATATAGTAATTTCCATCTAATAATGCTGACTCTATTATTTCTCTGCATTTTTCTTGCTCTGAATAATCTGTTCTTGGGAGAAACACCATTCCAACACAAATCCTACTATTATCGTCTGGGGTATGACCAGTTGATAAAATTTTTTCTTTAAAAAAGTCCGGAGCGATCTCAATTTGTATACCTGCGCCGTCTCCAGATTTGCCATCAGCATCTACTGCACCTCTATGCCAAATAGCTTTCAGAGCCTCAATTCCATATTCAACTACTTTTCTAGTTTTCTTACCATTTGTTGAAGCGATTAAACCTACTCCACACGCTTCATGCTCCATGTCAGATTTATAATTATAAGTTTTTTCCAACAGAGATTTATTTTTTTTATAATTATGCATTTTAAGCTGCTTCTTCAGATTTACTTTTAATAGCTTTTAATTGTAAATATTTCTCAATTTCTACAGCAGCATCTCTGCCATCTCTAATTGCCCAGACAACTAATGAAGCTCCTCTGACAATATCGCCTGCAGCAAACACTCCATCTAAATTTGTTTGCATAGACTTTAAATTAATTTTTATTGTGCCCCACTGAGAAATTGCTAATTCTTTTGCACCAAATAGTTTTGGTAGATTTTCTGGATCAAACCCTAATGATTTAATAACTAGATCTGCTTTAATTTTATATTCTGATCCTATTTCAATCACAGGACGTCTTCTTCCTGAAGAGTCAGGATCACCTAATTTCATTTTGTTAACTTCTACAGACTCAACTTTAGAGTCTCCAATAAAACTTTTTGGACTAGTAAGCCAAATAAATTCAACACCTTCTTCTATTGCATTTCCAACTTCCCTTGCAGAACCAGGCATATTCTCTCTATCTCTTCGATACAGACACTTTACTGACTTTGCTTTTTGCCTTATTGATGTTCTAACACAGTCCATCGCTGTATCTCCCCCACCAATCACTACAACATCTTTTCCTTCGGCATTTAAAGTACCATCATCAAAAAGTTTAACTTTATCTCCTAAACCCTTTTTATTTGATGCAGTTAGAAATTCCATAGCAGGAAATATATTTTTTAACTCATGTCCTGGAATATCTATTTCTCTGGCCTTATAAACGCCTGTTGCAATCAAAATTGCATCATGTTTATTTTTAAGTTCATATAAAGTTTTATCTTTACCAACTTCGAAGTTTTGAACAAATTTTATTCCACTTTCTTTTAAAAGTTTTGTTCTTCTCTCGACAACAAACTTCTCGAGTTTAAAATTTGGAATTCCATAAATTAGAAGCCCGCCTGGTCTATCATACCTGTCATAAATTGTTACTTGATAACCTGATTTTCGAAGTTCCTCTGCGCAAGCCATACCCGCAGGACCAGCTCCAATTATACCAACTGATTGCTTGAGTTCTTTTTTAACCTTAATTGGTTTAACCCAACCCTTTTCCCAAGCTGTATCACTTATATATTTTTCTACTGAACCTATTGTAACTGTCCCATGCCCAGATTGCTCGATAACACAATTTCCCTCACAAAGCCTATCTTGAGGACAAATTCTACCACACACTTCTGGCATATTGTTTGTACTTTGAGAAATTTCATAAGCTTCTTTTAGTCTTCCTTCAGCTGTTAGCTTTAACCAATCAGGAATGTTGTTACTTAATGGGCAGTGTATTTGACAAAAGGGAACCCCACATTGAGAACACCTACTTGATTGCTCTTTAGCCTTATCAGTAATGTATTCATTATAAATTTCGTTAAAATCATCTTTTCGAATTTTAGTGCCTCTTTTAATTGGAGTCTCTTGTTCAACGTCAACAAATCTAAGCATTTTGTTTTTCATAGGTCGTCAAAATAGTTAAATATTATGAAAATTTACACAAATAAAAGGTCAATATCAATTACCTATATTAAAAAAAACCTTTGTTTTTTGATCAGTTATTTGCATAACTGATATGCGTTTTGTAATGACATTAAAAAAACATCCTTCAGTTTTAGTTTTTATTGAATGATTGAAATATTGATTCTGTCTTTAGTTCAAGGAATTACTGAATTTTTACCTGTTAGTTCTTCTTCTCATTTAATTATAATTTCAAAATTCATCAATTTTGAAAACCAAAGTCTATCAATTGATGTAAGTTTGCACATAGGCTCTTTTATAGCTGTTTTAACGTATTTTTATAAAGATATATTAAACTTTGTTGAAAATAGAGAATTATTCATAAAAATAATAATATCTTCTATACCCGTAATATTGATTGGGTTTATTTTAGTTCAAACTAATTTTATAGTTGAACTAAGAAATATAAAAACTATTGCTTGGATGACTTTAGTTTTTGGAATTTTGTTATATATAAGTGACAAGTTCAAATTAGAAAAGAAAATTAAGACAGATTTTGATTTTAAAGCAGCAATCATAATTGGTTTTTTTCAGGCTATTTCCCTTATACCTGGTGTCAGTAGATCTGGTATAACTATCACAGCTGCAAGGTTACTTAATTTTAAAAGATTTGACTCAGCCAAGATTTCTTTTTTACTTTCAATCCCTACTTTATCAGCCGTATCTTTTTATGGCATTAGCAATACTATTGCTAGAGACGACATCAATTTTTCATTGATAAATTTGTCGTCTATATTTTTATCTTTTTTATTCTCGTTTTTTACAATAAAGTTTTTTTTAAAATATATTCAAAAATTTAATTTTAATTTAATTATAATATATAGAATTTTCGTAGGGGTAGTTCTTCTTTATTTCGCATATTTATAATAAAAAAGTAAGTAGCAATAAGATAAAAAAAATAATAATGAAAAAAAAAATTACAGATTTTTGCAATGAAATATTTTTTAAGAATTGCATTAGACTATTTAATAATAAATTCAATGAATATCAATGAAAAATTGGTGCGCCTGCTAGGATTTGAACCCAGAACCTCCTGGTCCGTAGCCAAGCGCTCTATCCAGTTGAGCTACAGGCGCATTTTTAAGGTATTTTTTTTTATAAACACAATTATTATTGATCATCTTTTCTATAAATTTTATAGTATTTAATGTCTAG
>CACICB010000004.1 GCA_902585045.1 uncultured Pelagibacteraceae bacterium | reverse complement strand
TCTAATTGAATATGGGCACCAACATTTTGGTGAAAATAAAGTTCAGGAAGCAGTTTCCAAATGGACGAGTTTAAAAAAAGCTAATGAAAATATAAAGTTACATATGGTAGGAAAATTACAGAGTAATAAAGCAAAAGATGCAATCAAGCTTTTTGATTACATTCACTCTTTAGACAGTCAAAAACTTGCTGATGTTTTAGCTAAGCACCAATTGAGCCTAGGTAAACAACTTAAATATTTTATACAAGTGAATATAGGCAATGAAATACAAAAGTCTGGAGTCCCAGTTGACGAAATTGACTCCTTCTATAACTATTGTGTAAAAACTGCAAAACTTGATGTTATTGGTCTAATGATTATTCCACCTAATAACCAAAATACAAAGATATATTTTAAATCCATAAATGAGCTTAATCAATCTTTAGCCCTAAAAGAATTAAGCATGGGTATGTCAGCAGATTACAAAGATGCAATTCAATATGGAGCAACCTTTGTAAGAATCGGTAGCTCTATATTTGGTTCGAGATCTCAACAATAGATTTCTTGTTTAGCTTTTTAATTATTTTCAAAAGCGATATTTTACTAATCGCAATGCATCCTAAAGTTTTTTTGTAATTTTTTTTCGCAACATGAATAAAAATTGCACTCCCTTTATTTTTTTTAATTGGATACATGTTAAAATTCAAAACAAGAATAATGTCATACGAGTTATCATTTTTATAAAGTTTTTCATGGTTATATTTTACAGGTAGTCGAATTAATTTATTATAATTCTCTGAACTTGAATCATCACACCACCCCATATTTTTCTTTATTATGATTTTTTTTAATTTAGTTTTTATTTTTTTGATTCTGTCTTTTCTGTATAATAGAAACTTGATATTATACCGTCCTATTGGAGTAATTTTATCACCTTCCATCTTTTTTATGCCGATTCCCCTTTTACCCAGGGCACATTTTACTTTATATTTGTCATAAGTAAGGTAATTTTTATTTATTTTAATATGCATCGTTTAAACGTTCTAATTTACGCCTCAAATTCATTTGTTTCTACATTAAATGAACTAAGGCCCTTTTTAAAGTTTAATCATTTTACATCAGCCCCAAACACTGGATATGATATTATATTGTTTCATGATGAAGTTCTTAAAGATAAGAAAATTAAAAATCTCATAGAGAAAAGCGATTTTCTAAAAGTATGTGTATCTAATAAAAAAAAACAAATCTCTAACTGCGATGCTGTTGTTCAGCTTCCCACAACTTTAAAAGAAATTAACAATACCTTAGAGAGTATTTTTGCAAAAAAAAAATTTCTAAAAAATTCTTCAATAAAAGTTAAAAAATATTTACTAGATAAAAATGAAAAAAAATTAATTAAAAACAGCAATTCAATTATTTTGACTGAAAAAGAGGTCCACCTTATTGAGCTCTTATTAAATAATCCTAAACCATTGTCTAAAGATTACATTTTATCTTCTGTTTGGAATTATTCAGCTGAAGCAGATACTCATACAGTAGAAACTCATATTTATAGATTAAGAAAAAAAATCAATCAAAAATTTATGGATGATGAATTTATATTAAATAGCAAAGATGGTTATCATCTATGAAAAAAAGAAATAAGTTTGCATTAGATTTATTTACTAAAAAATACAGAAAACGAGTTGTTAAACCCAAAAAAGGAAAAGGAAGTTTTAAAAGAAAAAAAACTAATTTAGGATCCTTTTAAATCTTTATATATTTTGCCGATCAAGCCTAGCTCCTATTATTTGAATTACTTTAGATGACATTTCTGTACCAGTTTCCAAACTTTCTCTGGTAGATTTATTGTTCAATAACCCATGTAAAAAGCCCCCTGCAAATAAATCTCCAGCACCTGTTAAATCCTTTATTTGAAGATCCTTTTTTGCAGAACACTCTACAACTTCACTTTTATTTATTGCAATTGCTCCCATATTACCTCGAGTAATAACTACTAACTTATTTATTTTTTTGGCAAAATTGATTACGTCATCAAATTTTTTAACATCAATAAGTGACATAATTTCTTGCTCATTTGCAAAAGTAATATCTAATTTATTTTTCACCAATTCTAAAAAATGTGATTTGTGTCTTTCCACACAAAATAAATCTGATAATGACATTGCGACTTTATTTGAACTATTAATTGCTTTTTCAAATGCTTTCTTTGGTTCACCTTCGTCCCAAAGATATCCCTCTAAAAATAAAATTTCACTATCTTTGACTGCATTTTTGTCTATATCGTTTTCGTTAATTTTTCCTGCGGTACCGAGGAAAGTCACCATGGTCCTTTCTGAGTCAGGAGTAATTAATATCAAGCAAGTTCCAGTTGAAATTGCTTCTTTTTTTTTTGAATAGAAGTACTGTACATTTTCTTTTTTCAAGCCTTCTTCATATTTATTGCCTAAATCATCATCACTTACCTTGCCTATAAAACCAACTTTATTTCCAAGTTGTGAGAGACCTACTATTGAGTTTGCAATCGATCCACCTGAGACAGTTTCCTCTACTTTAAGATTAGATAAGAGATTTTTAAATTCAGTCTCATCCACTAGCTTCATTGTACTTTTTGTTAAGTTATTCTGAGATATAAATTTGTCATCAACTTTACAAATCACATCAACAATAGCATTGCCAATTCCTAGGACTCTCATTTAAGCTTTTTTTGTTTTAATAGGTTTTGACCTATTGGGATAACAGCTTTTACAAATTTTACAAGTAATTCCATAACAGTCTCGGGCCTTACAATATTCTCTTCCATACCAAATTATTTGCAAATGAAGCTTGTTCCAGTATTTCCTAGGAAAAATTTTCTTTAAATCCTCTTCTGTTTGAACAACGTCTTTTCCATTAGTTAAACCCCATCTTTGGGCTAATCTATGAATATGTGTATCGACTGGAAAAGCAGGAAAACCAAAACCTTGAGACATGACTACGCTTGCAGTTTTGTGACCGACTCCAGGAAGTTGCTCTAACTCTTCGTAAGTTTTTGGAACTTTACCTTTATATTTTTCAACTAATGTTTTTGATAAGTAGAAGATACTTTTAGCTTTAACTCTAAATATTCCAATTCTTTTTATTAATCTCTCAATTTTCTTTCTGCCTAGTTTTACAAAATGGTGTGGTTTATTATATTTTGGGAAGATATCTTTGGTAACATTATTGACATTTACATCAGTACACTGAGCTGAAAGAAGAACAGAAACTAAAAGAGTGAAAGTATTTTTATAGTTTAAAGGTATAGGTACCTTAGGATATGTTTTATTTAATATCCTTAAAATAATTTTAGATTTTTTTTTATTGTTCACTTAAAGTTAAGAAGGTCTCTCATAGAGTACAGACCTACTTTTTTAGACATTAACCATGCAGCTGCGGTTAAGGCGCCCTCTGAATATAAAGCTCTATCAAAAGATTCATGATTAAGTTTTATAATTTCTTTTCCACTAGAAAATCTGACCTCATGTTCTCCAATCACCTCTCCTTTGCGAATAGAATTAAAATTTATTTTTTTTGAGAAAGGAAAGGATTTTTTATTCAAATATTTTTTACCTACTAAACTATAAAAATTTTTATTCTTTCCATTCGCTATTCCTTTCCCAAGCATTAAAGCTGTTCCAGAAGGGTAATCAATTTTATGTTTATGATGCACCTCATATACTTTACTTAAAAAATTGTTACCTAGAGATCTTGAAGCGATCTCTGTTAAATACATAAGCAAGTTTACCCCAAGGCTCATATTACCAGCCTTAAGTATTGGGATTTTCTTTGAGAAATTTTTAATTAAAATTTCCTCTTTTTTTGTAAAACCTGTAGTACCAATTACTACTCTTTTCTTTTGTTTTGCAGCTATTTTTAAGATTTCTAATGTGCATTTGGGTACTGTAAAATCTATTATTACATTCGAATTTTTAAAAGCTAGAATAGAGTTTATTTCAGGTTTTATTCCAAAAATTTTTTTATTTATTTTTCTATTTTCAGTTAGAGATACAACTTTAAAAATTTTATTTTTATTTGCTGATTTAATAAGTTGCTGTCCCATTCTACCCATACAACCTGTTATAGCTAAATTAATTTTTTTCATCATTTAATTAAATAAATTATTACAATAATCACTAGTACAATTATAGTCCATATCGACAAATTACTTAAAAATTGTTTCATTCTACTGTTAGTGGATAAAAAACCAGGTAGGATTAAAATAAGAACTGCAATAAGAAATATTGCAGACATTATTTGATCAGTTTCCATTTAAATTATGTTTTTTTCCAGAATTTTTTAGCCTTTTCAAAAAAGCTTTTAATAACTGGATCTGGCTTGTTAGACTCAATCTCATTAAATTCTTCTAATATTTCTCTCTGTCTTTTTGAAAGTGAACTTGGCACTTGCGTGACAACTCTTATATAAAGATCACCGAATACATTTCTTCTTAAGACAGGCATACCTTTGCCTTTTAACCTGAATTGTTTTCCGTGTTGTGTTCCTCCAGGTATTTTTATTTTTGATTTTCCTCCATCAATCGAAGGTACTTCTACTGATGTTCCTAAGGCTGCATCAGAAAAAGATATTGGAAGTTCGTAATACAAATTTTCATCCGATCTTTTAAATATATTATGATTATCTATTGATACAAAAAGATATAAATCTCCACTAGAACCTCCTTTTGAACCAGCCTCACCTTTGCCAGAAAGCCTTATTCTTGTTCCATCATCAACCCCTTTTGGAATTTTTACTGTTACATTTTCGTTTGCTTGAACTTTTCCGTTTCCACTGCAATTGCTACATGGTGTTCCTATCATTTCACCGTACCCACTACACTGCGGACAAGTTTGTTGAACAGTAAAAAAACCTTGATTAGTCCTTACTTTACCTCTTCCAGAACAGTAATCACATCTTATGGGCTTTGAACCTTTCGCTGCGCCACTACCAGAACAGGATTTACAAGATTTATATGTTGTGTATCTAACATTTTTTTCAGTTCCATCGTATGCTTCTTCCAAACTTATACTGACATCGTACCTTAAATCATTTCCTCTATTGCTTGTTCTTCTGGAAGAGCCTCCACCTCCAAAATCACTGAAAAAGTCCTCAAAAATATCAGAAAAAGACGAACTATCGAATCCACCGAAACCTTGAAAACCACCTCCACCAGCACCTTCAAAAGCTGCGTGACCAAATTGATCGTAGTTAGCTTTTCTTTTATCATCAGAGAGTATGTGATAGGCTTCACTCGCCTCCTTAAATTTCTCCTCCGAAGCTTTGTCGCCCTTAGTTTTATCTGGGTGATATTTGAGTGCTAGTTTTCTATAAGCTTTTTTAATTTCGTCCTTAGATGCACCTTTTGGAATACCTAAGACATCATAACAATCTCTTTTAGCCACAGGACGTCTCCTTATTTATTATCTTAGGCGCTTTTCTCTTTGTCTTCTTTTATGTCTTCAAAATCAGCATCAACTACATTATCTTTTCCACCAGGCTTAGCTTCTTTAGGACCACCATCAGATTTGTCATCTTTATTTGGTTTTTGTTGGCTTTTGTATACAGCTTCACCTAATTTCATAGAAACTTGAATTAAACTTTGAGTTTTTTTCTTTATATCTTCAATGTCAGTTCCCTCTAAAGACTTTTTAAGTTCAGCAATACCGTTTTCAATAGATTTTTTTTCTTCAGCTGAAACTTTATCCCCGTGTTCTTTTAAACTTTTTTCTGTTGAAAATACTAAACTATCAGCTTGATTTCTTGCATCAACTGTCTCTCTTTTCTTTTTGTCAGCCTCTTTGTTAGCTTCAGCATCTTTTACCATTTTCTGTATCTCTTCATCAGACAAACCACCAGAAGCTTGAATTTGAATCTTTTGCTCTTTTCCAGTCCCTTTATCTTTTGCAGATACACTAACTATACCATTAGCATCAATATCAAATGTAACTTCAATTTGTGGAGTTCCCCTTGGAGCTGGAGCTATTCCGACTAGTTCAAAATTTCCTAAGATTTTATTGTCTGCAGCCATCTCCCTCTCTCCTTGAAGCACTCTAATAGATACTGCAGGCTGATTATCTTCGGCTGTAGAAAATACCTGACTTTTTTTAGTTGGTATTGTAGTATTTTTTTCAATTAATTTTGTTGATACACCTCCAAGTGTTTCAATTCCTAATGAGAGAGGTGTAACGTCCAAAAGCAATACATCCTTAACATCACCTTGTAATACTCCTCCTTGGATAGCTGCACCCATTGCAACTACTTCATCAGGGTTAACACTTTTATTTGGCTCTTTACCGAAGAAATTTTTTACTGTTTCAATGATTTTAGGCATTCTAGTCATTCCACCCACCAGTACAACTTCGTTAATTTCAGCTGCAGAAAAACCAGAGTCTTTTAAAGCAGTTTTACAAGGTTCTAAAGTTCTGTCGACTAAACTTTGAACTAAAGCTTCAAGTTTTGCTCTCGTAAATTTTAAATTTAAGTGTTTCGGTCCAGTTTTATCAGCAGTAATAAAAGGTAGATTTATTTCTGTTTGTGCTGCAGAAGAAAGTTCGATCTTTGCTTTTTCTGCCGCTTCTTTTAGTCTTTGTAGGGCAAGTTTATCTGTCTTCAAGTCAATACCATTGTCTTTTTTAAATTCAGTAGCAAGATATTCTACAATTGAGTCGTCAAAATCCTCTCCTCCTAAAAAAGTATCACCATTAGTTGACTTAACTTCAAATACTCCGTCACCTATTTCTAAAATAGAAATATCAAACGTACCACCACCTAAGTCATATACAGCAATTTTTTTACCACCCTTTTTGTCAAGGCCGTAAGCAAGTGATGCAGCAGTAGGTTCGTTTATAATTCTTAAAACTTCTAAGCCAGCAATTTTACCAGCATCTTTAGTTGCCTGTCTCTGAGAGTCATTGAAGTAAGCTGGAACAGTTATCACTGCCTTAGTTACCGCTTGACCTAAATATTTCTCAGCTGTCTCTTTCATTTTTTGCAAAACAAATGCAGAAATCTGTGCTGGTGAATATTTTTTTCCTCTTCCTTCCACCCAAGCATCGCCATTTTCAGATTTAATTATTTTGTATGGAACTTTTGAAATATCTTTTTGTACAGATGGTCCATCAAATTTTCTACCAATGAGTCTTTTTACTGCAAAAATTGTGTCACCAGCATTTGTTACAGCCTGTCTTTTTGCTGGTTGCCCTACTAATTTTTCCTCTTTATCTAAAAATGCTACTACTGAAGGTGTAGTTCTTGCACCCTCTACGTTTTCCAAAACTTTTGCCTGGCTACCATCCATTATTGCTACGCAAGAATTTGTAGTTCCCAAGTCTATCCCTATTACTTTACTCATAATTATTTATTCCTTTGTTTAATCTATATGGGTGTTTTTTTTCTTACTACAAGGTTATTTTCACCCTTTTTTTTCCTTTTTTTCAGTGCTTTTTGTATCTTTTTTCTTTGCAACACCTACCAAAGCTGGTCTTAACAATCTTTGACCTAGCATATAGCCTGCTTGTATTTCCTGAATAACTGATCCAGCTTCGCTTTTTTCATCTTCTATTTCAGCCATTGCCTGATGAAGATTAGGGTCAAATTTTTTACCTTTAGCTTCAATTTTCTTAATATTATTTTTTTCAAAAATTGATACTAAGTCTTTCTCTATAATATTTAAATTTTCCAGAAATTTGTCTAAATCTTTATTGTTTTTTAACACAGCATCATTTTTAATTGCTTCTTTTGCACGCTGCAAGTTATCTAATATTGATAAACTTTCTTTTGCGAAATTAAAAGAACCGAATTCAAAAGCATCTTTGATTTCTTTTTCGAACCTTCTTCTCTGATTTTCAATTTCTGCTAATGATCTTAATAATTTTTCCTCAGTTTCTTTTAACTTTTCTTCAAAATTTATTTCTTGTTTTCCTTCTTCTGAAAGTTCTTCAGGGTCTTTATCAATCTCTTCTTTTTTTTTCTTATCATCTGACATCATGATGCTATATAGTAAGCTTTTAAAAAATTACTAGACTTAGATGAAAAAAATTTTAATTGGCACTCATAATAGTGGAAAATTCAAGGAAATTGCTTACTTAGTATCTAACAAGTTTAAGAAAATATCACCGATCAAATTGAAAATCAGAAGTCCAAAAGAGACAGGCAAAACATTTAAATCTAACTCAAAATTAAAAGCAAATTTTTTTTCAAAATTTGTGAATTTTCCAGTGATATCTGATGACTCAGGTTTGTGTATAAAAACGTTAAACAATGGTCCAGGAGTTTATTCGGCTAGGTTGGCAAAAAAGAAAGGGAGTTTTAATAAAGCAATGAAGTATATTCTAAAAAAACTAAATAATAAAAAGAACAGGTCAGCTTTTTTTGTTTGTAGTTTGACTTACAAATCTCAAAATAACAAAATTATAAATGTACAAGGAAAAATTCACGGGAAAATATCAAATAAAATTTTAGGAAAAAACGGTTTTGGATATGATCCAATCTTTATTCCAAATTCTTACAATGAAACTTATGGGCAAATGAAAAAAAGAAAAAAAATAAAAATAGATCACAGATATCTTGCTTTCAAAAAATTAAAAAAAAAGATTAATATTTGATAAATTTATTATTTTCTGTTTTATAAATTTCAAGTTCTTGTGTCACTCTTTTGTCTTTAAAACTGAAAGTGCCAATTTTTCCTTTAATTTTATTCTTAAAAGAAAAGTCATTTATTGATTTTAAATTTCCATTTTTCTTCCATGCATAATAAATTAAACCAAGCGCATCATACGTGAGGATTGTTATTTCATTGGGATATTTATTAAATCTTTTAAAATAATTATTATTATATCTCTTAAATTCTTTATAGTTTACCGAAGGGTAATAAATTGTTTTAATTGTGTTCTCATAAAAGATACTCTCATCAAACCACTGATTAACTGTTGTAAACAAAACTTTATCTTGATTTACATCAGTATAGACCAATGAAGTTAAAACACTTTTAAGATTATTTCCAAAATCAATTATAATTACAGAGTCAAAATTTACATCACCAAGCGTATAAAGCTGTTCAAGTCTCTCCAGCGCTTTGATAGATTGTTCATCGTCTTTATCCTCAAACATTTTTTTTCTAAGCTTTAAATTATTTTTTCTTTGAGAATAATTTGTGAGAGTCTCTATCTCACCAGTTAAAACTTGTGGATTTGGATTATATTTAAAAGTTCTTATGCTATCTAAATTCATTTCATTTAATTTTTGTTCAATTAAACTTGTATACTGGTTCTCAGGAAACATTAT
Source organism: uncultured Pelagibacteraceae bacterium (assembly GCA_902585045.1). GTDB lineage: Bacteria > Pseudomonadota > Alphaproteobacteria > Pelagibacterales > Pelagibacteraceae > Pelagilacustribacter. Next base: position 73,327 of record CACICB010000004.1, on the reverse strand, counting down.
TACAGTTTTATTCTTTTTTTCTTTTTTTATAAAATTAATTAAAGAAGTGAGCTGAGACTCTAAACTTACTCCGATGCTTATAATATTGTCTGAAAATTTTGGCGATATGTTTGACGGTGAAATAAAAACTAAATCATTAAATTTTTTAACTTCATTAAAGTCCTCATTATTAATTGGGCCTAATATAATTTTTATTCCTTTAGATTTGATATCTTTAATTGCATTGTTAAGTTTTTCTTTATCGTTGTGACCCGAATCTCTGGGTACTATAAAAACATTTTTATCACCTATTTCATCTAGAGCTAGTTGTGAAGAATATAAAAGAGAATTACCCAATTCAGCAAATTCTCCAGTTAAGGGAGCTATCAATCCAATTTTTAAGATTTTACTTTCCTCTTCACATTGTAAATTGGTGTTAAAAAGAATTGTTAAATAAGTTAAAATAATAGATATTTTTTTTTTCATATTATGAGTCTTACCTCAAACAGCTTATATATTGTTTCAACCCCGATTGGAAACCTTGATGATATAACCTTAAGAGCAATCAACGTACTTAAAAATTCAGATTTAATTTTATGTGAGGATACAAGACGCTCCTTGAAGTTATTAAATCACTTAAATATTAAAAAAAAACTTGTTTCTTTTCATAAATTTAATGAAAGAAAAAAAATCTTGATGATTATAGAATACATTAAACAGGGCAAAATTTTGTCTTTAATTTCAGATGCTGGAACACCTTCAATATCTGATCCAGGACGATCTTTAATAAATGAGTGCATTAAAGAAAAAATAGAAATAATTCCGATCCCCGGTGCGTCATCTGTAATATCAGCGATGAGCGTATCTGGTTTTAATGATCAATTTATTTTCTATGGTTTTTTACCCAAAAAAGAAAACGATTTAGAAAAAGTCCTTAAATCACTATCAGAAATAAATTATTCACAGGTTTTTTTCGCACCTTCAAATAAACTCAACATTTATATTCAAAATTTTAAAAAATACTATTCTGGTCGAAAATTATTAGTTGCTAAAGAAATTACAAAGTTTCACGAAGCTTTTTTCAGAGACAGCATAGATAACTTTAAGCTGTTTAAAACTTCCCTCAAAGGTGAATTTACGATTGTAATATCAGAAAAAGATATTAAGGATAAAATATTTGATGAAAAAAAAATTATGAAAAAAGCAAAAAAATATTTAAAAAACTTAAGCGTAAAAGATGCAGTTGATATCATTTTTGAAAGTGAAAAAATTAATAAAAAAAAAATATATCAGTTATGTTTAAAAATTAAGAATGAAAAAATTTCTTAGTATCTTAATTGTTTTAGCACTTACATCATGCTCATCAGTAGGTAGATTTGGAGCTGGAGTTGATATAACATTTGATCCAAGGACTATTGGTATGCAAATCGATGATGCTATAATGCAAAAAAATTTATCGGCTAGACTTGCTCTGACAGAAAAAAAATATTTTTTATCTATTCAATCTGAGGTAAGAGATGGAAACATTTTTCTCTCTGGAAAAGTAGAGGAACCAGAGGAAAAAATCAAAATTACCAAAATGGCTTGGGAAACCAAAGGGGTAAGATCTGTTAAAAATGCAATTACCATTAAAGGCCAATCTAATTTTAAAAGTACTGCAAAAGATATTTTGATTACTAGTCAGCTTAGGACAGCTTTAATTTTAAACAAAAAAACAAAAGCGAGAAACTATACTTTGGAAACAATTAATAAAACTATTTATATCTTTGGCATAGCTATGGACCAAGATGAAAAAAAAGAGGTAATTGAGGAAGCAAATAAGATTTATGATGTAAATAAAGTTATTCCTTCAATTTACCTTGCTAGTGAATTAAGTCGAACCAAGCTTTAGCTTGAATAATCTATTACGTCTGAAGAGTATGCAGCTATTGAAGCAAGGTTTAGAATTTCAGAAGTGCTAGCTCTCAATGGAGCAACTTCAATAGGTGACCCTAATCCAATTAACAAAGGTCCAATCAATTTTCCTCCACCAAATACCTTCATCAATTTCGTTGATATTGCAGCGCTATGTAAAGCCGGCATGATCAATATGTTTGCATTACCAACTATTTTTGAAAAAGGATAAACGTCTTGATAAATTGGATTTAATGCTACATCTGGCTGCATTTCTCCGTCAAAATCAAAATCAACTTCTTCTTTTTTCAATAATTCTATTGCGTCTCTTACATGTTTAGTATTTTTTGATATCGGTTTTCCAAAAGTAGAATGAGATAAAAAGGCAACTTTTGGATCAAATCCAAATAACCTAGCAACCCTTACACAGGATTTAGATACTTTTACCAGTCTCTCTGGTGACGGAAAATCCTGAACGTTTGTATCAGCTACTAAAATCGTTTTTCCTTTTAAAGTTATCATTGTCATACCAAATATTTCCTCTCCAGGTCTTGGATCAGTAACTTTTTTCAGTTTTTCAATGGAAGCAGCGTAATGTCTAATATTTCCTGTAACCATTGCATCTGCATCTTTACATGCAATCATGGATGCACCCCAGGCTATACGTTCATTTCTTACTAATCTGTCTACATCTCTCTCTAGTTGACCTTCTCGCTGAAGTCTTTTGTATAAGTGTTTAACATATTTCTCTCTTTTTTCTTTATCTGTAGAATTTACAATTTCAATTTTATAATTTTCATCAAGACCGATATTTTTAAGTTGTTCTTTAATTCTTTTTTCTGCGCCAATTAAAATTGGAGTTCCTAATTTGTTACGCCCAAATTCAATTGCTGCCTTTAGCATATTTTCATCTTCTCCTTCAGCAAATATTACTCTTTTGGGATTCTTTCTTACTTTTGCATTAATTCCTTGCATAAGTGACATTGTTGGGTCTAATCGATTTGTTAATTGATCTTTATACAATTCTAAATCCGGAATTTTTTTTCTTGCTACACCACTTTTCATAGCGGCTTCAGCAACTGCAGAAGGAATTACACTTATTAATCTTGGATCAAATGTAGAAGGTATGATGTAATCTTTTCCGTATCTTGGTCTGTCACCCCCATAGGCCGAGACAACCTCATCAGGAACATTCTCTCTTGCTAAAAGTGCAATAGCATTGGCTGCAGCCACCTTCATTTGCTCATTAATTTCTTTAGCTCTTACATCTAGCGCACCTCTGAAGATATATGGGAAACCAATTAAGTTATTAACTTGATTTGGATAATCTGATCTACCCGTAGCAATAATTGCATCAGATCTAACCTCTTTAATTAATTCTGGTTTTATCTCTGGGTCTGGATTAGCACAAGCAAATATTATTGGATTTTTAGACATGCTTTTAACCATTTCTTTAGAAACAACATCTTTCGCAGATAAACCCAAAAATACATCAGCTCTATCCATCGCCTCAGCTAAGGTTCTAAGTTTTGTATCGATTGCAAATGCTGATTTAAATTGATCAATATTTTTTCGACCTTTATAAATCACACCTTTACTATCACACATGATTATATTTTCATGTTTTACTCCAGAGCTCTTAAATAAATTCGCACAAGCTTGTGCCGATGCTCCAGCTCCATTAACAACAACTTTAACTTTATCAATTTTTTTTTTTGAAATATCTAGTGCATTTATCAATGCAGCAGTAGTAATAATTGCAGTACCGTGCTGGTCATCATGAAAAATAGGTATATCTAAAAGTTCTTTTAATTTTTGTTCAATTATAAAACAATCTGGTGCTGCTATATCCTCAAGATTTATGCCTCCAAAAGTATCACCAATATTTTTTATTGTTTCTATTATTGCATCAGGGTTATTGTTGTTTATCTCTATATCTATAGAGTCTATATCAGCAAATCTCTTGAATAAAACAGCTTTCCCCTCCATTACTGGTTTAGAAGCTAAAGCTCCCAAATTTCCTAGACCTAAAATTGCAGATCCATTGCTTATAACGGCTACTAAATTACCTTTACTAGTGTAGTCGTAAGCTAAGTCAGGATTTTTTGCGATTTCTTTTACAGGCGCAGCAACTCCAGGTGAATAAGCAAGTGATAGATCTCTTTTAGTTGTAAGAGACTTGCTAGAATTGATCTCAATTTTGCCCGACTTCCCGTTTATATGGAAATCAAGAGCTTCTTTATCTGAGTAATGATCAATTTCTGTTTTCTTTGGCATTTATCAAAATGAGTATGTAATATAAAGGATGCAAATTCACTATAAATTTATGGCCTAATTTAGATTTTTTATGAACTTATTGTCATCAGCTACAATTTTCAGTTTTTTTACACTTATTAGCAGGATACTAGGCTACTTAAGAGATATTTTAATCGCTTTTTTTTTAGGAGCATCAATATTTGCAGATGCTTTTTTCGTAGCTTTTAGATTGCCAAACACTTTTAGACGACTTTTCGCTGAGGGTACTTTTAATGCAGCATTTATACCTAGCTATACAGTAGAAAAATTAAAGAATAAAAAGAATGGTAAAAAATTTGCTGATGATGTTTTAAGTATTTTGTTACTTGTATTAATTTTCATTGTAACTCTTGCTGAAATTTTTACTCCTTATTTATTATACTTAATCGCTCCGGGTTTTGTAACAGATGATATAAAATTTAATTTAGCCGTAGAACTTACTAGAATTACTTTTCCTTTCTTATTATTTATTAGTCTTGCATCCTTTTTTTCAGGAATTTTAAATTCAAACAACAAGTTTGCAGTTGCGGCAGCAGCACCAATTATCTTAAATATAGTTTTAATAATAGTATTATTTATTTCCTACATAGAAAATTTTAATATAGCAAAACAACTATCTTACGGTGTTACAATAGCTGGCATACTTCAATTAATTTTTTTAATTTTTTTTACTTATAGATTTTATAAACCAAAAATAAAATTTATATTTAAAATATCAAAGGAAGTAAAATTTTTCTTTAAAAAATTGTTACCAAGTATTTTTTCTTCTGGGGTAACCCAAATAAATATTTTAGTTGGCACCATAATTGCTTCCTTTCAATCTGGTGCAGTTTCATATTTATACTATGCAGAAAGAGTTTACCAAATTAACTTAGCACTAGCAGGGATTGCTGTCGGAACTGTTTCGTTACCAGCTCTCTCAAAGTCTATTAAATCAAAAAATTATTTTAAAATTTTTAATATCCAAAATAAGTCCATTCAGCTATCTTTACTCTTATCAATACCCGCAAGTTTGGGATTAATTTTAGCTTCTGAGGAAATAGTCACTGGATTATTCGGATATGGCTCCTTTACTTCAGCTGATGTAGAAATAACCTCTCGTGCATTAAGTTTTTTTGGTTTTGGTGTTGTTGCTTTTGCATTAATCAAAATTTTATCGAACTTTTTTTTCGCTAGAGACAATACAAAAGTGCCGTTTTATATTTCTGCATTAATTGTTTTATTAAACGTACTTATTAGTTTAAGTTTTTTTAATCAAATAGGCTTTTTGATAATTCCTATAGCGACATCTATTTCGACTTGGATAGGAGTTGTCATTTTTTTATATATTTTAATAAGAAAAAATTTCGTAAATTTAAAAATAGAATTATTTAAAAATATTATAAAAATACTAATTTCATCATTAATAATGTCTCTCATGCTTGTATTTTCATTGGAAAAGTTCTCAAGCTATCTAGATTATGAGTACATTTATAAGTCAATTTACTTATTGATTATTATAGGTTCCGTGGGAATCATTTATTTGTTATCTTGTTATTTATTAGGTTTATTAAAAATTAAAAGTTATAAAACAAATTAGATGAATAAAAAAAAATTAGTATTTTCTGGTGTTCAACCGACTGGAAACTTGCATTTAGGAAATTATCTTGGAGCTTTAAAAAACTTTGTTTCACTTCAAAAAGAAATGAATTGTATTTATTGTGTTGTAGATTTACATGCTATTACAGTTTTTCAAAGTCCTAATGAATTAAAAAACAATGTTTTAGAGACAGTGGCTAGTTTTTTAGCAACAGGACTGAGTCCAGATAAGAGTATAATATTTAATCAGTCATCAGTTTCAGGTCACGCTGAGTTGGCATGGATCCTGAATTGTGTTTCTAGGATTGGATGGTTAAATAGAATGACCCAATTTAAGGATAAAGCTGGATCGGATAAAGAAAAGGCAAGTGTTGGATTGTATATCTATCCAAATCTTATGGCTGCAGATATTTTACTCTACAAAGCAACACACGTTCCTGTTGGAGCAGATCAAAAACAGCATCTAGAACTTTCAAGGGATATTGCTCAAAAATTTAATAATGATTTTGGATGTAAAGATTTTTTTCCTTTACCTGAGCCTCTTATTTCTAAAAATATATCAAGAGTAATGAGCTTAAGAGATGGAACTAAAAAGATGAGCAAATCTGAAGAGTCAGATTATTCTCGAATTAACTTAAAAGACTCTGCAGAGGAAATTAATAAAAAGATAAAAAAAGCTAAATCAGATTCGGAACAAATTCCAGGTGATCTTAAATCCTTAGAAAAAAAACCAGAAGCATTAAACTTAATAAATATTTATTCTGAGCTGTCAAAAACTAGTTTGGATAAAGTTCTAAATGAAATGTCAGGTAAAGAATATTCATTTTTAAAAAAAAAACTAACAGACCTTTTAATAAGTGAAATCACACCCGTAGGGAATGAGATTAAAAAACTTCTGGATGATAAAGCTCACCTCGAGAAAATTTTGAAAAAAGGTAAGGAAAAAGCCAATATTATTGCTGAGGAAAACCTTAAAATTATACGTGAAAAAGTAGGATTGATATAATATAAATTTCCTATGATACAAACTGAATCTACACCAAACCCTAATTCGTTAAAATTTCTTTCTGAAAAGATAATTTCAGCAATTGGCACTGAGGAATTTCAAAAAGAAAAATCCAAAAATTTGTCTAATGTTTTCATTAAAGAACTTTTAGAATTTAAAGGTGTAGAACTTGTACTTTTATCTAAAAATTTTTTATCAGTTAATAAAACTGAAGATGTGTCTTGGAATGAACTAAAGCCGATGGTAATATCGCACCTCAACCACTATTTTGAAAATAACAATGAGCCTATATTAAAAGAGAACAAGAAAAAAGAGCTCAATCAAAACGATGATGATGAAACAGTAAAAAAGATTATAGATGTTTTAGATACTAAAATTAGACCTGCAGTAGCTAGAGATGGTGGTGATATAAAATTTAAATCTTTTGTTAATGGAGTCGTGAAGGTAGAATTACAGGGTAGCTGCTCCGGCTGCCCAAGTTCATTAATGACTTTAAAACAAGGAGTTCAAAATCTCCTTAAGCATTATGTTAAAGAGGTTAACTCCGTAGAGGCAGTTTAAATTATGAAAAAGAAGTTAAGTTACAGGGATAAGTTACTAGAACTCGCTTACATTTATAATGTGAAAGAAATCCAGGAATATACTAAACGAAGAAAGAATTTAACAACTGGTCAGATAGAATTAATTCTCAAAAAAAATAAAATCATTATTCCAAAAGAATTCAAAACAAATTTTATTAAGGAAAACTTTGTAAAACCTATATCAAGATTAAAATCAAATATTATTGATTATAAAGAAGAAAAGATAAAAGACAAAAATAGGTTTATTAGAAGAGTTGAAAACTATAAGCATGACACTACTAGAAAAGTAAACCATAGTATATTAAATATTTGGAGAGGATTAGGTAACATAGGCTATAATTTTTTAAATATTATTCCGAAATTAGGCACAACTATTTTTCAATTTTTTGGAAATCTTTTCACCGATGTATTTAATTCAATTTACAATCAACAAATTGACCAAAAAAGTGCAAGAAACGTTATAATTGGCTTTTTTGTAGTCGCAGGAGTTACAACCGTAATAATAGCAGGAATTAATGCTTACAATAATTTTGATTTTTCTCCAAAAAAATTAGAAACAAAGAAAATAGAGGAAAAGGTCAAAAAAGAAATTAAAAAACCTGAGCCTAAAATCAAGAAAGAAACAACAAAACCTGAAGTTAAATTAAAAAAAGAAACTAGAAAGCCAGAACTAAAAGTTAAAAGAAATAATGTTGCTGAAGTAATATTGCCTGATCTCAATTTAAAAACTGAAACAGTTATACAATTATTTAAAGACGTTGATTATGATTTAAGAACAGTCAGAAATGAAAAATTAGTAAAACCTATTTATTTCACTCAATTTCCAAGAGATCTGGATAATTTACAAAGTGTTCAATTGAAGAAAGAAACTTTTTTGAAGATTGTTTTGCCTCTAGTTGTGGCTGAGAATGAAAAAATACTAGACGATAGGGAAAAGTTAAAAAATTTAATTGAAAAGAAGTTTACGTCTGATGCCGAAAAACAATGGCTGAGACAAAAGCTTTTAGAGTACAAAGTTAAAAAAAGTGATTTAAAAGAACTTATGTTAAGAATGGATATGATCCCAGTTTCCATAGCTTTAGCTCAAGCAGCAAAAGAAAGCGGATGGGGAACATCTAGATTTGCTTTAGAAGGTAATGCAATTTTTGGTCAGTGGACTTGGGATGGCCAAGGAATAGCTCCATTAAAAAGAGATGGAGACAAAAATCATAAAATTTTAAAGTTTCCAATCTTAAGGGCCTCGGTTAAAGCATATAAAAATAATTTGAATACCCACAAAAGTTATTCTAAATTCAGAGAAAAAAGACAACAGCTTAGAAGTAAAAACAAAAATATCAAAGGACTATCTTTAACAGATACATTGAAAAATTATGCACAGACTGGCTCTGAGTATACTAGAATACTTAACCAAATTATAACTCAAAACAGGTTATCGGATTTTGAATTAGTAAAATTAGTGAACTCGGTTAAACAGATAGAACTGAATTCTTAATTATCTTTCACTTATTACGTACTGAATTCCTAACCATCTCCAGAATCCATCTCTCTCTCTTAATGAACAATTAATTCTACCGCGCTCACCAATAAATTTTTCTGCAATATCAATTTCAAGTAAGCTTTCCTCTTTAAAAAGAATTTTTGAATTTCGCCATTTATTTCCTTCATTTGAAAAACAGTTTAGTTGTTTCAAATTTTTAATATTTTCATAAAACTCTATATTCACTTTTGGCGGATTTTTTGATTGCAGAAGGTATCTATCTTCTGGAGAAATTCTTTTAAATTTCAACGGTAGCGTCTTCATTAAAGTAGAGAATCTTTTGATTTCTCCATATTTTTCATTTATTGGAAATCTAGGTAATTCCCATAAATCTTTTGTTTCGTCAATTACTCCTGAATGTTGACCGAAAGCATATTTGAAACCAAGATCTTTAATTATTCTTTTAAATTCCAAACTATATTCTCCAAATGGGTAAGAAAAAAATTTAGAATTCTTACCGAGCTTCTCTTCAAAAATCTTTATGGATTTAACAATGTCTTTTTTTATTGTTTCAGGATTTTCTTCCACAAGATATTCATGTGAGTGACTATGGTTCCCAATCTCTACATTTTCATCTTTATATAATTCAAGTATTTGTTCCCAATTCATATAGTTATATGAGCCAACCTCACGAGTATTAACAAAAAGAATGAACGGTATTTTCTTTTTTTTTAATATAGGCCAAGCGTTTTGATAAAATGACAACAACCCATCATCTACTGTAAACAAAATTTTTCTTTGATGTTTGTTTTCTGATAGACTCTTCTCAAAATTATTTGGGTGAACAAATTTAATTTTTTCTTTTTCTATTACTTTTAATTGCTCTTTGAATACATCAATTTGAATATTGGTAGAAGGATATTTATTTTCATTAAATCTATGGTACATTATAGAAATAAGTCCAAAATCATCAAAATTATGATTATTTGAAGCCAACATCTTTGATTGATGAGACATAAAAGTTATAATAAGGGTAAAAAAAATGATCGAAAATTTTTTAATAATTAAATACATCGGTAAAGATGATAAATTAGGTTTGAGAATAAATAAAGAATTTTTTATTCACGACTTCGAAAAAAAAAAAAATAACAATGAGCAACTGGTTTTAGAAATAATGAAATTTCTTAAGTCTCATAGTGCTAAACTGGACCATAATTTCAGTATAATTGTCAATCAGGGACCAGGTAGCTTCTCTGGACTAAGAATATCCCTAGCAATCGCAAAAGGGTTGAAAATTTCTAAAAAAATCAAATTATTTGGATACAAAGAGACAGATTTAAAGCAATTTAATCAAGAAAATATAGAGAATTTGTTAAACAAAAATTTAATTGAAAAAAAATTGATAAAACCTATTTATTTAAGTTAAATTAATCTATGAGTATAATTGAGGAAAAATGTAAACAAAAAGGTGTAAGGTTAACTGATCAAAGAAAAGTTATCGCTAAAATTCTTTCCGAGTCTAAAGAAATTTATGGTTCCAAAGATCATCCAGATGTTGATGAACTTCATAAAAGAGTAACAGCTATTGACGACAAAATTAGTATAGCAACGGTTTATAGGACCGTTAAACTTTTTGAAGAAGCTGGTATTTTAGTCAAACATGATTTTAAAGCAGGTAAGGCAAGATATGAAATTAATGACGACCACAATCATTTAATTGATATAAACAGCGGTGAAATAGTTGAATTTGTTGATAAAGATATAGAAGAACTTCAAAAAAAAATTGCTAAAAAACTTGGATACAATCTTGTAGATCATAAACTTGAGCTATACGGTTCAAAAATTAAAAAATAATTTGGAAAAAAAAATCTTTATAAAAACTTTTGGTTGTCAAATGAATGAATACGATAGTAATCGTATTTATGATCTCGCTAAGTCTATAAATTATGAAAAAACAAGTGAACCAACTAAAGCAGACTGTTATGTTTTAAATACTTGTCACATCAGAGAGAAAGCTACAGATAAAGTGTACCATGATATTGGAAGAATAAAAAAAAATTTTAAAGATAAAAAAAAACCAATTGTTGTGGTAACAGGCTGTGTAGCACAAGCTGAAGGTGAAATTCTTTTAGAAAAAGAAAAATACATTGATGCCGTTATAGGACCTCAATCTTTTCACAAGTTTAATCAAATTATACAAAGTATTGAGAAAGAATCATTGCAAAAAAATTCTACAGATTTTGATGTTAGAGAAAAGTTTGATACGTTGAATTATTATAAAAATTCTGACAATAGTGTGTCTTCACTTTTAACAATTCAAGAAGGTTGTGATAAGTTTTGTAAGTTTTGTGTTGTTCCATATACTAGAGGTGCAGAATTTTCGAGACCGATAAATGAATTAATCAGAGAAAGTAAAGATTTAGCAGATAGTGGCGCAAGAGAAATCACTTTATTAGGTCAAAACGTCAATGCTTACAGTTATAATGATAAAAAACTCTCAAATCTTATTTTTGAAATATCTAAATTAAAAAATATTAAAAGAATTAGATATACTACGTCGCACCCTAAAGATTTCACGGAAGATCTGATTAATGTACATGATAATAAAATGAAAAAATTAATGCCATTAATTCATTTACCAATCCAAAGCGGATCAGATAAAATATTGAAGGCGATGAATAGGAAACACACAGTCGAAGATTATTTAGAAATAATTCACAAACTTAAAGCGGTAAATCCAATGATAAGATTTTCTAGTGATTTTATTATTGGCTATCCAGGCGAGACAGATACAGATTTTGATGAAACATTAAAACTATTGAGTAAAATTGAGTTTATAAATTGTTTTTCTTTTATTTTTAGTCCTAGACCTGGAACTCCTGCAGCTAAGTTGACCGAGATTGATAATAAAGTAGCCAAAAAAAGATTAGTTTTGTTTCAAAGTGCTGCTGAAAAAATTAAATTAAAATATAGAAGAAGTCTTTTTAACAGGACATCTTTAGTTCTATTTGAGAATAAAGTAAAAAATAAAGATGAGTATTTTGGCAGAGATGAATATTCAAATTCAGTAATAGTTAAAACAAAAGAAAATTTAAAGGGAAAAATTAAAGAAGTAAAAATTACTAATGGAAATCAAAACACTCTATTTGGTGAAATAACACAAAGATTTAATAAAAGGAATTTTGCTGCGTAACTATGTCTGAGATAAGCAAATTAGATCAAAATTTAGTAGTCAAAAAAATTGATAACGAAACACTTAATGTTCAAATAAATGACAATGAATTGTTAATGTCTGTTGTAGGGCAATTTGATTCACATTTAAAAGAACTTGCTAAACTTACTAAAACTAAAGTATTTTTTAGGGGTAATTCGATTACATGTAAAGGTGAAAATGAAAATATAAATGTTTTTCGTGAAGCAATTAAATTTCTAGCAAATAAATATTTTTTAACAAAAATTATTGAAAAAGAGGATATAATATTATCTGTGAAAAAAAATATTGAATTAGAAAAGTCTAACGTAAAATCTTTTAAACAATTAATTAAAACTCCTAGAAAATCTGTAATTGCAAGATCTGAAAAGCAATCAGATTATATAACAGCTCTTAAAGAGAATGACATTATCATGTCTTTAGGCCCGGCTGGAACAGGGAAAAGTTTTTTAGCTGTTTCAGTTGGAGTTTCAATGTTGATGGAAAAGAAAATTGAAAGAGTGATTTTATCTAGACCTGCAGTAGAAGCAGGAGAAAAATTAGGTTTTTTACCTGGAGACATGAAAGAAAAAGTTGATCCATACTTAAGACCTTTATACGACGCACTGTATGAACTTTTTGGAGCAGAAAAAATTGACAAAAAAATTGAAACAGGCGAGATAGAGATAGCACCATTAGCATTTATGAGGGGAAGAACCTTGAAAAATTGCTTCGCAATATTGGATGAGGCTCAAAATGCTACAGAGACTCAAATAAAAATGTTTTTAACCAGAATTGGTGAAAACTCAAAACTAGTTGTAAATGGTGATCCTTCGCAAATCGATTTAGTGAATAAATCCTATTCAGGGTTAATTAAATCTAAAAATATTCTTAGAGATTTGAAAGAGATAAAAATAATTGAATTCGATCATAATGATGTAGTTAGACATCCATTAGTGTCAAAAATTATAAGAGCTTATCAGACAAAAAAAATCGATGATAAAGATTAATACAATTTCCAATAACAAGTCTTGGAAGAAGTATTTGAAAAACCCAAACACATTTATTCAAAATAAGATTAATAAACTTAATAAAAAATTTACCAAACATAAAGAAAAGGTAATATTTTGTACACTTGTATTGACTAGCAGCAATGAAATAAAAAAATTAAATAATAAATTTAGAAAAAAAAATATAGAAACTGATGTCTTATCTTTCCCTTTTTATACTAAAAAAGAATTTAAAAAAAAGATTAAGAATGATAAAGAAATTTATTTAGGAGATATCATAATTAATTTAAATAAAATCCAAAATAAAGATAATAAAACAAATTTCATTATAGAGTTTAATAAACTTTGGATACATGGTTTAGTACATCTATTAGGGTATGATCATAAAAAAGATTTAGATTTTCTAAAAATGATTAAAATAGAAAAAAGATTTTTTTCATATTTAAATTAATATATGGAAAGCTTCCTTAACAATCGTTTTTATACTTTATATTTACTTCCATTTACACTTGGGTCACTGACAGTGTTTTCTTTTCAGCCTTTTAATTTAAGTTTAATCAATTTTATAGTACTACCAATTTTTTTTTATTTAGTAGTTTATATTAAAAAAAAATCAAAAGGTACTTATAGAAAAAAACCTTTCAGAAAAAATCTATTCATTTATGGAACAGCATTTGGGTTTGGATATTTTTTAAGTGGCATACATTGGATAACACATTCATTAACTTTTGATGAAAGTTTTAAGATTTTAATTCCTTTCGGATTAATACTTATACCTTTATTTCTAAGCTTATTTTTTTCACTTGTAACGTTAATTATAGGACCATTTTTGAAACTAAATTTTTTATCCATCATAATTTTTTCTGGGAGTTTAGCTTTTTCAGACTATCTTAGAGCAAATATACTTACTGGTTTTCCTTGGAATTTGTGGATTTATAGTTTTTCCTGGTCAACAGAAATAATTCAAATTTTAGATAGACTTGGCTTATTTTCTTTAAATTTAATTTTTTTAACAATTTTTCTTTTACCCTCTATACTATTTTTTAAGATCAATTTAAAAAAAAAATTTTTAACTTTAAGTACTGTGCCTCTAATTATTTTTGCTTTATTTATTTATGGCAATCACTCAATTAATAAAAATAAATCAAATTTAAAAACTGTCGACGAAAAATTTAATATAAAGGTTATTTCTCCAAATTTTAAATTAGAATATGGATTAAATGATAAAGATATTGAGAAAAGACTGAATAAATTAATAAAAATTAGCGAAGTAAGCAATGATACCAAAACTTTATATATCTGGCCAGAGGGTGTTTTTAGTGGATATAGTTTTGATGAATTAAGACCATTCAAAAATATTTTTTTAAAAAACTTTAGAAAAAATCATTTAATTCTTTTTGGTGTTAATAGGTTTGACTCACAAAAGAATGGTTATTTCAATAGTTTAATAATTATCAACAATAAAATGGAAATAATTCAAGAGTATAAAAAACAAAAACTAGTTCCTTTCGGAGAATTTTTGCCATTTCAAAAAATAATGAATAAATTTGGATTTAAAAAAATTACTGAGGGCCATGGATCTTTTCTTAGAGGTAACAATCAAAATAATCTGATATATGAAAATTTAAACATTTTACCACTTATTTGTTACGAGATAATATTTACAAAATTTATTCAAAAGTCAGATATTAATACCAATTTAATAGTAAATATTTCTGAGGACGGATGGTTTGGTGACTCAATTGGTCCTTATCAGCATTTCTCAAAAACAATATTCAGAGCTATTGAGCAAAACTCTTTTTTGATAAGGTCAGCTAACAAAGGTATAAGTGCTATTATTGATAATAAAGGAAATATAATTAAGAAATTAGGTCCTAATGAGGCTGGTAATATCGAGCTAGAGATTCCACTATTAAAAAATAAAAATAAAAATAAAAATGATTTGATATTTTTTGTTCTTTTAATTACATATATTTTAACTTTTCTAATTTTAAAAAAAAATGACAACTAATAATTACTTATTTACAAGCGAGTCAGTTTCGGAAGGTCATCCTGATAAAGTAAGTGACAGAATTTCAGATATGGTAGTGGACACTTACCTTTCTAGAGATCCAGTTTCTAGAGTGGCTTGCGAAACATTGACTACAACTAATAGAGTTGTTCTTGCAGGTGAGACTAGAGGTCCAAAAATAAATAATGATGAACTTATAAACAAAATTAGAGATTGCATAAAAGATATTGGTTATGATCAGAAGGGTTTCAGTTGGAAAAACGCAAAAATTGAAAACTACCTTCATGAGCAGTCTAGTGATATCGCAATGGGAGTAGACTCAAAAGATAATAAAGACGAGGGAGCTGGCGATCAAGGATTGATGTTTGGTTATGCCTGCAATGAAACTGAAGAATTAATGCCTGCACCAATTCACTACTCACATAAAATTTTGAGATTAATGGCTGAAGATAGAAAGAAGGGAAATTTAAAAGGTATCGAGCCAGATAATAAAAGTCAGGTCACAATGTTATATCAGAACAACAAGCCAGTGAAAGTAACTTCAGTTGTTATTTCAACTCAACATTCGAAAGATTTAAACCAAAATCAAGTTAAAGAGCTGGTAATTCCTTATATAAATAAATCTATACCTTCTCATTTTCTGGAAAGTTTAGATCCCAAAGAAATATATATTAACCCTACAGGACAATTCATTATTGGTGGTCCAGATGGGGACACAGGGCTAACAGGTAGAAAAATTATTGTAGATACTTATGGAGGATCTGCTCCACATGGAGGAGGAGCATTTTCAGGAAAAGACCCAACAAAAGTTGACAGGTCTGCTGCTTATGCGGCAAGATACTTAGCTAAAAATATTGTTTCAGCAGGTGTTTCAGAAAAATGTCTTATCCAATTAGCTTATGCAATCGGTGTCTCCAAACCACTATCTATTTTTGTAAAACTAGCAGACGAAGACGAAGCAAAAGTAAGAAAGACAATGGAAATAATAGAAAAGAACTTTGACTTATCACCAAGAGGTATTAGGGAAATGTTAAAATTGAATAATCCAATTTATCAAATCACTTCAGCTTATGGCCACTTTGGTAGAAAACCCACAAATAAGGGTGAGTTTACATGGGAAAAGACAGATAAATTAGACTTATTCAAATTGTAATCTTGAAATAATTAACATTTTCACTTAAAATTAATAAAATTATTAATAATACAAAATGGGCATTAGCCCATTTTTTTTTAGGAGCTTTAAAAATGCTAAATAGAGGCTTAGATAAACTAGAACTTTTAAGAATAGTAGAAGCTGTTGCTAATGAAAAATCTATTGATAAAGAGTTGGTAATAGACTCTATGGAGAGCGCCATTAAGAAAGCTGCGCTTACTAAATTTGGAAATGATAACAATATTGAAGTGAATATTGATAGGGAGAGTGGCGATATAAAAATTCAAAAAGTCCTAGAAATTGTTGAGTCGGTCGAGGACACTGCAAGAGAAATTACTTTAGAAGATGCTCAAAAGTTAGATAAAAAAAAAGAGTTAAAAATTGGAGAAAAAATATATGAAGAATTACCTCAAATTGATTTTGGACGGATAGCCGCTCAAAGCGCTAAACAAGTCATAAGTAGTAGAGTAAGAGAAGCAGAAAAGAACAGGCAATATGAGGATTTCATAGATAAACAAGGATTGATATTAAGTGGTATTATCAAAAGATTAGAATATGGCAATGTCATAATTGATCTTGGTAAAGCAGAGGGTGTAATTAAAAAAGATGAATTAATACCTAGAGAAATACTCAAAACTGGTGATAGAGTGAAAGCATATTGTTACGAAGTAAAGAAGGAGTTAAAAGGTCACCAAATATTTTTATCAAGAGCACATCCCCAATTTTTAGCAAAACTATTTTTCCAAGAAGTTCCAGAAATTTATGAAGGAACTATAGAAATCAAATCAGTTGCAAGAGACCCTGGAAGTAGAGCTAAAATATGTGTTCACTCCAAGGATTCTTCGATTGACCCAGTAGGAGCTTGTGTTGGTATGAGAGGTAGTAGAGTTCAAACTATAGTAAATGAATTACACGGAGAAAAAATAGATATAATAAAATGGACAGAAGACTTACCGACATTAATTTCAGAATCTCTCTCCCCTGCAGAGATACAGCGAGTTCTAATTGATCAAGAAAATAAAAGAATTGATATAATTTTGTCTGAGGAAAATTTAAGTAAAGCTATAGGAAGAAGGGGACAAAATGTTAGGTTAGCTTCAAAATTAACTAACTTTGAAATTGATATACTTACTGATAAAGAAGACTCGGAAAGGCGACAAGCAGAATTTAAAGACCGAACTGAAACTTTAATTAAAAATTTAGAAGTAGATGAAACTTTAGGTCAATTACTTGTTTCTGAAGGTTTTACTTCAATCGAAGAAATAGCTCAATCTAAACCAGATGATATTTCTAAAATTGAAGCAATAGATGAGGAAACTGCCGTAGAACTAATAAATAGATCTAAAGAAACAATCATAAAAGAGAAAGAAGCTGTTTCATTAAAATTAAAAGAATTAGGAGTTGAAGAAAAACTTATTAATTTAAAAGGAATGACCCAGGGAATGTTAGTGATATTGGGACAAAAAAATATAAGAAAATTAAGTGATTTTGCAGACCTTTCATCTGATGAATTGATTGGTGGTTATGATGAAATTAGAGGAAAAAAAATAAGAATTGAAGGTTATCTCGAGGAATTTTCCTTATCTAGAAAAGAAGCTGACGAACTAATTATGTCAGCTAGGGAGATAGCTTATAAGTAATGTTATGGAAAAAGATAAAAAAAAAACACTAACTATCTCATCTAATTTAAAAAAAAAAATTGATACAAGTTCAATATCTACATCAGGAAAAAAATCTTTTTTTGTAGAGAAGAAAAAGCCCTTTAAAACAATTAAAGCTAATAGGTCGAATAATCAAAATACTAATTTAAACCAAGAGAATAAAAAGAAAAATTTCGCTAGAAAATTTATTGAACAACAAGCAACAAAAGATTTTATTAAAAAAGACAATAAACCAGCTGGAAAAAGCAAACTAAAATTGAAAGGACCTGTAGACAAAAGAGACTTTAAGCTAACTGTGTCAAGAGCTTTGAATGTTGAGGAAATTGAGATAAAACAGAGAAGTTTAGCATCTGTAAAAAGAGCTAGAATGAAAGAGAAAAAAAATAAGCCAGAGGGAGAAGAAAAAAAAGAATTTAAAAAAGTTGTTAAAGAAGTAAAAATCCCTGAACAAATAACTATTCAAGAATTATCAAATCGAATGGCTGAGAAATCTAGTGAAATTATAAAATTTTTATTCAACATGAAAGTTGTTGCAACTATAAATCACAATATTGATAAGGATACTGCAGAATACATTGTAAAAGAATTTGGCCACAAACCTATCTTAGAAGATAAAATAGCAGTCAAAGGTGAAAAACAAAAAGAAAGTTTTTCAGGAGAAGTAAAAAATAGACCCCCAGTTGTAACAATTATGGGGCACGTTGATCACGGAAAAACTTCATTATTAGACTCTTTGCGTCAAAGCAATATAGTTTCCGGAGAACATGGCGGAATCACACAACATATTGGAGCTTATCAAGTCAAAACAAATGATAATAAATTGATTACTTTTATTGATACTCCTGGTCATGCTGCCTTTACTGAAATGAGAGCAAGAGGTTCAAAAATAACTGATATAGTAGTTTTAGTCGTAGCTGCTGATGACGGAATTAAACCACAGACAGTTGAAGCTATTAAACATGCTAAGGCCGCAAAAGTACCTATCATTGTAGCAATAAACAAATGTGATTTACCTGAAAAAAATATTAGTAAAATTAAAAATGAAATGATGCAATATGAATTAATAGCCGAAGAATTAAGTGGCGATACTCTTTTCGTTGAAGTCTCCGCACTAAAAAAACAAAATTTGGATAAACTTAAAGAGAGCATTCTACTTCAATCTGAAATACTTGACTTAAAGGCATCATATTCAGAAAAAGCAAGTGGAGTTGTAATAGAGTCAAAAATAGATAAAGGGAAAGGTCCAGTTTCTACTGTTTTAATAAGTAATGGTAAATTAAAAAAAGGAGATTATTTTGTCTGTGGTAACACATGGGGAAAAATTAGAGCTATGATAAATTATGAGGGAGAAATGATAGATGAGGCCTTACCTTCTATGCCAGTTGAAATTTTAGGAATGAACAGTTCAGCATATGCTGGAGCTGAATTCTTGGTTACTCAAGACGAAGAAGCAGCGAAAGAAATTTCAAAAATTAAACAAGATGATAATGTTAAAAATAAATTAATAGCAAAAGATAAAACAACTCTTTTTGATAACATTAAAAATAAAGATGAGCTTAATATAATAATCAAGTCTGATGTTCAAGGCTCAAGCGAAGCATTAAAAATGGCAATCGATAAAATTAAGCATGAAGAAGTTGAGGCAAATATTATCCTATCAGACATTGGTATGATCAATGAAACAGATGTTTCATTGGCAAAAGCTTCTAATGCTATTCTAGTTGGATTTAATGTTAAACCTAACAGAGAAGCGAAAAAATTAGCAGACAAAGAAAAGATAGAAATAAAATTTTTTAATATTATTTACGAAGCATTAGATTATATCGAAAAATCTTTATCTGGACTTCTTACACCAGATATTAAGGAGACAGTATTAGGAAGCGCTGAAATTCAAAAGATTTTTAAAGTTTCAAGTGCAGGAAAAATAGCTGGTTCGAAAGTAATAAGTGGGGAAATAAAAAGTAAATCAAAAGCAAGAGTAATTCGAGATGGTACCGTTGTGTATAATGGTGAAATTTTAACTTTATTTAGAGAAAAAAATCAGGTGAAAGAAGTAGGCACTGGTTTAGAGTGCGGAATCAGTATAAAAGATTTTATAG
This sequence comes from uncultured Pelagibacteraceae bacterium, assembly GCA_902585045.1. Lineage (GTDB taxonomy): Bacteria > Pseudomonadota > Alphaproteobacteria > Pelagibacterales > Pelagibacteraceae > Pelagilacustribacter. The sequence continues at coordinate 53,394 of CACICB010000004.1, read as the reverse complement.
ACTTCAAAGAAAAAGATGTAATCGAATCTTATTTGTCTGAAAAAATACAAAGGTCAATATGATGGTTAATCAAACTACTCAAAGAGCATTTAGTCAAAGACAATTACGAGTAGGGGAGCTTGTAAAACAAAATCTGGGACAACTCTTTCTAAGAAATGAAGCAAAAATACCTTTAATCAATACTAAATTAATTACAGTTACAGAGGTCAGGATGACTCCGGACCTCAAAACAGCAAGAGTTTACGTAATTCCTTTAGGTGGAACAGATATGAAAGAAATTGTAAAAATCTTGACTGAGTACTCGCATCTTGTTAGAAAAGCGCTGTCGAAAAGGCTAGATATTAAGTTTCTTCCTAAGCTCACTTTTGTTGAAGATAACTCATTTGAATACGCTGAAAAGATCGAAAAAATTATTAAAGAAAATAAACATAATGATAAAGAAAAAAAAAGATATAATTAAATCTCTAGCTATAAACAAGAATGATGTTGGGTCTACAGAAATTCAAATTGGATTGCTTACAGATAAAATTGCAAAACTCTCGGAACATTTTAAAAAATTCAAGAAAGATAAGCACTCTACTATTGGCCTAACAAAATCAGTTAATAAACGAAAAAAACTTTTAGCATACTTAAAAAAGAAAAATAATGAATCTTACCAAAGTGTGATAAAGCAACTTAATTTAAGGAAATAATGTTTAATATAGAGAAAGAGGAATTAGAGATTAATGGTAAAAAATTAACTTTAGAGACTGGTAAAATTGCACGTCAAGCAGATGGAGCAATTATTGCAACTTTAGGGGAAACGGTTGTGATTGCGACGGCTGTTGGCGCAAAAAAAATTGCTGAAGGACAAGATTACTTTCCTCTATCGGTAAATTATCAAGAAAAATACTATGCTGCTGGAAAAATACCAGGAGGATATTTTAAAAGAGAAGCAAGACCTACTGAAGCTGAAACTCTAATTTCTAGATTAATAGATAGACCAATAAGACCTCTGTTTCCATCAAGTTTCATGAATGAGGTGCAAGTATTACCTACAGTTTTATCTTATGATAGTGAAAATCAACCAGACATTTTATCAATTATTGCTTCTTCAGCTGCTTTAGCTATATCGGGGTTACCATTTATGGGACCTATAGCTGCGAGTAGAGTTGGATACAAAAATGGAAAGTATTTATTAAATCCTTCAGTGGAACAGCTTAAAGAGTCTGAATTAGATCTTGTAGTAGCTGGAACAAAAGACGCAGTTTTGATGGTTGAGTCAGAAACATCGGGATTATCCGAAAAAGTCATGTTAGATGCTGTGAAATTTGGACATGAAAACTTTGTGCCGATAATTGAAGCAATAGAAAAACTAGCAAAGAAAGCTGGAAAGCCAAAGTGGGAAGTTGAAGAGGTAGATCACTCCGAAATCAAAAAGAAGATAGCTGAGAAATTTGAAAGTGGTTTAAGAAGTGCATTTAAAGAAATTGATAAGAAAAAAAGATCTACAGCAATTTCTGAAATAGAAACTCAATGTAAAGAAATGTTTGCGGAGGATGAAGCTGTTACTGAAAATCAAGCAATGAGTCAGTTAAAATCTTTAGAAAAGGATATTGTCAGAACTGCTATTTTAAAAGAAAAGAAAAGAATTGACGGACGAGGTCTAGCAGATGTTAGACAAATAAAATGTGAAGTAGGTGTTTTACCGAGAACCCACGGTTCTGCTCTTTTCACTAGAGGTGAAACCCAAGCTCTAGTTGTCACCACACTTGGAATGACGGATGATGAACAAAGACTAGAAAGTCTCGAGGGCATGCAGAGATCAAACTTTATGTTACATTATAATTTCCCTCCATTTTCAGTTGGAGAATGCGGTAGAATAGGCACAGGTAGAAGAGAAATTGGACATGGAAAACTTGCTTGGAGAGCAATAAACTCATCTTTGCCAAAAAAAGAAAATTTTCCGTATACATTAAGAGTAGTTTCAGAAATAACGGAGTCTAATGGTTCCTCATCGATGGCTACAGTTTGCGGAACTTCTTTATCATTAATGGATGCAGGAGTTCCTATAAAAGAACCTGTTGCTGGAATTGCGATGGGATTAATTAAAGAAGGTGAAGATTTTTCAGTCCTCTCTGACATTTTGGGAGACGAGGATCATTTAGGAGATATGGATTTTAAAGTAGCCGGTACAAAAAATGGAATTACTTCACTTCAAATGGATATTAAAATTACAGGTATAACATTTGAAATAATGGAAAAAGCTTTAGATCAAGCTAAAGAAGGAAGAGAGCATATTTTAGGCGAAATGAATAAAGCTATAAAAACTTCTAGAAAAGAGTTTTCAAAACACACTCCTAAAATGGAAACAATAAAAGTTGATAAAAAAGATATAGCCACAGTAATTGGCAAAGGAGGAGCAACAATTAGAGAAATTGTTGAGACCTCAGGAGCTAAAGTTGATGTTAAAGATACAGGTGAAGTAACTGTTGCAGCACCAGACGAGGCTTCAAGAAACAAAGCTATTGATTTTATTAAAAATTTAATAGCTAAACCGGAGATGGGTAAAATTTATAAAGGCAAAGTAGTAAAAATTATGGAATTCGGAGCTTTTGTAAACTTTTTAGGAAAGCAAGACGGCCTTGTACATATTTCTGAGCTTGCCGACAAACGAGTTGCAAAAGTTGGAGATATTGTAAAAGAAGGTGATGAAGTTTCAGTTAAAGTTGTTGGTTTCGATAGAGGAAAAGTTAAATTATCAATGAAACAAGCTTCAGCTTAAGCCATATTTTTAGGATCTGGCATTCCTACTTTATTATATCCTGCATCAACATAATGAATTTCACCAGTTACTCCTGCCGCTAAATTACTAAGCAAATATAAAGCAGAATTACCTACATCGTGAATATCTACATTTCTTTTTAAAAAAGAATGATCTTCATTCCATTTATATAAAAATTTTGCATCTCCAATGGCAGAAGCAGCTAAAGTTTTGATAGGACCTGCGCTGATTGCATTTACTCTAATTTTATTTTTACCAAGATCTCTAGCTAAGTATTTTACACTTGCCTCTAAAGCAGATTTGCAAACTCCCATTACATTATAATTAGGTATTGCCTTAGAAGACTCGTAGGTAAGTGTTAGTAGACTCCCTCCTTCTCTCATTATCTTTGCAGCTTCTTTAGATACCTCAGTGAATGAGAAACAAGAAATAAGCATACTTTTTAGAAAATTTTCTCTTGTGGTATTTAAATATTCACCAGATAACTCTGATTTATCTGAAAATGCAACTGCGTGTACTACAAAATCTATTTCGCCCCATTTTGATTTTACATCTTCGAAAAGTTTTATAACTTCTTCTTTTTTCTCCACGTCGCAGCTAAATGTTACATTTGAATTTAGCTTTTCTGCCAAAGGCACAACTCTTTTCTTCAATGCGTCACCTAGATATGTAAAGGCTAATTCTGCACCTGCATCTGCAAGTTTTTGAGATATACCCCAAGCTATTGATCGTTCATTAGCAACGCCCATTATAAGACCTTTTTTTCCTTTCATTAAACTCATGGTTTTACCTTTTCAAATACCAAAGTAGCATTAGTTCCACCAAAACCAAAACTATTAGACATTACTGCGTTTAGATTTATGTTTTTTTCAACTTTGGTTACAATTGGATATTTCTTTGCCTCGTCATCCATATCATTTATATTTGCAGATGCTGCAATAAAATTATTTTTCATCATTATTAAACTGTAAATAGCTTCATGGGCTGAAGTAGCTCCAAGAGAATGTCCAGCAAGAGATTTAGTAGAGCTTATTTTAGGTTTGTAGTTGTTAAATACCTCACCAACAGCTTTTAATTCAGTTATATCGCCAACAGGTGTTGATGTCCCGTGAGTATTTATATAATCAATTTTATTTTTTGCGGTGCTCAATGCCATCTTCATACATCGTACCGCTCCCTCTCCAGATGGAGCAACCATATCATAACCATCTGATGTTGCACCGTAGCCTGTTAATTCCGCATAAATTTTTGCACCTCTTGCTTTTGCGTGTTCATATTCTTCTAAAACTAAAACACCCCCACCACCTGAGATAACGAAACCATCTCGTGTTTTATCGTAAGGCCTAGACGCTTTTTCAGGGGTATCATTATATTTTGATGACAATGCTGTCATAGCATCAAACATTGCAGTCATCGCAAAATGAACTTCATCACTGCCACCCGCAAAAATAATTTTTTGTTTTCCTAATTGAATTAATTCCATAGCGTTACCAATACAATGTCCGCTAGTTGCACATGCTGAACTAATTGTATAATTAACTCCTTTTATTTTAAAAGGTACTGCAAGAGTTGCTGAAGCTGTACTCGACATTGTGCGTGGAACTACAAAAGGGCCCATTCTTTTAGGGCTTTTTTCTCTAGTCTTGTCTGCTGCTAATATAACGTTTTCTATTGAAGGGCCGCCAGATCCCATAATCATTCCGGTTGTTACATTGCTTATATCTTTTTCCTCAAGACCAGAGTCTTTTACAGCTTCATTCATGGAAACGTAGTTATAAGCAGACCCTGGCCCCATAAACCTTATAAATTTTCTGTCTACATAATCTTCTAGTTTAATATTTGGTTTTCCATGGACATGACTTTTCAAATTATATTCTTTGTATTCTTCAGAAAATGTAATCCCTGATTTTGCATTTAGTAACGACTTGTAAACTTCGTCTTGATTATTTCCTAAACAAGAAACTACTCCTATTCCAGTAACAACAACTCTTTTCATGATTTAAATAATCCCACCTTTAGGTTTTCTGCAGTGTAAATTATCTTACCATCTGCACTCAAAATACCATTAGCTAATCCAACAGCAGTGCCTTCTTTTTTTAAAATTCTCTTCATATTTATTTCGTAAGTCGCCATTTTAATATTTTTTAACACCTCACCTGTGAATTTTACAGAATTTACCCCTAAAGCTCTACCCTTTCCTGGCTCACCTATCCAGCCTAAATAAAATCCAACTAACTGCCACATAGCATCTAAGCCAAGACATCCTGGCATAACTGGGTCTTTTTTAAAATGACAATTAAAAAACCATAGGTTGTCTTTAATATCAAGCTCAGCTTTAATAAAACCTTTTTTAAATTCACCTGTATCTTTTTTTATTTCTGTAATCCTATCAAACATCAACATTGGAGGTAATGGAAGCTTAGCATTTCCCTCACCAAACAGTTTTCCTTCTCCACATGAAATTAACTCATCGTAATTGTAACTATTTTTTTGCATGATTAAGAATTGTTTTACTTGATTTAGCAAAAGTTTCATATATATTTTGTTTTTAGAATGATTATAAAGTAGATCAAAAAGCGAAATAAAACGTGAAAAAAATAGATATTTTAAAAAAATTAAGATCTTCAGGGTTAAGACCGACTAAACAAAGAGTTGAAATAGCTACATTTTTATTTGAAAGAGAAAAAACATTCCATTTTACAGTTGAAAGTTTAAACAAACTTTTGACCAAAAAATTGGCTTCTAAAATTGCTCTTGCTACAATTTATAATACTGTCCACGCATTTAAAACAGCCGGACATTTAAGTGAAGTTGAAGTAAGAGGAAGCAAAACTTATTTTGACACTAATGTTTCAAACCATCACCATTTTTATGATAGCGAAACTTCAGAATTAATAGACATCAATGCGAAAGATATAATCATTCAAAAAATTCCAAAAGCACCAAATGGCAAAAAAATTAAGAATGTAGAGGTATTTATAAATCTGAAAAATTGACAGTTTGTCGCTTGTTTTTCACTTTAGAAAGATTATAAACTAGATTTATGAGTGTAGATTATAAAAAAAATAATAACGGTAAATGTCCAGTAATGCATGGTGGCGTTACTAAAGCAGGTGAGTCAAATACTGCCAGACTTTGGCCCAATAGTATAAATTTGGATATTTTACATCAACACGATACAAAAACGAATCCGCTTCCTGGATACAATTATAAAAAAGAAGTTAAAAAATTAAATTTTAAAGCCTTAAAAAAAGATTTATTAAAACTGATGACAGACAGTCAAGAATGGTGGCCCGCAGATCTTGGGACATATAGTGGATTAATGGTGAGACTAACTTGGCACCAGGTCGGTACCTATAGAGAATTTGATGGAAGACCTAATGTTGGATCACACAGATTCTCACCTCAAGACTCTTGGCCTGACAACACAAACTTAGATAAAGCTAGACGTCTATTATGGCCAATTAAAAAAAAATACGGTAATAGATTAAGTTGGTCAGATTTAATGGTTCTAGCTGGCACTATGGCTTATGAGCATGCTGGGTTTAAAACTTTCGGTTTTTCATTTGGTAGAGAGGATATTTGGGAGCCTGAAAAAGATGTGTACTGGGGGAAAGAGACAGTTCCTTTAGCAGTTAACAGATACGGAGATCCACAAGATAGATCTTCATTAGAAGCACCTCTCGCAGCCTCTCATTTTCAATTAGTTTACGTTAATCCTCAAGGTGTTGAAGGGAAACCTGACCCAGTAAGAACTGCGATGGATGTCCGGGAAACTTTCGGAAGAATGGGAATGAATGATGTTGAGACTGCAGCACTCACAATTGGAGGTCATTCTATTGGTAGAGCGCATGGTAATGGTAATCCTGACAATTTAGGACCAGAACCTGCTGGAGCTGATATTCATGAACAAGGTTTCGGTTGGAACCAAGAAAATGGTACTGGAGCTAATCAGATTACATCAGGTCTCGAGGGAGCTTGGACAACAAATCCTGACAAGTGGGATCATCAATATTTAGACCTTTTACTTAATTATGAGTGGGAAAGCAAAAAAAGTCCTGCAGGCGCTTGGCAGTGGGAGCCAATCAACCTTGAAGAGGAAAAAAAACCGAGAGACTTGGGAGATCCTAATAAAAAAGCTAGATTAATGTTTACTGATGCAGACATGGCAATGGCAATGGACCCAGAGTACAGAAAAATTTCAGAAAGATTTTTCAAAGATCCGAAATTTTTTGAGGATTCTTTTGCACGAGCTTGGTTTAAGCTAACTCATAGAACAATGGGAAATAAAGAAAACTATATTGGACCTTGGGCTCCAAAAGAAGATTTATATTGGCAAGGTAATGTTCCAAAACCAAAAAAGAAATACAACGTAGAAAAAGTAAAGAAAATGATTTCTTCGTCAAAATTAAATTCTAGTGATTTAATTACCACTGCTTGGGATAGTGCTAGAACATATAGAAGAACTGACAAAAGAGGCGGTGCTAATGGAGCAAGAATTCGTTTAGAACCAATGAGCCAATGGGAAGCAAATGAACCAAAAAAACTTTCAAAAGTTTTAAAAGTCCTTGAGGTAATAGCTAAAAAAACAGGAGCAACAATTGCTGACACAATTGTTCTTGCAGGAAATGTAGGTCTTGAAAAAGCCATAAAAAAAGGCGGTTCTAAAGCAAAAGTACCATTTTACCCTGGAAGAGGTGATGCCTCACAAGATCAAACTGAAATTAAAAGTTTTAAATGGTTAGAACCTCATCACGATGGTTTTAGAAACTATTTTAAAGCCGATTTTTCAGTGATGCCTGAGGAACTTCTATTAGAGAGAGCTTCTCTTATGGGATTAACTGCACAAGAAATGACTTGTTTAGTAGGGGGAATGAGAGTACTAGGAACAAATCATTCAACTGCAAAAGAAAAAGGTGTTATGACTGATAAAGTTGGAACACTGACAAATGACTTTTTTGTAAATTTAGTTGATATGAAATATTCGTGGAAGCCAACCGGAAAAAACTCATACGATATTATTGATCGCAAAACCAATAAAGTTAAATTTACAGCTTCTAGAGCTGATTTAGTTTTAGGTTCTAATTCTATCTTAAGATCGTATGCAGAGGTTTATGCACAAGACGATAATAAAGAGAAATTTATTAGAGATTTTATTAAAGTTTGGACAAAAATAATGAATGCAGACAGAGTTAACTTAAAAAAGTTGAATTAGTATGGAAATTGTAAAAACACAAAACTTAGAAAAGTTAAATCAAAATATAAAAGACGATTTTTTTAAAGTTCCAAATTTAAAATTTGATATTGATAAATTAAAAGCTGATTTAAACATAGTATTAAAAAAAAAAAAATTTAATACTCTAGGCATTAAAAATTTTGGAGCCATTTCTATAAATCAAATCCCAGGCGATAAAAATTCCACAGAGGGTCATAATGTTAGAGGCACTTACTGGACTATACCTGATGAAAAAGGCAAAGAAGTTGAGAGGGACAAGGCAATAGATGAATCAAAATATACAGAAATTGTTCCTGAGTTTAAAAACACATATTTTGAGGAAGTTTATAATACTTTGAAGAAACACTTTAAGCTTGGAAGAGTAAGAATATTGTTAAAAGAACCTAGATCAACTCTAAGTTGGCATAGAGATCCAGAACCAAGACTTCATATTCCAATTATAACTAATAAAGGTTGTAGGATGGTAATAGAGGATGTTTGCAAGCATATGCCAGCTGACGGATCAGCTACTATTACAAATAACACCAAATATCACAATTTCTTTAATGGCGGCGAACAAGATAGGATACATCTTGTAGCTTGTGTTTTAGAAAATCCGTTCAAAAATGGCAGAGTTCAATAAAGGAATTTATCTTACTGTAAAAGATATTTATCAAAGTAACAAAGGATCTCTTTTACGAACTTTAATCTATACAATTGGACATTTTTTAATTGCCATAACAGTTTTAATGTTAATATCCAATGTTTCGTTTATCATCGCTTTAACAGATGCAATAGTTGAGCCGATTGCTAACGCGGTTTGGTATTTCGTGCTAGATAAAATCTGGACATCTAAATATAAAAAATAATTTATAATAGACCCCACAAAATATCTTTCTTAACCCAACCTTTATATTTTTCTACACTTATCTTACACCATTTATTTTTACACTTTTGAATCTTACATAATCTACCTTTTTTGAGAATTGCAAAAGGCTTAGAATATATAGAAGGTTTTTTAAAAATTAGTTGATCGTTATCAACTGTGATAGCAGCTTTTTTTTTTGATAATTGTGAAATATGAATCCAACCAGTATTATTTTCATGATCTCTTATTTTTCTAAAATTTTCAAATTTATCTAGAATTAAAACAGGTAAAAATTTCTTTTTGTAAAATAGTTTTATAGGATATTCGAAAGATGGCCCTTGTCTAAGATTTACTTTGTCATTTCTTAAAGTTAAAAAATATTCATTTGCAAAAAGACTTTGAAATGAAAAATAAAAAATAAAAACAATATAAACAATTTTTAACATTTGTTTTTACATTGAGGATTAAAAGATAATTTTACTTTTCTTAAATTTATTTTAATTGAGTCAAATATCATCATCTGGTTATCTAAACCATTTTTTAATCCTATAATTGTTTTTAAAACTTCATTTGCTTGTAGTGATCCCAAAATCCCAGCTACTGGGGAGAAAATTCCCTCTGCTTCACAATTTTTTTCCAAACCGGGCTTGTCTGGCATAAAGCATCTGTAACAGGATGTTTTTTTTTTAAAATTAAACTTGTATAAATGGCCGTCAAATTTACTTATTGCTGCAGAAATAAGTATTTTTTTCATTTTTTTACATTCATCATTAATCAAGTACCTTGTCTCAAAGTTGTCTGTACCATCACAAATTATATCAAAATCTTTAATTATTGATTTAACGTTTTTTGTAGTTATCTTTTTTTTATAAATTTTAATTCTAATTTTATTATTTATTCTATTAATACTAGATTTAGCCTGATCGACTTTGTATTTTCCTATATCACTAGAAGTGAATAACGTTTGTCGATTTAGATTACTTATTTCAACTTTATCTGGATCTACAATTCCTATCGTTCCAACACCAGATGCTGCTAAGTAAGTCAGAAGTGGGCAACCTAAACCCCCAATTCCGACTATTAATATTTTAGCGTTTAGTATTTTTTTTTGTCCAACTATTCCAACATTTTTAAGAATTATTTGTTTTTCAAACCTTTTAAAATCTTTCAATCCTAGTTGCATATATTATTTCAACCCGGTGGATCCAAAGCCACCAACACCTCTATCTGTATCATCTAGGCTATCCACCTCCTTAAACTTAGCTTTAACTATAGGGCATAATACCATTTGAGCGATACGTGAGCCTCTCTCAACAACAAAAGTCTTATTACTCAAGTTTATTAATATCACCTTTAATTCACCTCTATAATCGGCGTCTATTGTCCCAGGTGAATTAAGAACTGATATCTGACTTTTAGCAGCTAATCCTGATCTTGATCTAATTTGTATTTCAAAATTTTTAGGTATAGACACTGATATACCAGTTGGAATTATAGATGTTTTTCCTGGCTCTATTTTTATCTGTTTTTCAATATTAGCTGAAAGATCCATTCCTGATGAACCATTCGTCTCGTATTTGGGTAGCTCGATTTTTTTTGACAGTCTTTTAATTAAAACTTCTGTCATTAATTAAGAGTTTATCTAAGACTATATCCGCTATTATATTAGCTATAAAACTTTTTTTATTTTTTTTTATAACTTTCATTTTCCCTGAATTATCAATTATCGAAACTCTATTATAATCTGAATTAATTCCGCTATCTTTTTTGGAAATGTCATTTGCAACTATAAGATCGCAATTTTTTTGTTTTAATTTAGAAAAAGCATTTTTATTTAAATTTTCAGTTTCGGCTGCAAAACCTATTACTAAGGTTGGCCGGTGTTTGTTGTTTTTACCTAGAAATTCAACAATATCCCTATTTCTTTCTAATTTAATTGATTTTAAATTTATATTGTCTTTTTTAATTTTGATCTTATTTTTTTTTATTGGCTTAAAGTCTGCTACTGCAGCTGCACATACAGCAATATCTACTGGTAAACATTTTTTTACTTCTTCATACATTTCATTTGCTGTGATTATTTTTTTTGTTTTAATATCCTTTCTGGAAGCAAGATTTGAGGGCCCCGTAATTAAAGTTGTCTTTATACCTAACCTACTTAATGCTTCTGCTATTTCAAATCCTTGCTTGCCACTTGACTCATTAGAAATATACCTTACTGGATCCAAGTACTCCCTTGTTGGTCCAGCTGTTACTAAGGCTCTTAGATTTTTACTTTTGATAATATTTTTTTTATTAAAATATTTTTCAATAAAGGAGTAAATTTGTCTTGGGCTCGACATTTTGCCTTCACCATATTCTCCACAAGCCATCTCGCCTTTTTCTGGTCCTATAAAAAGATATCCAAAATCCCTTAAAATTTTTACATTTTGTTGTGTTGCCTTGTGTATCCACATTCTAACATTCATAGCAGGGACTAATAAAATATCTTTGTTTGATGCTAAAATTACTGTTGTTGCTAAATCTTCCGCTCTACCAAGACTTAACTTCGTCATAAAGTTTGCAGTTGTAGGTAATACAATTATTAAGTCAGCCCATCTAGACAATGAAATATGATCTATTTCCACCTCAGAATCCTTATCAAATATGTTCTGAAAAGTCTTACTTTTAGTCAGAGTAGAAACAGATAGAGGAGTTACAAATTCTTTACCACTTTTTGTTAATATAGTTTTAACTTCATTATTATTTTTTTTAAGCAATCTTATCAAATCTAGAGATTTATAGGCCGCAATACCACCTCCAATAATTATTAGGATTTTTTTATTTTTTACAGTCATATGTAATTAAAATACTAATAGAAAGACAATTACAACACCAAAAAAACTAATAACTATATTATTTTTAAAGTTTTTAATCTTCATTTGCTCTAATTCTAAATTTTTATTTGTTCCGATAGATAAGTTTAAATTTCCGTCAGCCATTAACTTTAGAGCATAATCAGCTCTATCCATTAATTCGGGAAGATCCGGTATTCTTTTTAGAATTTCAGAAGAAGTATTGATTGCTGTATCGATAGTAGATTTTGGACTTTTGACATTTTTAAGCCAATCCTCTAGGACTGGTCTAGACACCTCCCAAATATTCGTTTCGGGATATAGTCTTCTTGCAACTCCTTCTACTACCACCATTGTTTTTTGTAATAAAAGAAGCGGGGGTTGAGTAGGCATATTAAACTTCTCTGTAATCTCAAACAATTGAGCTAACAGATTTCCACCAGAAATGTCCTTTATAGATTGCCCAAATATAGGTTCTCCGACAGATCTTAAGGCCTGAGCAAATTCCTCTTTTGAGGTATCCTTAGGCACAAGACCAGCTTGAAAATGGACATCAGCAACTTTAACGTAATCTCTTTTAATAAAACCATATAAGATTTCAGCTAAAAATTTTCTATTATTCTTATCTAAGCGCCCCATAATACCAAAGTCTACAGGGATTATATTGCCTTTAGGATCTACAAATAAATTACCTTGATGCATGTCACCATGAAAAAAGCCATCCCTTACAGCTTGTATTAAAAACAATTGTATTAAGTTTTCTGCTAGTTTCTTAAGATCTACACCTAAATTATTAATTTTTTGTATTTCACGTATAGAAACACCTTTGACTTTGTCTAAGGTTAATATTTTTTTAGTTGTATAATTCCAATAAATTTTCGGTACGATAAATCCTTGGTCATTTTTGGTATTTTCGTAAAGTTCATTAGCGGCAGCAGCTTCAAATCTTAAATCCATTTCGATATTTGTTATCTCTCTAAGTAAATGAACAACTTCAATTAATTTTAACCTTTTTGCTTTGGGAATTGTATTTTCAACTATGTAAGCAAATAACATTAAAGCATCTAATTCTTCATTAAATAATTTTTCTATATCTGGCCTTAATATTTTAATAGCGACTTGTTTTTTTTTTCCTTCATAATTTATTTTAGCTAAATGTACCTGAGCTATTGAGGCAGCTGCAATTGGCTCACTTATCTCGCTAATATCTCTAAAATAATTTTCACCTATTTCTTTTTTTATAATTTTCTTTGCATCATAGAGGTCAAATGCAGGAACTTTATCTTGTAATTTTTCAAGACTTCTTGTTAATTCTTCACCGATAATATCTGGTCTTGTAGCAAGAAATTGCCCTAACTTAATAAAAGTTGTTCCCATTCCTTGTAAAGCTATGCAAAGTTTTTCCCCAGATGTTTTATGTTTATCCTGCACTTCTGAGTTTGTTCCTATCGAGATTAATCTGAAAAATAAATTAATAATCGTCGGTAACTGATGTATTTCATTGATTATATCTACCGCCCCAGAAGTTGAAAATTTTCTTGCAATTTGAAATAATTTTAAAATTCTTTTGAACATTTAGATTTTCCAACCTGAATGTATTGCCGAAACACCACTAGAGACATTTCTAAACTCTATATTGGAAAATCCATTCGTTTTCATTAATTCAACTAGTTGCTCCTGATTGTAAAACTTTTCAATGCTATTAACTAAATATTCGTAAGGTTTTTCAGAACCAACTACTAATTTTCCAATCAAAGGAATTGTTTTTGAATATTGTTTGTAAAGAAAGTTTAATAGTTCATTATCAATTTTTGAAAATTCTAGGCACATAAATCTACCACCTGGTTTTAGTACTCTTAGGGCTTCCTTTAAAACTGTATTTATATTCGAAACATTTCTTATTCCATAACTAATTGAGTAGTAGTCGTAAGAGTCATTTTCTACTGGAATTCTTTCAGCCTGAGAATTTATCCAATTAATTGTATTATAGTTTCTCAATTTTATCTTCCCTTGCTCTAACATTTTTTTATTTGGCTCTACACAGGTGATTTTACTAGTTTCATTTGTTTTTTTAAAAAAAAGTTTTGCTATATCGCCAGTACCAGATGCAACATCAATTAATCTTGTATTAGGTTGAGGGTTCATCCATTCGATAAATTTTTCTTTCCAAAGCCTATGCACGCCTAGTGACATTACATCGTTCATTAAATCATATTTTTTATGAACACTGGAAAATATAGAATTGACTAATTTATTTTTATCTTCAATAGTACTTTTCATATTAGAATTATATGCCAGAATTACCCGAAGTTGAAGTTGTTAAAAGGTCCTTAGAGAAGAAAATTCTAAATTCAATTATAAAAAAGGTTAAAATTTACGATCACAAATTAAGATATAAGGTAGAAAAAGAAATTAGCAAAAAACTCAAAGATAAAAAAATTAAAAAAATTAAAAGAAGATCTAAATTTTTAATTTTTGAAATAGACAAAACTTATTTAATTTTAGTTCATCTTGGAATGACAGGTAAGTTTTTTTATATAGATCGAAATAAAGAAAAATATAAAACTAGCTTTTATTATCATTTAGATTATCAAAAAGATCAAAAACATAACCGAATAGTATTTTTTTTAAACAAAAATCGAAGACTTATTTATAATGATGTAAGAAAATTTGGCTTTATAAAACTATATAAATCAACTGAAAAAGTAATAATATCTCATCTAAAAAACTTAGGGCCAGAACCACTGAAAAAAAAATGGAATTTTAAATATTTCAAAAAATATATCGTAAATAGAAAAAGAAACATTAAGAATATACTGATGGATCAAAAATTTGTATCCGGTTTAGGAAATATTTACGTTAACGAAATTTTATTTCAGAGTGGTGTAAGACCCAATCGAGTAGTAAATAAGCTTAAGAATTTTGAAATTAAAAAAATCATAAAATATTCAAAAATTATTTTAAAAACTTCAATAAAACTTGGAGGATCAACAATTAAAGATTTTTCAAGTGAAAATGGAAAAAAAGGTATATTTCAACAATATTTTAAAATTTATGGAAAAAAAGATAAAAAATGTTCTAACGTAGATTGCAACAATAGCGTAATTAAGACTGTTATTTCCAATAGAGCAACTTTTTTTTGTAAAAGATGTCAAAAATAATAAAGTTGACCGAAATAATTGAGCCATATATACAATCGTGAAAATGCCTAACACTAAATCAGCAATCAGAAGAGTAAGAAGGGTTAAAAAACAAACCCAAACAAATAGAATTAGAAAAAGCAAATATAAAAATGCAATTAAGCAAATGGAAATATTAATAAAATCTGAAGATAAGGCTAAAATTAAAAATTATTTTCCTAAATTCCAATCAATTCTAATGCAGGTTGCTAAATCTGGAGTAGTAAACAAAAAAACTGCCTCAAGAAAAATTTCAAGAGTATCCAAAAAAATTTAATTGTTTTAGTTAAATTATTAGTTAAGTTTAAAAAACTACATTTATATTTTTTTAATTCTTAAAATCAAAATATAGTTTCATTTAAAAGTTGTAAATTTTTTTTCTATCAAGACGATAATGTTACAACCTGAATCAATTTATTTTTCGTTTTTTAAAAAAAAATCTTGCAAATATTTTTAAAAGAGAGTTTAAAGGAATCTCTAAATTTATTTCAAATGGAAAAAAATAATATAAAGAAACAACAGAATGCCTATGTTTCAGAGGAAGAAAATACTTTAGATTGGTTAGAGATTCAAAATGCATTTAAAAATACATTTGGCGGAGAGATTTACAACAGTTGGCTACAGAAAATTTCTCTAGTAAAAGAATTCAATGATTATCTAGTTTTAGGCGTTCCTACAAGATTTTTTAGAGATTGGATTGTTTCAAGATATTTAGACAAAATACTAGAACAAGTAAAAAGTTTTAAATTAAGTTTAAACAGAATTGAATTCAAAATTATTGAGGAGAGTAATAGTCATAAAGATTTAATTAAAATTGATCAGATTAACAAAGTAACCGAAATAAAGGACTCTATACTAAATTACAATAGACTTAATCCAGACTTAAATTTTGATAGCTTTATAGGGGGAAAAAGCAATGATATAGCGCTTTCGTACTCAAAAAAAGTTTGCGAGCATGTATCTAGATACAATCCACTTTATATCTGCGGCGGGGTAGGTCTAGGAAAAACTCATCTTTTAAATGCTATAGGATTAGAATTACAAGACGAAAATAACGTAATGTTTATATCTGCTGAAAGGTTTATGTATCACTTTATCAAATCCTTAAAAAAAAATGATATGGTAAATTTTAAAGATTTTTTTAGAAAATCTTCCGTTTTTATCATTGATGATATACAATTCATAAGTGGAAAAGAGAGCCTTCAAGAGGAGTTTTTTCATACCTTTAACAGTTTGATAGATAAAGGTTCTCAAATAATAATCTCAGCTGACAGAACCCCAATGAAACTTGACAGAGTTCAAGAACGAATAAAATCAAGATTAGCTGGGGGGCTAGTAGTAGATATAGAAACTCCTGATATAGAATTAAAACAAAGAATTATTAAGAAAAAAATTCAAGATATTCAAAATCAATTCAAAGAAAATATTATATTGAATGATGAAGTTGTAAATTATATCGCTCACGAAAGTAAAACAAATATTCGAGATCTTATTGGTATATTAAACCGAGTTATAGCTTTTAGTAGAGTACATAATAAAGTTTTAACCACGACAGATTGTAAAAATATTTTAAAAGATGTATTTAATCAAATCAAAGTTATAACAGTTGATAAAATTCAAAACGTAGTTTCAAATTATTTTAATATACCTCTCAGCGAAATGTTATCACAAAGAAGATCCAGACCTTTAGCTAGACCAAGACAAATAGCAATGTATCTTGCAAAAAAATTAACGACAAGATCATTACCAGAAATTGGAAGAAGATTTGCTAACAGAGATCATACAACGGTCATTCACGCTGTAAAAACAATAACTAGATTATCAGAGCAAGACGATGAAATGAAAAAAAACATCAATCAAATTAAAAGTCTTCTACTCGAACAGTAAAAATGCAATTTTCTATTAAAAGAGATAAGTTACTTAAATCTTTAAATTTTGTACAAGGAATAGTAGAAAAAAAAAATACTTTGCCAATACTCTCAAACGTTTTGTTGCAGTTAAAAGATAAAAAACTATTTATAGTGGCTACTGACTTAGATATTATTTTTTATGATGAAATAACTGATATTAAAGTTATTAACGAAGGGAGCACCACAACTTCAGCTGCGATACTTTATGATATTTTAAGAAAAATATCAGCTGACTCAGATATAAATTTCGATTTAAAATCAGAAAATAAGTTAAGTTTAAGGAGTGAAAATGCTGATTTTAACCTTTTGTGCTTACCAACGGATAACTTCCCTACTTTTTCTGATGAATTTAACGAAAAAGAAATATCATTTAATAATCAAAATTTTTTAAAATTATTAAATAAAACAAGAATTTCTATTTCAAATGATGATACTAGACATTATTTGAATGGAATTTTCTTTCATTTAACTGAGGGTCATGGAAGACATTTTTTAACAGGCGTTGCAACAGATAGTCATCGACTATCCTCAAGTAGTTTAGAAACCTCTAACATAAATGAATTTCAATCTTTTATTATGCCAAGAAAAACAGTGTTTCAATTATGTTCTATACTCTCAGAAACTAACGAAAAACTCACAATGCAAATATCAGAAAATAAGGTCAAATTTTCGATGGGAAATATGCGATTAATTTCAAAAGTAATTGATGGTAAATTCCCAGATTATAAAAAAGTAGTACCATCAAATAATGATAAAGCTCTAATAGTAGAATCTAAAGATTTTATTAATTCTATTGAAAGGGTAGCAAGTGTTTCACTTGATCGAAAGGAAGGTGTAAAATTGTCAATTCATAAGGATAATGTACAGCTTTCAGTAAACAGCGCTAACTCAGGAGAAGGAAATGAAAAAATCAAAGCTGAATTTAATTCAGACAATTTAATTATAAGTTTTAACTCCAAATACCTGCTTGACATTGCTTCAGAAATAGAAAATAAAAATTTAAAGTTAAATTTAAAAGACGCTACTTCACCTGTTTTAATAGAGGATCTTTCAGATAAAAATAGTTTTTATGTTATAATGCCAATGAAAATTTGATTTTGGGTAAAATTAAAACTTTTTTTATTTTTTGACCTAGAATCGTTGGTAGTTAATAATTCTAGATGGCTTCTCATCGCTGATGTTTCAAATTGAACTAAAAAAATGATATAATAATTAAATTCAAGATTAACTTAAATGCCTAAAAATTTAGATTTAAATACAAAACCAAATTATGGTGCGGACTCAATCAAGGTCTTAAAGGGCTTAGAAGCAGTTAGAAAAAGGCCAGGTATGTATATCGGTGACACCGATGATGGATCTGGTTTACACCACATGGTTTTTGAAGTTATAGATAATTCTATAGACGAAGCTTTAGCGGGATATTGCAAAAAAATTACTGTTACAATTAATGAAGATAATACAATTACTGTTGAAGATGATGGTAGAGGTATTCCTGTTGATATGCACAAAGGTGAAAAAATGTCAGCTGCAGAGGTAATAATGACACAATTACATGCCGGAGGTAAATTCGATCATGACTCTTATAAAGTTTCAGGTGGGTTACATGGTGTAGGAGTTTCAGTCGTAAATGCTTTATCTGAAAAATTATCACTAAATATTTATAGAGATGGAAAAGAATATGAAATATTTTTTAAAAATGGAGAAACTGTTAAACCATTAAAAAAAAAGGGTTCTACAAAACAAAAAGGAACCAAAATTTGCTTCCTACCTTCTAAAGAAGTCTTTTCATCTATAAAATTTAGTTCATCAATTCTAGAAAAAAGGATTAGAGAACTAGCTTTTTTAAACAAGGGAATCTCAATTATATTGAGAGACAAAACTGGAAAAAAGGTCAAAGAAAGTGTTCATCAGTACGATGGTGGTATAATTGAGTTTGTAAAATATATTAATAATAAAAAACCTATTTTAGTGAATAAAAATGAGAAAGAAGTATTCAAAAAACCTGTATACGTTACCTCATCAAAAAATAACGTAGTTGTTGAATGCTCATTTGAATGGAATGCAGGTTATTCTGAAGAGGTTTTAGCTTTTACTAACAATATTCCCCAAAAGGACGGAGGAACTCACTTGTTGGGTTTTAGGAGCGCACTCACAAGAGTAATCAATAAGTATGCTTTAGACAGAAATAAAAAAAATAAAATTAATTTATCAGGTGACGATATTAAAGAGGGATTAACTTCCATACTTTCTGTTAAAATGCCTGATCCAAAGTTTTCTTCACAAACCAAAGATAAATTAGTATCTTCGGAAATCAGAAACATTGTTGAACACATCATTAATGAAAAAGTTTCTACTTGGTTTGATCAGAACCCCTCTGTTGCAAAAACGGTAATTGAAAAGATTACTCAAGCTGCAATGGCAAGAGAGGTAGCAAGAAAAGCAAGAGACAGTGTAAGAAGGAAAGGAACTTTTGAACTTTCTGGATTACCAGGTAAACTTGCGGACTGTCAAATTCAAAAGAGGGAAGGAACTGAACTATTTATTGTAGAGGGTGACTCAGCTGGTGGATCAGCAAAACAAGGAAGAGTTAGAGAATTTCAGGCAGTTCTCCCATTAAGAGGAAAAATTTTAAATACCTATGTAAATGGAAAAAAAAACGGCGAGGATCTATCTACAAAAGCTCTATCAAAAATGATGTCCTCTTCCGAAATAGTTACATTAATAAATGCTTTAGGAACAGGCTCTAAAGATTTTAATATTGATAATCTAAGATATGATAAGATTGTGATAATGACCGATGCCGACGTAGATGGGTCACATATTAGAACACTGTTATTGACTTTTTTCAATAATTCTCCATTTAATCAACTAATTGAGAACGGTCATATTTATTTAGCTCAACCACCATTGTTCAAAGTTACAAAAGCAAATAAAAGTATTTATATAAAAGATGAAAAAAGTTTAGAAAATTACATCCTAGAAATATCAAAATTAAACAAAAACATTAAGAAAGGATCACCAGATTTTAAAAAATTCATACAGGAGCAAAGAGAAAAACTTTCTATTCAAAGATTCAAAGGTTTGGGCGAAATGAACCCAGAAGAACTTTGGGATACCACATTAAATCCTGATAATAGAACAATGTTGAGAGTTCAATACACTAAAGGAACAAAAGATAAATCTAAGGAAGATCAGAGAATGATTGAAATTTTGATGGGTGATGAAGTTGCTCCTAGAAAAGATTTTATAACAAACAACGCCCTAGATGTTGCTAATTTAGATATTTAATAAAGCAATGAATTTCTCCACTCTTTTCCGCACAAAAGAGAATTTAAGTTTAGATAAAAATACATTAACTATTTTGAGATATATAGCCATTTTTGGCCAGTTTTTAGCAATTGGTATCGTTTACTACCATTTAAATTTACCATTCCCAATTTTAGAGAGTTATTTAATTATTTCTTTTGGTTTGGCTACGAATTTATATCTTCAATTTGGTATTAAAATTAATCAACTTAAAGATATCTATGCGGCTCCTTTTCTATTATATGATTTAATACAGTTAAGTGCTCTTCTTTATTTGACAGGTGGAATATTTAATCCCTTCTCCTTTTTATTAGTAATTCCAGCTATAGTTTCTTCAACATTTTTAAGTATGGGAACTACGATTATTCTAGGCTTGATAACGTCTATTCTTTTATTAACCATCTCATTTTTTTACTTGCCATTACCAGGAGAGAATATGAATTTATTACATTTCCCCAATTTTTATAAAATTGGAATCTTAATATCTATTTTGATCGGTTTAATATTTCTAAGTTATTTCGGTATTAGATTTGCTGGAGAAAAAAAAAAAACTGAGGAAGCTTTTAAAAAACTTCAAGAGGTTATTTATAAAGAGTATGAATTAGAATCCTTAGGAGGACAAGCAGCAGCAGCAGCTCATTCTCTAGGAACACCTCTCGCCACAATAAGTGTAGTAGCAAAAGAATTAAAAAAAGAAATTGGAGATAATAACGAGCTATCAAAAGATATTGACTTATTAATAAGTCAATCTAGAAGATGTAGTGAAATTCTTAAGAGAATTTCAAAAAAACAAATAGAGGAAGACAAATTTTTTAGTTCAACAAAATTAGAAAATTTACTTGAAGAAATTATAAATTCTTTCAAAGAAACTTCTTCTAAAGAAATTGTTTTAGTATCAAACAAAGACAAAAACCAAATTGACATTCAAAGGTCTGCAGAAATGATCTATGGTTTGAGAAATTTTATTGGTAATGCAATAAAATTTTCAAAAAGCAAAGTTAATATTTTTCTGATTAGTGATGAAAAAGAAATTAAAATTATTGTAAATGATGATGGGCCAGGATTTCCTAAAGACATTATTGCCAAATTAGGAGAACCATATATCAAATCAAGATCTTTAGAATTAAATTCAAACTCAGGCCTAGGTCTTGGTACTTTCTTAGGTAAAACTTTATTAGAAAGACAAAACGCCAAATTGCTATTTAAAGATGATAAAAATTTAGGAGGTGCTTCAGTTGTTATTAGCTGGTCTCCTAAAAATATTTTACTGTAGAACCAAAATTATTTTGGCTCCTGTTGTGTCAAACAATGTATTGCTCCAAAACCCCAAATTAATTCAGAGCAATCTATTGGAATAATTTTCCTATTATAAAATTCTTTTTTAAAAATTTTGATTACTATTTTATCTTTAGGATCCCTGAAAGTTGGCAATAAAACAAATTTATTAAAGATATAAAAGTTTAGATATGATGCTGGAACCCTGACTTTATCTATATAAATAGGCCTAGGCATAGGAATTTTAATAATTTTTATTTGAGAGGAACCAATTTTGATTTTTTTTAAAATTTTAAAGTTTTCATCAAGATTTTTGAAATTTTTATCTTTTTTATTATTTTCGTAGGCAAGAAAAACTTTATTAGATTTTACAAATCTAGCAATATCATCAACATGACCATGAGTATCATCTCCTGCAATTCCTCTATTAAGCCAAATAACCTTTTTTGCTCCAAAAAAATTTTTGAAGATGAGATTATAATCTTTTATTTTTAAAAAAGAATTTCTTTGTTGAATTTTACTTAATAAGCATTCTTTGGTTGTAATTAGTAAACCTTTTCCATTGACATCGATCGCTCCTCCTTCAAGAACTATTGGTTTTTTATTAAATTTTGGGTTGATGACATTTCCTTTGTAATGACTTTTTATTTTCAAATTGACTTTATTATCCGCTCTATAATTTTTATATTTAGCCCAACCATTAAACTTCCAATTCAATAAAATATTTTGGTTTTTTTTATCCTTAATAAATATTGGCCCTGTATCTCTCATCCATACCCTATCTGTTTTACAAATAATAAATTTTACATTTTGTAATTTTGCATTATTTTTCCTAAGCAATCTTTTAATTGCATTTTTAGAATTGTAGTTTTTAATTAAGAGATTTACTTCCTGAGACTTAGTAATTTTAGAGATTATTTCAGCAAATATCTTGGGGATATTTTTAAATTTACCTGGCCAATCATTTTTATTATAAGGCCATCCCATTAATGTAGATTGTTGTTTTTCCCATTCAGCAGGCATCCTGAAAAGAGATTTTGTTACTCTAGGCATCTCTTGGATTTTTAAGTAGTCCTTTATAATAGTCTATTCTTCTATCTCTAAAAAAAGGCCAATGTTGTCTAGAGCTTTCCACTTTTTTGAAATCAATTTCACAAATTAAAATGTTTTCTTTTAAATTAGCTTTTTTAACAATGTTACCACTTGGATCAAATATTACACTATTCCCCCAGAACTCTATCTTTCTATTACCTTGTTTTTCAATTCCAACTCTATTTATTGCAGCAACATATATACCATTAGCTATTGCGTGAGATCTCTGAATTGAAAGCCAGGAATCTAGTTGTGATTTACCGAATTTCCTTTTTTCTTTTGGGTGCCACCCAATGGCAGTTGGATAAAAAATAATTTCTGCTCCTTTTAGTGCTGTTAATCTTGCTGCTTCAGGAAACCATTGATCCCAGCAAATTAAAGTTCCTAAATTACCTTTTGAAGTTTTAAAAGATTTGAAACCTAAATCTCCAGGAGCAAAATAAAACTTCTCGTAAAATTGTGGATCATCAGGGATATGCATTTTTCTATATTTTCCTAAAAGTTTACCCTTTTCGTTAATTACAATACTGCTATTGTGATAAAGCCCAGAGGTTTTCTTTTCAAATAATGAAATTATTAAAATAATTTTAAGTTCTCTAGCAAGTGCAGAAAATAAATTACTGCTAGGACCTGGTATTTTCTCAGCAAAATTAAAATTTTTATGATTTTCAGACTGGCAGAAATATTTTGTTAAGAATAACTCAGGTAAGCAAACTACTTTCGCACCTTTTTTTGCTGCAGTATTTATTTTGTTAACAGCATTTTGAATATTTTTTTTTGGGTCAGACGACATTTTCATCTGCACTAATGCTATCTTTGTTTTACTCATTTTTTTAATTGAATAAATTTTGAAAATTTCTTTTTTGTCTTGCTTGCCAATGTTTACGATGAAACGCATCGCTTGCTATTAAAGGCAATACACTTGTAGCTTCAGCATACACCATTTGTTCCTTCGTCACATCCACTTTGCCCCATGAACTTGCTTCTTTTAAGGTAGAACTACTACAAGCACCATCTCTCGTATCTGCTACAGTTATTTGAATAGCGTATTTATGCATATCTACTTTTTTACCTAACAACTCCGCACAAACCACTGTATCCTGAATAAAATTTTTGGGCACCCCACCTCCAACCATTAATAATCCTGATTGTTTTGATTTGAGTTTAATTTCAGTTATTTCTCTGAACTCTCTTATTGAATCTATAGTGATGTGATTTTCTGGATTTTGTTCCTGATGCATTACAAGCCCAAATCCTGCTGAACTATCTGTGAAAGCGGGGCAAAATATAGGAACGTTACTTTCATAAGCAGTTTCTATTAATGAGTTTTTTTTCTTAGAATTTTTTTTTAAATATTTTCCAAGTTCTTTAATAAATTCCCTTGAGGTATATGGTTTAGGTTTTAGAGAATTAGCAATATCACATATAGTTTTGTCACATGCTTGAAGCTCCTCTTCATCAATATAAGTGTCATATATCCTGTCAATATAGTTGTTCCTTAGTAGAGTATCATCTTGAAACTGAGATCCCTGGTAATGCTTGAAACCTAGAGCTTCAAAAAAATCCATATCTATAATCGATGCCCCTGTAGCCACAATAGCATCAACCATGTTATGTTTTACTAAATCAGTGTATAAATCCATGCATCCACCTGCCGAAGTTGAGCCTGCTAAAGTTAAAAAAATCGAACAATCTTTATCTGCAAGCATTTCATTGTAAATAGCTGCCGCTCTGGCTGTATCTCTAGAAGTGAAAGACATCTTGCTCATACCATCAATAATCTTACGAGCATCAAAAGACTTGATATCGATGTGTTCAACTGGGGAATTAAGTAAAGATTTTTTATTGTGTCCGATATTTGGACTATTTTTTTTATTCATTAAGCTACTAAAGAACCAACTTTATCATTAGCATTATCGTACATAGATATAATTGGTTTGTCACTTAATTCGTGAATATCATTTGAATAAAAACCGTTAAAGTTTGTTCTGAAAGTAAGACTGTAAGCCCCTAACTGACCTAACTCTATATAATCACCTTCTTTAATATTATTTGGTAACAAAAAAGGTCCTTTCATATAATCTAATCCATCACAGGTTGGTCCAAAAAAACTAAAAGCAGTTAGTTTTTTAGACTGAATTCTTCCACTTGTAATCATCTTTGATGGTAAAACAAAGTTTGGTGCCCCAGCGTCAAATAAAGATCCATATGTTCCGTCATTAATGTACAAGCTATTTTTTTTTCTTAAAATAACTTTTACAATTGTAGATCCACTTTCTGCTACAAGAGCTCTTCCTGGTTCACATATAATTTCTGGTAATTTATTTAACTTCAAGTTATTTAACTCTTTTTTAATTTCTTCCATATAATTAATCAATGGCTCAGGATTAAGATCTGGATATATAGAAGGAAATCCTCCACCAACATTAATTGTATTCGGAACTATTTTTGTTTTTTTAATTATATTTCCGATTTCACGAATTCCTTTTGAGTAAGAAATTTTATGCATACATTGAGAGCCAACGTGGAAACTTATTCCAAGTTTTTTTGAATGTTCCTTACATAATCTTACTAATCCTAAAGCTTCAGAAGGAAGTGCTCCAAATTTTCTTGAAAGATCTATTTCTGCGTGCTCATTCGAAATTGCAATTCTTACAAACAACTCTAAATCTTTTGCTTGATTAGTAGCCTCTAGAATTTTCCTTAACTCGTCTTTACTGTCTAAAGAAAAACTTCTCACTCCGTAATTAAAATATGCTGACGATATACTCTCTTTACTTTTGATAGTATGCATAAAATGTAACTTCACATCTGACTTAATTTTATTAAGAAGTTTTATTTCATTTAGTGAGGCAACATCAAATTCATTTATACCATTAGCAATAATCTGTTTAATAATTTTTTCGTTTGGATTTGTTTTTACGGCGTAGAGTATCTTTCCTGGAAAATTTTCTTTAAAAAATTTTACGGATTTTTTAATCTCGTTAAGCCGTATACAATATACGGGGTAATCTGGTTGTAATGAGTTAACTAGTTCGTTAACTGTTTTAAATTTTCCCATTTCATGTGTCCCTCGCGTTAAATTACACAAAGATTTTTTAAAAAATTTAATAAAAAAAACCTTACTTATTTCGCATTTAAGGTTTTTTTGACTCTATGTAAAGAAAAAAAGGACATTTTTGTCGTGTTGAAATTTTTTCAACAGTACCTATATGAATTCCTATGAGAACGCAAAAAAACGTCCCAGAGCAGCTAAAATTAGCAGACTTTGCTGATAAATCGCTGTTAATCCTTGATGATGACGATCCCTTGAGAGGTAGGCTTGCAAGAGCCATGGAGAAGAAAGGATTTCAAGTTAAAGAGGCTAAATCAGTAGCCGAGGGTCTTAATATTGCTAAAACAGCTCCTACAGCCTTTGCTGTGGTCGACCTTAGGCTTGAGGATGGCAATGGATTGGATGTTGTTAAAGAACTCTCAAAAAATAAAAAAGACAGCAGAATTGTAATGTTAACGGGATACGGGAATCTACCTACAGCTGTAGCTGCTGTGAAAGAAGGCGCAATCGATTATATAGCTAAACCAGTTGATGCGGACGATGTCGAGTCTGCTTTATTAGCATCACCAGAATCAAAAGCAAAGCCTCCTGAAAATCCAATGTCGGCAGATAGAGTGAAATGGGAACATATCCACCGAGTTTTTGAATTATGTAATAGAAATGTCTCCGAAACAGCTCGAAGACTTAAAATGCATAGAAGAACACTGCAAAGAATTCTCTCTAAAAGATCTCCAAGATAACTTAAATAAATTTTCTAAATTTTCTGATTTGATTTATTGCTAGTGTTGCAATTAAAATTTTAAATAACTCTGCTAACAAGAAAGGTTGTGCTCCCAACTTGAATATTGGTTTTTCCCATCCTATTAAAGTACCTAGCCATAACATCCCTAATACATAAATAAAGCTAGTAGCAAAAACTAATTTAAAAAAATTCTTAAAATAATTATTATCGTAATTAAATTTTCCTGCTAAAAATCCAGCTACCACAAAACCTATCAAATAACCCATTGTTGGTCCTGTGAAGTATACTATTCCCATACCCTTTTCCGGAGTTCCTGAAAATACTGGCAAACCAATTATACCTTCGAATAAATATAAAGAAATAGTTGCCACACCAAGTTTCCATCCAAAACATATTCCTATTAACAAGACAACTAAAGTTTGCATTGTCATAGGGACAGGGTAAAATGGTATTTTAACTTTTGACGATATGGCTAAAAGAATGGAGCCCAATAAGGCGATAAATATATATTTAATTATTTTTGTTTGTTTTAAACTTTTTACAAATTCCATTTAAATAATTTAACTTTTTTTTTACTAAAATCTAGTGTTTTGTTAATTGAACAAAAACATCTTCTAAATCACCATCTTCTGTTGAAATATCCTCAATTTTGATATTATTTTCATTTAAATAATTGATTATTTCCTCAAAATCGAGTGAGTTTTTTTCATAAGTAACTATTATTGAATTTTTAGAGTTTATTTTAAAATTTATATCTTTCATCATTAAATTCTTATCTAACTCAATATTTTTGACTTTAAAATTTATTTTTTTAGTTTTTATTCTCTCAAGTAATTTTTCGGTGGTATCTAACGCAACTAAATTTCCTTTATTGATTATAGCTATTCGATCGCACATTTCCTGTGCTTCAATCAGATAGTGTGTGGTTAATATTATTGTTACACCTTCTTTGTTTAGAGCTTTTACATTTTCCCAAAGATTATTTCTAAGTTCTACATCAACACCTGCTGTAGGCTCATCTAAAATTAAAATTGGAGGTTGATGAACCATAGCCTTTGCTATAAGCAATCTTCTCTTCATGCCGCCCGATAAGCTTCTGGAGTATGCATTAGCTTTATCTTGAAGAGAAACCATCTTTAATATTAAATCAGTTATACGGTTCTCTTTAGAAATACCGTAAAGTCCGGCCTGAAGTTCAAGAAGTTTTTTTGGACTAAAAAAAGCATCTAAGTTTACTTCCTGTGGGACTATCCCCACAGACGCTCTAACTTGACGAGGATTTTGATCTAAATCAAAACCCCATACATTTACTTTTCCACTAGTTTTAATAACTGTGCCTCCTAGAATACTTAAAAACGTTGTCTTGCCCGCTCCATTCGGTCCTAATAATCCAAATACCTCACCTTGTCTGACTTCAAAACTTAAATCATTTAAAGCTTTGTTATGTTTTTTGGTTTTAGGACTAGAATAAACCTTTGTTAGATTTTCAACAGCTAGGGCAAATTTATTCATACTTTTTTATAATTCATCAAGATTTCAATGTAATATGTATATATGAGTTCAATAAAAAAAACAGATCATTTTTATTTGGTAGATGGATCTGGATATATTTTTCGGGCTTATTATGCTCTTCCTCCTCTTTCAAGAAAAAGTGACGGTCTTCCAACTGGTGCGGTTAGTGGTTTCTGTTCTATGCTTTTTAAATTATTAGAGGATGCTAGATCAGACGACTCTAAAAATAAACCAACACATTTTGCAGTAATATTCGACTCTGCAAGAAAAAATTTTAGAAACGAAATTTACAGTGAATATAAAGCGAACAGAGAAGAAGCACCTGACGATTTAGCACCTCAATTTGAGTACATCAGAAAATCTGTTGAAGCTTTTAACTTACCGTCTATTGAACTTTTAAATTATGAAGCAGATGATCTCATAGCCACTTATGCAAAAAAAATTACTGAAGCTGGTGCAAAGGTTACCGTGATATCGTCGGATAAAGATTTAATGCAGTTAGTATCAAATAAAGTCAGATTATTTGATCCTATGAAAAGTAAAGTTATAGGCGAAAAAGATGTAATTGAAAAATTTGGAGTTAAACCAAGTCAAGTAATCGACGTGCAATCACTTGCTGGTGATAGTTCAGATAATGTGCCTGGAGTTCCTGGTATTGGAGTTAAAACAGCAGCAGAACTTATAAATAAATATAAAACCTTAGAAAATTTATTAAAGAAGGCACCAGAAATACCTCAGAACAAAAGACGGGAAACCCTATTGTCTAACAAAGATAAAGCCATGATTAGTAAGCAATTAGTAACTTTAAAAAATGATGTTCCACTTAGAAGTGATGCTGCTGACTTTATTATTAAAGATATTAATAAAGATAAACTATACGATTTTTTAAGAGACATGGAATTTAATAGATTGTTGAGCCAGGCAATTAGTTTTTACGGAGAACCTGGAAGCAAAGATTTTAATGATAAAAATCTTGTAAAAAAAAACAATAAGATAAATACTAAGACCTACAAAACTATTTTCAAAGAGAAACAACTGGATGAATTAATAAAAAAATTAAATGAAAAAACAGTTATAGCAGTTGATACTGAAACCTCTTCCTTAAATCCCCAAGAAGCAGATCTTGTTGGCATATCGTTATGCTATGAGGTTAACGAAGCTTTCTATATCCCGGTAGGTCATACTGAAAAAACGGAATTAAAAAAGGATATTGTTTTGAAGAAACTTAAACCACTTTTAGAAGACCCAAGCATAAAAAAAGTTGGCCAAAATATAAAATATGATTTTATAATATTTAAAAACCATGGCATCGAACTTAGCTCGGTGGAAGACACGATGTTACTTTCGTACACACTAGACGCGGGAAATAATAGACATAATATGGATACGTTATCTGAATTACATCTTGGTCATAAAACCATATCTTATAAAGATTTGGTAGGAACTGGAAAAAAGCAGTTAAATTTTTCAGAAGTAGATCTTAAATCAGCCACTGAATATGCTGCTGAGGATGCAGATATAACGTTAAGATTATATGAAGTTTTATCTGAGAGATTATCTAAGGAAAAGTTAGAAAAAATTTATGAGGAATTTGAAAAACCAATGATAAAAATTCTCTCAAAACTAGAGTCGAGTGGTGTGAAAGTTGATGATGGTTATCTAAAAAAACTTTCAAAAAAATTTGAGGAAAGATTAATAACTATTGAAAAAGAAATTTATAAAATATCGGGTAAAAAATTTAATATCGGATCGCCAAAACAATTAGGAGAAATTATTTATAATGACTTAAAGATAGCAAAATTAAAAAAAACTAAAAAAGGTAGCTTAGCTACTAGCGCTAAAATTTTAGAGGATTTGGCATTGACTGGTCATAAATTTCCAAACTTAGTTTTAGAATGGCGCCAAGTTTCAAAATTAAAAAGTACTTATACAGATGCTTTGCAAGATCATATAAGTAAAAAAACAAAAAGAGTTCACACATCTTTTTTATTAGCGGCAACTAACACCGGTAGGCTGGCTTCAAGTGATCCTAATTTACAAAATATTCCTATAAAAACTCTAGACGGCAAAGAAATAAGAAAAGCTTTTGTGGCGGAAAAAAATAATTTACTTATTTCGGCAGATTATAATCAAATAGAAATGAGAATTCTTGCTGACATGGCTGATGTAAAAGAATTAAAGAAAGCTTTTAAAAACAATCAAGATATTCACTCATTAACAGCCAGCCAGGTATTTAATGTTCCGATCACAAAAGTCACTGAAGATTTTAGACGAAAGGCAAAGGCAATTAATTTTGGAATTATATATGGGATAACACAATATGGGTTAGCAAAACAAATATCAGTATCAAATGAAGAAGCTTTGAGTTTTATTAATGCATATTTTAAAAAATTTCCTGAGATTAAAGATTATATGAATTCAACGATTAAAACTTGCAGGAAACGGGGCTTTGTCACGAATATTTTTGGAAGAAGAATTCACCTAAGAGGAATTAATGATAAAAATTTTAGTGTGCGAGCTTTCCAGGAAAGAGCAGCAATTAACGCCCCGATACAAGGATCGGCTGCAGATATTATTAGGCTTGCAATGATTAAAATTGATAAAATTTTTGAAGAAGACAAGAAAGCAAAAATGCTTCTACAAATACACGATGAACTTATTTTTGAATGTTTAAAAAAAGATGAGAGTGAAGTCAAAAAAATTGTTAAAGAGACAATGATGTCAGTTTCAAGTTCAGATCATCATATGTTTTCAATACCTTTAGAGGTAAGCATTAACTCCGGAAACAACTGGGGAGAGGCCCATTAAACGCCTAAATTTTGACAATAAAATTAAGAGAATAAAAATATGACACACACAATTGCTTTAGTAGATGATGATAGAAACATACTCACTAGCATAAGTATGGCCTTGGAAAGAGAAGGATTTAAAGTTCAAACTTATATTGATGGCGAAACAGCTTTAATCGGATTAACCCGAAATCCACCTGACTTAGCAATATTAGATATCAAAATGCCTAGAATGGACGGAGAAGAGTTGCTTAAAAAATTAAAAAAAAAAATGTCAATTCCAATTATTTTTTTAACATCAAAAGATGATGAAGTTGATGAACTACTTGGGTTGAAGTTAGGAGCAGATGATTTTGTTAAAAAATCCGGAGGTTTCTCTACTAAAGTTTTAATTGAAAGAATAAGAGTTCAATTAAGGAAAAAAACTAATACTGTTGATGATACAAAAAATATAATTAGTCATGGAAAATTAAAATTGGATCCTGCTCAACTAGAGTGTGAGTGGAATGGTAAAGCTTTACCAGATAAGTTGACTACTACAGAATTTTTAATTGTCAAAGAATTGGCTAAAAGACCGGGCGTTATTAAAGAACGAGCTCATTTAATGGACATAGCATATAAGGAGAACACAGAAATTGAAGATAGAACTATTGACAGTCACGTAAAAAGAATTAGAAAAAAGTTTAAAAAAGTGGATGAAAAGTTTTCTGCGATTGAAACTAGATACGGAAGTGGATATAGATGGAATGTTAGCTAATGAAACAAAAAAAATCAGCTTCTATTCTAAGGAAGTTTTTAATCATTAACCTTACAGTTTTTTCTGTTTTAGGACTTTTTACAATTATATACCTTGAAGCAATCCAACCAAATCTAGTAGAAGAAAGATCAGATAATCATAAAATAGTAATTAATAATACCAAAGATAATCTTGAAAGACTTAATATAGAATACACTAAAGAAGGAATCAGGGATTTCTTGCTCTCTACAAGATTTTTATTTCAAAGTCTAGATCGTGTCCAATTTTATGATTTATCTGGAAATCTAATTGGTGATACAAATATTTTAGATTTAGATCAAAGTGTTTTTACAGGATCAGACGTAATTTTTGAGGAAGCTTTGGGCAGTAAGACAATCAAGCCAGATACTGAAGAAAAACTTGAAGTAGAGGAAATAGACGAAATAAAAGATATTATTAAAAATAAATATAATGATGAAATCATGACTGTGACTAAAGATAAAAAAAATAATTTTTTTGTAAGCACTCTAAGCAAAATTAAATTCAAAAACGATGATATTGGTTATATTGTAGTTTCAGAGCAAGCAAATGACATCACCACTGCTGTAAAAGAGAGAAAAGCATTTATAATAAGAACTATGATTGCTGTCGCGATTGTGATTTTAATCTTTTCTCTATTTTTAAATAAATATATTCTTAAGCCAATTGGACTTTTGGTTAAATTTAGTGATGGAGTTAAAAAAAAATCTAGTCAAACAATAGATATATACAAAGTTTTTACCAGAAACGATGAAATTGGAAAACTTACACAGTCAATTGATGAAATGACTAAAGAATTACAACAACGAACTAATAGAGCAGAAACATTTTCAAATGATTTGGCTCATGAAATAAGAAATCCACTCGCATCTTTAAAAAGTGCCTCAGAGCTTTTAGATAAAACTACTGAAAAAAATGAGGGGGAAAAACTTCTTAAAATCATAAATCATGATGTAGAAAGAATAGAAAGATTAATAACGGATTATACTCAAATGTTAAAAGATGAAGCATCCTTATCTCGAGAAAAAATGAGTAAAATCAATTTAGTCGAAATTATTAATAGTGTAGTGGAGGACTTTAACCAAGATCTTATTAATCAAAATAAAAAAATTGAGATAAATGTTATTAATAAAATTAAAAGTAAAAATGGTCATTTTATATTCGGTATAAGTAATAGATTAGAGCAAGTTGTGGCTAATTTATTAGATAATTCAATTTCATTTAGCAAAGACAATCAAAAAATTTATATTAGTCTTGAAGAAACTTCTAGCAATTTATTAATTTCAGTAAAAGATGAGGGACCTGGCTTTACTGAAACTTCACCTCAGAAAATTTTTAAACGTTTTTATAGTAATAGGCCTACAAGTTTTGGAAAACACTCCGGACTAGGTTTGAATATTGTAAAAAATATTGTTCAATTACATAAAGGAACAATAGCAGCTTCAAATAGGATAAATACAAAAGGAGCCCAGGTTGAGGTTTTACTTCCTAAATTGTCCTAACATTATTTCTTGCTAAGGTTTATTTATGTTGATAATAACATCTTCAATATGGCACAAGATTATAAAGTAAAAGATATAAACCAAGCAGATTTTGGTAGAAAAGAAATTTCTTTAGCAGAAACAGAAATGCCAGGACTTATGGCTCTTCGAAAAGAGAACAAAGGTAAAAAACCTTTAAAAGGTGCAAAGATCTTAGGTTGTCTACATATGACAATACAAACTGCAGTATTAATTGAAACTTTAGTAGAATTAGGAGCTGAGGTTAGGTGGTCTTCATGTAATATTTTTTCAACACAAGATCATGCAGCAGCTGCGATAGCCAAAGCAGGCATCCCTGTATTTGCTTGGAAAGGTGAGACAGAAAAAGAATACTGGTGGTGCGTCAAGCAAACTATTGAAGGAAAAAAAGACTGGAAACCAAATATGATTTTAGACGATGGTGGAGACCTTACAGCTTTAATGCACAAAGAATACAAAAATTTATTAAAAGATGTTAAGGGTGTTTCAGAAGAAACTACAACCGGTGTTTTAGCACTTAAAAAGATGGAGGCTAATAAAGAGCTACTTATACCTGCTATAAATGTAAACGATTCGGTTACAAAATCTAAATTTGATAATCTTTATGGTTGTAGAGAAAGTTTAGTAGACGGAATTAAAAGAGCAACTGATGTAATGATGTCAGGTAAAGTAGCTATTGTCGCTGGGTTTGGCGATGTTGGCAAAGGAAGCGCTGCTTCTTTACGTCAAGCAGGCGCAAGAGTTATGGTTACCGAGACAGACCCAATTTGTGCTTTGCAAGCTGCTATGGAAGGTTACGAAGTAGTTGTTATGGATGAAGCTATTAAAGATGCTGATATAGTTGTAACTGCTACAGGAAACAAAGATATAGTTACAGCTGATCATATGAGAGATATGAAAGATAGAGCAATACTTTGCAATATAGGGCACTTTGATAACGAAATACAAGTTGAGGCATTAAAAAATTACAAATGGGATGAAATAAAACCTCAAGTTCACGAAATAGAATTACCTAGCAAAAAAAGAATCATTCTTTTAGCTGAAGGAAGACTGGTTAATTTGGGATGCGCTACAGGGCACCCTAGTTTTGTTATGAGTGCTTCATTCACAAATCAAGTAATTGCTCAAATTGAATTATGGAAAAACTCAGATAAGTATGAAAAGAAAGTTTACGTGCTCCCGAAACATCTTGATGAAAAAGTTGCAATGCTTCATTTAGAAAAAGTAGGTGCTAAATTAACTAAAATGTCAAAAGAACAAGCCGATTATATTAGCGTTAAACCATCAGGACCATTTAAACCAGATACTTACCGCTACTAAAACAGTGGCTAATGATTGTAAAATCTTTAGAACATCTAAATTCCTTATCACAGAAAATTGCGGACAAGCTAAATAAGAACGATTGTATTTTTTTATTCGGTGAAATTGGCGTGGGAAAAACTACATTTACAAGATATTTGATAAATTATTTACAAGAAAAAAAAGGAGAAAAGATTACCGAAGTACTTAGCCCCACTTTTAACTTACTCTACGAGTATGAACTAAAGGATATTAAGATTATGCACTATGATCTTTACAGAATAAGAGAAGAAAAAGAATTAAAACATTTAGGAATATTTTTAGAAAAGCAAGATACAATTAAGATTATAGAATGGCCTCAACTCATTAATATTCCATTATTTGATAAGTTAGAAATATATATAGATTATGCTACAAATGAAAAAGAGAGAGAGATAAAATTTGTAGGCTCAGGAAAATGGAAAATTTTAAATGAACTATAAACTTAGAAAAATTTCAGGAGATGCATCATTTAGAGAATTTTACAGATTACAGAAAGGTAAGAATACATCGATTATTGTTCAAGCAAAAAGAGAAAAATTTAAAAATTTAATTACCTATATTGTTGTAAACAAAATTTTAGCAAAATATAAAATATATGCACCTAAGTTAATTACTAATTACTATGAACACAATATTATTGAAATAACTGATTTGGGACAAAAGTCTTTTTATAATACAATTATAAAAAAAAAAAATAAATTTAAGCATTACAAAGATCTGATTAAGATCATTATAAAACTACAAAATATAAATTTACAACGAAATTATCGATTAGGAAAATTCAAAATAAATTTTGAAAATTATTCGATAAAAAATCTTCATAAAGAATCTGATTTATTTTTTGATTGGTATTTAAAGTACTGTTTGAAAAGTTCAAAACAAAAAAGAATTAAAGATATTGTTAAAAGTGAATTAACAAAAATATACAAAAAACTTTATTTTAAAAATAATACTTTTGTACATAGAGATTTTCATGCATCAAATATTATGGTAAATAAAAATAAACTTGGTTTGATAGATAGCCAAGATGCCATAATTGGAAATCCGTTATATGATGTAGCTTCGTTGATTGATGATGTTAGAATAAAATTACCTTCAAATTTACAAGAGAAATTATTAAATTTTTATTATTACAAATCCAAATTTAAAAAAGAGGAATATAAAAATTTAAAAAACGATTTTGAAATATTATCTGTTCAAAGAAATTTAAAAATTCTAGGAATATTCGTAAGACTTTTTAAAAGAGATGGCAAACCTAATTATCTTAAATATTTACCATATACATGGAGTTTAATTGAGAGACGTCTCAAAAATCCTGTTTTTAAAAACTTAAACTTATTATTTAAAAAACATTTAAAAATTAAAAAGCTGAAAAAAATAAATAATTTATGAAAATAAAACACGGGATGATATTGACTGCTGGCTTAGGAAAGAGAATGCAACCTCTTACTAATAAAAAACCAAAACCATTATTAGAAATAGGAGGTAGTACTCTTCTTGAAAGAGCAATTAATCTTCTAATAAATCATGGTGTAGAAGAGATAACTGTAAATATTCATCATCTTGCTGATCAAATAGAAAAATTTATCTCAGATTTTACATCTGAGGTTAATTTTAGAATATCAAATGAGAAAGATTTATTATTAAATACTGGTGGTGGAGTGAAAAAGGGAACAAAAGAATTTAAGAATAATCCCTTTTTTGTAATTAATCCAGATACGCTTTGGAGTAATAAATATTCTGAAGAAGTACAATCTTTAGAAAAAGAGTATTTCATAAATAAAAGACCGTGTTTATTACTGGTTAAAAAAGAATTATCTTTGGATAATTCTTTCAAGGGTGACTTTAATTTAAAAAATAATTTAATTTATAAAAATGAACAGAACAAATACATTTTTACTGGTCTTCAAATAATGAAAAATGATCATTTAAACTTTTTTAATAAAAATATTTTTTCTATGAATGAAGTTTGGGAAAAATTAATAAGTGAAAACAATCTAGGCGGATTGGAGAGCAATCAAAAATTTTATCATTTAAACACTATAGAAATGTTTGAAAAAATATCTTCCTTAAATTCTATTGATTAAAAAAAATATTTTTTGCCCTAGTATCATCTAGATAAAAATATTTTTGAATCTTTAATTGATTATCAAATTCGATTATTAGTGGATTTCCTGTTGGAATTTCTAATTCGTTAATCTTTGTATCTGAGATCTTAAAGAGGTATTTACATAATGCTCTTAGAGAATTCCCATGAGCCGATATTAAAATATTTTTTTCATTTTTCAAATTCTTATTTATTTCAATATCATAATAAGGGATCACTCTTTCGTAAGTACTTTTTAAAGACTCGGTTAAAGGAATTTTATTTTGAGGAATTCCATCGTTTAAAGGACTAAAATTTTTAAGGTATTTACTATCTTTAGCCATAGGAGGAGGTGATATGTCCCAGGATCTTCTATATTTTTTAAACTGTTCTTCACCAATTCTTTTTTTGGTTTCTTCTTTGTTTAAACCTGTCAAAGATCCATAATGTCTTTCATTTAATTCCCAAGCAGTATTAAACTTCATTGATAAACCTATTGATTTTGAGATAATAGTAAGTGTTTCAATTGCTCTTTTGAGATAAGAAGTATAGCTAATATCAATTTTAATGTTTAATTTATTTAACAACTCACCTGATTTTTTTGCCTCTTCCCTTCCTTTATCTGAAAGATCAACATCGACCCATCCCGTAAACTTATTATCAGCGTTCCAGACGCTTTGACCGTGTCTTGTTAAAATAAGTTTACTCATATAAATTAAATAATGTATTTTGTACTATATTAAAATCTAAATGAAAAATAATATCTTCTTTTATGTAAAATATTTGTTCTATTTTTCATTTATAATTCTATTTATTTTATATTTATTCCCAGGAAGCCTAATAGGTTTTTTTCTTTACGGTGACTTGGGAAGGCAACCAGACCTAATTTCAAATCCGTTAGGAACATCTATTAATCATTTAATATTCTTTTTTTGTCTTAGCATTTTAGGATTTTTATTGAGAAACAATAATAATAAATTTATTTACAGCTTCTCTTTTTTATTTTTGATTTCAATTATTCTAGAATTATTACATTATTTTATTCCTAATAGAGCATTTGAACTAAATGACTTATATGCAAATAGTTTAGGAGTTTTGATGGCATATTTCATATTTAAAATTTATAAAAAACTTAAAAAATAGATGTTCATACGTTTTGTAATTATATTTTTGATTTTTGTATTTAAAGTTATTGCTGAGGAAGTATCAGGAGTACCAAAAATTATAGATGGAGATACAGTCCATATAAATAGTTATAAATTTAGATTAGAAGGTATAGATGCTCCTGAAATGAGACAACAATGTAAGAAAGAGTCTTTAAAAATTTCATCTACAATTGGTTTTTCATTTTACAAAGATTATAGCTGTGGAAAAGTTTCAAAAGCAAAATTAAAAGCTAAAATAAATGGATCAAAAATTAAATGTATATCAACATCAAAAGATAAGTACAGAAGATATATTGCAACTTGTTTTAAAGGAGCAACAAACCTAAATCGGTGGATGGTAAGAAATGGATACGCAATAGCATACAGAAGATACTCAAAAAAATATGTACCAGATGAAGATTTTGCTAAAGAAAAAAAATTAGGATTATGGCAGGGAAAGTTTATGAATCCAGAAAAATGGAGAAAGCTTAACTAATTTTTAGTATAAATTACTAAGTGATTCATTTTAAAAAAGTAATATTAATCCTAATATTTTTTATTTTAATTGCCTGTTCGTCAATTCCTAAAAATACTCAAAATAGTTGCGCTATCTTTGAAGAAAGATATTTGTGGTACAAACATTCCAAGGCTTCTTACGATAAATGGGGAGCACCTATTCATTTACAACTTGCTTTTGTAAAAAAAGAAAGTGACTTTAATTGGCTTGCAAAACCCCCAAGAACTAAATTATTTAAAGTAATACCATTTAAAAGACCTTCATCTTCATTTGGATATTCTCAAGCTGTAAAGGGAACTTGGGAACAATATAAAAGAGAAACAAACAATCCTCTTGCTACAAGAGCAAGGTTCAAAGACTCAGTAGATTTTATAGGTTGGTATATTCATAAAACAAATAAAATATTAAAAATTTCAAAAAAAGATCCTTATCGACAATATTTAGCTTATTATAAGGGTTGGGGAGATTATAAAAATTATTCAAAAGATAAAAAAGCTATAATATATGCAAAGTCTGTGAAAGATATGGCAAACAAATATAGAAAACAATTAACACTTTGTAAAAAAAATCTAGATAAAAACAAATATATTATTTTTTAAGCTGTTTCTGTAATTCAATTTCAACAGCATCAATCCTCTTGGTTCCTCTTCCAACAATTGTGTAAACAGTAGGGATTACGTATAGAGTAAAAAATGTTGAGAATAACATTCCACCAAATATTGTTATACCAACCGTTAATCGACTTGCGGCACCAGGCCCAGTTCCAAGAATAAGTGGTAAAACTCCAATAATTGTTGAGATACTTGTCATAAGAATAGGTCTGAGCCTAATAGCGGCAGCTTCAAATACAGCAACTTCTAAATTTTTTCCTTCCTTTCTTAACTGATTTGCAAATTCTACAATTAGGATACCGTTTTTAGCTGAGAGACCAATCAAAATGATTAACGCTATTTGACTATAAACATTTAATGATGACCCAACTACAAGTAAACCAATTAATCCACCAAGTATAGCCATAGGTACGGTTAACATAATCGTCAATGGATGCCTCCAGCTTTCAAATTGAGCACTCATAGCTAGGTATGCAGTAATTAATGCTAAGGCAAAAATTACATAAAGTTCAGTGTTAGTTTTTTTATACTCTTCACTTTCACCTTTATAAGCAATTTTTGCTTGAGGTGTATTTTGTTCTACAACACCTACTAAAAACTTTAGAGCCTCATCTAGCGAATAGTTTCCTACAAGTCTTGCTGAGATAGTAACTGCTTTTTGTCTATTGTATCTTGCTAAGAATGGAGATTGTCCCTCTTCATCGTATGCAACTAAGTTTGAAACTGAGACAAGCTTTCCATTATTTTTAGACCTTACAAAAACTTTACTTATACTATCTGGCTCTTGTCTATCTTTGATATCACCTTGCAAAATTATAGAATATTCCTTTCCATCCCTTGTAAAGTTTGTAACTCTTTTTGAACCAAAAATTGTTTCTATAGTTTTTCCAATATCCTCTGTTGAAACTCCTAAATCAGCTGCTTTTTTTTGATCTATCTTTACATTTAATTGAGGTTTGTTCAGATCAAAGTCATCTTGAATAGAGGTAAGACCAGGATTTTTTCTCGCCTCTTTTTTAATTATTTCTTTCCACTCAATTAATTGTTCATAAGTATTACCTAAAACAACAAATTGTACTGGACTTTCTATTCCGCCAGTCCTTATCCCTTGAGGCATTATTGGAAAAGCCAAAACACCCGGCACTCTAGCAATTTTTCCAAAAGACTCTCTCATTATCTCAACACCATGACGATCCCTTTTAGCCCAAGGCTCTAAAAGAACAATTATAAAACCACTATTTACTTGTTTAGCCGACTTTCCAAAACCTGGAACTCGCATTATTAATTTTCTGTATTCACCTTTACCTACATTTGGCAGTAACAATTCCTCAATTTCTTCTGCTCTATCTTTGGTAAAATTAAAACCAGAACCTTGTGGAGCTTTTACAATAACAAAAAATGCCCCTCTGTCTTCAGGAGCAATTAATTCTTTCTTAGCAAAATTAAAAAAGAATATTGTTAATGCAAGAGTACCCAATAAAAAAATAGTTATTGTTTTTCTTTTCTTAATCCAATTTAATAGTGAAACTTTATAAAGATAAGTAAGATCTTTTAAATACTTTTCAAATTTTAAAACAATTTTTGATTTTTGCATATCTTTTTGCAAAAATTTGCTAGCTAACATCGGACTTAATGACAACGCAACAAAGCTAGAAATAATCACAGCTGATGCAAGAGTAATTGCTGTTTGAGTAAAAAGAACTCCTGTAATTCCTTTAATAAAAATTAGAGGAACAAATACTGCTACCAGTACAACAGTTGTGGCTATTATTGCAAAGGATACCTGCTTAGCACCTTTGTAAGCTGCAACTAAAGGTGTATCTCCTAACTCAATTCTTCTCACTATATTTTCAAGCATCACAATAGCATCATCAACCACAATACCTATAGCTAGTACTAAGGCCATCAAAGTAAAAAGGTTAATTGAAAAATCAAAAACATAAATTGATAAAAAAGTTGAGATTAATGAAACAGGTAAAGCTATTAAAGGGACAACTAAAGCTCTAAGGTTGCCTAAAAATAGATAAATAATAATCGTCACCAATATTAATGCAATGATCAGTGTTTTATAAACTTCTTTTATAGCAGATTTAATATAATTACTTCTATCAAATGAAACTTCTAATGTAGTGCCTGGCGGTAAGCTTGGCTTTAGTTCTTTTATCTTATTTTTGATCCCATTAGCTACAGCGATGGTGTTAGCGTCAGATTGTTGATATATTCCTATTCCAACAACTTGCTTTCCGTTACCTTTAAAAAGAGTTCTTGTTGACTCAGCTCCTAATTCGATTCTTGAAACATCTGACAAGGTTATGATTGAACCGTCCTTAGCTCTTTTTAGAGGTAGATTTTTATAGTTCTCGACTTCTTTATAAGCTTTATCGAGTTTTATAGTTAGATCGATATCCTTTGACTCAATTCGCCCAGCTGGGAATTCTGTATTTTCACTTCTAAGGACTGCTTCTACTTCTTGAGTTGTTAGATCTCTTGCAGCTAAAGCGATTGGATCTAACCAAACTCTGAGTGAAAGTTCTCTTTGACCTCCAAGTCGAACTCTTCCCACACCGTCAACAGTCGAAAAAGTGTCAGTTAAATATCTATCAGCATAATCAGTCAACTCTAAATCAGTCATTGTTTCAGAATTAAAAGATAACCACATAGTAGTTCTCATACCTGCGCTTTGTTTGAAAATTTCAGGTTGTTCTGCTCCCTCCGGTAAATTATCTAAAACTCTTGATACTGAACTTCTTACATCATTAGCAACATCATCTAAATCTAGACTAGTTTCGAAAGTGAGTGTAATTCTTGAGCTTTCATCCTCACTAAAAGAGTCAATCGTTTCTAAACCTGGTGTTCCTCCAACAAAATCTTCAATTTTTTGAGTTATTTGAGTGTCAACTATCTCTGCTGAGGCACCCCTATAATCAGTTTGAATAGTTACAACAGGAGGCTGAACATCTGGAAGTTCGTCAGTGGGAATTTCTTGAAAAGTAACAAGACCAAATATAACTAGAACCAAACTCATTACTGATGCTACTACAGGTCTTTTTATAGATAAGTCTGTTAAAAACATTTAATTTTTAGGATTAATAATTTTTATTTTGGCATTATTTCTTACTTTTGAGATACCTTCTGTAATTACAAAGTCGCCTTCGTTTATTCCAGAGATAACAGAAACCTTACCGAAATTTCTTTTACCTATTTTAATATCTTTTTTTTCAGCAGTATTATCTTTTACTGTATAGACAAAAGCTGTGCTTCCCTGGATTGTTACAGCACTTTCAGGAACACCGATTTGACTTATTTCATCATATATAACTTTTACAGTCATTAATTGCCCTGGGATGATCTCGAAGCTTGAATTATCTACTAAAACTCTTGATAAAATTGATCTTGTGGAAGGATCTATTCTTGAGCTGATTGTCTCAATTTCCCCTTTAAAAATTTTTTTAAATGCCGAACTCGTAATATCTGCCCTCAGTCCTTTTTTAAGTATATTTACATAATTTTCAGGAACTTTTATATCTATTACTATCTTTTCTAAATCGTCTAAAGTCACTATTAAACTTTCTGAGCCTAAAACACCTTGAGCAATTTCTCGTTTACCTAATTTTCCTTTAAAGTCAGCAACTATTTCTTCACCACTTTTAAGCCTTAAAATTACTTCACCTTTTTTTACAAATCTATTTTCAATATTTAATTTTCCAGATATTTCACTTTCTTTTATTCTATAAGTCTTTGAATTTTGAGCAATGGCAGTTCCAAATGTTTCAATACTTTTGTAAAATAAAGATTTTTCAACTTGTTCGATAATTACTCCTGGAGCAGGTCTTACACTAAATTTTTTCTTAAAGTGCAAACCTATAAAATGTCTTGCAGCTATAACTGTAAAAATAACTGTAAAAAAGATGATTAAAAAAATTTTTAATTTTGAAAATGTTTTCATTTTTTCTCTAGTCCGAACTCTGACCATGAGCCGTCATAGATAGTTGGTTTTTTACCACTTATGATAGAATTAGCTAGTCCTAAAATACATGCAGTAACACCAGATCCACATGTAAAAGCTATATCTTTATCATTGTCTATCTCATTTTTTTCAAAAATATTGATTAATTCATTTCTTTTTTTAAAAGTACGATCTTCGTTTAATAGCAATTGGAAAGGTAAATTTTTAGAACCCTGAACATGACCACTTCTCAACCCTTGTCTTGGTTCTGGCTGCAGACCTAAAAATCTTTGTTTACTTCTAGCGTCTATTAGCTGAAATTTTTTTTTTGTTATATTATCTTCAACTTGTTTTTTATTTATAACAATAGATCTATCCTCTTTAGCTTTATAGTTTGTCCTTGAAATATTCGTTACCTCTTTTGAAGTTGGTCTTTTTTCTTTTAACCACTTTTTAAAATCTCCATCTAACACTGAAACAAGATTGGTATCATGACCAAAGTAAATAAAAGTGTACCAAACTCTACATGAACTGTAGACATCAGAATTGTCATAAATAATTACATGGTCAGAGTTTTTTAAACCTAGATTGGAAACAATTTCTTCCCATTTTTGAATTGACGGCAGCATATGGGGTATAGAAGTGTTTTGATCTGAATTCTTGTCAATATCAAAAAAAATTGAATTTTTAATATGATCCAACTTAAATTCTTCTTCAGCATTTCTATTTGAATTAGGCAATAACCAGGTAGCGTCTAGAATTTTTACTTGGTCAATATTTTTTTCCAACCATTCCGTATCAACAAGTTGTTTCATTATCTATTCTTTTCAAAGTATTTTTGATGATATTCTTCTGCTTTACAATAATTTTTAAGTTGAGAAATATTTGTTTGAATTTTTCCATTAAGCTCTTTATTAAAAATTTCTAGAACCTCTTTAGCCTCTTTTTTTTGATCTTCATCTTCATAAAAGATTTCACTTCGATATTGAGTTCCAATATCAGGAAATTGCATATCTTTTTGTGTAGGATCGTGCATTTTGAAAAACAAATCTAAAATTTTTTTGAAAGAAATTATTTTCTCGTCAAAAGTTAATCTCACAACTTCAGCATGACCGGTATTTCCCTTGCAAACTTCCTCGTAAGATACGATAGGATTGTTCCCACCAGCATAACCTACCTCAGTATCAATAATACCTGGTTTGTTTTTAAAGTTTTCCTCAGGGCCCCAGAAGCACCCTAGTCCGAGTGTACATTTCTTCATAAGTTATTTATACAGATTATGAGGATATTAAATTGTTTACACGAAATCAATTAGGCGTATTGTACGGTATTGCATCGGTCGCATGTTTTGCGATGATGGACGCTAGTGTAAAATGGTTAGATATGTTTCCTGTAGGTCAAGTTTTGTTTTCAAGGTTCTTTTTTGGCTTGATACCAATTTTGATGCTTGTTCCTCGAAGTGAATTTAAAACTTTTTATAAAACAAGCAGACCTAAGCTACATGCCTTTAGAGCAATTACAGGTACGTTAGCAATAATTGCTTTATTTATAGCACTTAGAGAAATACCTTTAGCTGATGTAGTAAGCTTAACTTTTGGTGGCCCTATATTCGTTACGTTAGGATCCATATTTTTCTTATCAGAAAAAGTTGGAGTTAAAAGATGGCTTGCAGTGTTAATTGGTTTTTTTGGAATGTTACTTATCGTAAAACCTGCTTATGAAGAATTAAATTTATATTATATTTTTCCAATAATTTTTTGTATTTTTTTTGCTTGTGTTGCTTTAAGTATAAG
The DNA here is from genome assembly GCA_902585045.1 of uncultured Pelagibacteraceae bacterium. Lineage (GTDB taxonomy): Bacteria > Pseudomonadota > Alphaproteobacteria > Pelagibacterales > Pelagibacteraceae > Pelagilacustribacter. Next base: position 9,119 of record CACICB010000004.1, on the reverse strand, counting down.
AAGTCTTTCTTCAACAGAACCAAATTACAGAATAGCTCTTTATTTCTCACTTTTAAGTATGATCGTGGGATTATTAACTTTACCATTTGGATGGGTAATGCCTAATAAATTTGAATTACTTCTTTTAATCTTTACAGGACTTATTGGTTCAGTGGCTAATATACTTTTAACTGTTTCATTAAGGTATGCCGAAGCTTCACTAGTAACACCAACTAAATATTTAAATTTAGTTTTCGCGATTTTATTAGGTTATTTTATATGGAGTGAAATACCAAAACTTTTAACACTAGTTGGAGCTGGGTTAATAATTATAAGTTCCATGATTATTTTTATGAGAGAGTCCGAACTAAAAAAAAAAAGTGTAAGTTCTAAACCGTGAGAAATTATCCTAGTTATTGGTTAAAAGCTATTAAGATTTTATCTAGGAAAGATAAGGTTCTAAAAAATCTAATAATCAAATATGATGATAAGTTCTTAACAACTAGAAAAGATATCTTTTATTCTCTTTGTAAAAGTATAGTTGGTCAACAAATAAGTGTTTCAGCAGCAAATTCAGTATTTAAAAAGTTTCAGATGAAATCTAAAAAAATTAATCCTGTTAATGTATCTAAGTTGTCTTTATCTCAACTTAAATCTTGTGGTTTAAGTAGACAAAAAGCTTTGGGTATAAAAGAACTTTCAATTAAATTTGTTAAAAAAGAATTTGATCCAAAATTGATTAAAAAAATGAGTGATGAAGATGCTATTATTTATTTGTCAAATCTTAGACAGATCGGCAGGTGGAGTGCTGAAATGATATTATTATTTACTTATAATCGATCAAACATATGGCCATTACAGGATATCGGTCTACTTAGAGCAATTTCAAATAACTATAAAAAGAAATATTATCCCCCAAAAAGTTTTTTAAATAAACTTTATAAAAAATTTACTCCCTATTGTTCAGTTGCCACATGGTACCTATGGCGTAGTATCGATGATGAACCAATTCAGTATTAAGCCCCTTCGACTGTTTGGTGTTGTCGGTCCGCAAAACCCTTAAGAATCGAATGTGCATTCTGATATTCTTTTGAATTATAAAAGTTATTCGCCTCATCATAGGATGGGAACTCAATTACAACTGTTCTTGGAGATTTATCGCCTTCATTAGAAGTTGATCTTCCGCCCCTTATTAAAAATTTACCTTTATATTTTTCAACTGCTGCTCTAGCTTTGGCTGCATATTCCTTTAACTTTTCTTCATTATTTATATTTTTATAAACACACACTACATATCCTTTCATTTACAACTCCTTTAAAATAAATTAGCTTTCTTCATGGCAGATAAACTTATCATTGATTGGAAAGAGTACAATCAAATCGTAGAAAAACTGGCTATACAGATTCATAAAAGTGGCTTTAAGCCTAATTTACTCATTGGAATTATGAGGGGCGGCGCTCCGATCATTGATGTATTAAGTCGTGTGTTTAAATTAAAATGTGCTTATTTAGCTGTAGAGTCCTATTCTGGTGAGGGTGTTGAAGATCAACAAGGAGATTTAGTTTTTTCAAGGGAAATGAGTTCAACAGTTCAAGAAATGAGTGGAAATATCCTATTATGTGATGACTTATCTGATACTGGAATTACGTTAAACAAAAGTATCAATTGGTTAAAAAAATATCCACCTTTAAGAGAAAATATAAAAGAAATTAAAACAGCTGTCTTATGGAAGAAAAAAGACTCTACTTTTGAACCTGATTTTTGCGCACAAAGACTAGATAGCAATCCTTGGATTGTTCAACCGTTTGAGCATTATGAAGAGATAAAAATTGAGGACTTAATGGAGAAACATCAGAAGAATTAAGGGCCAGAATTACCTGGCCCTAAACTTTTAAGCTACGTAGAAACTTACTACGCTGAATACTGCAATTACCCAAATAGCCGGCGAAGTTTTTCCAAATTTACCGGTAAAGATTTGAATTAATGCATAAGAAATGAATGCAAGAGCGATACCATTACTAATACTGTAAGTTAAAGGCATAGTTATCATAGCCACAACTGCTGGTCCAGACTCAGCTATATCATTCCACTCAATATCTGTAATGTTTCTAACAAACAAAATTGCTACATATAATAATGCTGCTCCATCTATTTCTTTTGGAAGACTTGTAGCTAAAGGTGAAAAAAACAAACAAGCTAAAAACAGAACTCCAATAACCAACGAAGTCATTCCTGTTCTTCCACCTGCTTTCACACCAGCACCTGACTCAACATAACTTGTTACTGTTGTTGTACCCATCACAGCACCTGCAACTGTTCCAACGCTATCAGATAACATGGCTTTATTTATATCTTGCACTTTACCTTTTTTATCTACTTTGCCTGCTACGTTAGCAACAGATGTTAATGTTCCCGCTGTATCAAAAAAGTCAATAAATAATAAAGTAAAGACTATTGAGGCCATTCCTGCTGTGAGGGCAGCTTTGAGATCAAACTCAAACAGGTAAGTCATTGGAGGAATAGACCCAACCACTCCGTTGAACTTCGCCAGACCTGTAGCCCAAGCAATTATACTAAATAGCAGAATTCCTATTATAATATTTCCTCTTATTTTCATTTTTTCCAACACAATCATAAATACAAAAGCCAAACACCCTAGAAGAACTAGAGGATTTTTAATATCACCGAGAGTTACAAGTGTAACAGGATGATCTCCCACTACTCCCATTATCTCAAGACCGATGATTGCTAAAAACAATCCAATTCCTGCACCTATTCCAAGTTTTAAACTTTTTGGTATCGAGTTAATTAACCAAGCTCGCAAAGGAGTTAATGAAATTGCTAAGAAGATTACTCCAGCAACTAACACTGCACCTAATGCTGCTTGAGGTGTGTAACCCATTCCTGCTACTACTCCATAAGCAACAAAAGCGTTAATACCCATACCAGGAGCTAGACCTATTGGCCACGTACGTCCATGGAACGCCATTATAAAACAAGCAACTGCTGTTGCTAAAATTGTTGCAGTGAAAACCGCACCAAAATCAAAAAAACCTTTTTCTGTTCCAGCAAATTCACCAGATAAGATAAAAGGATTTAAAAACATTATGTAAGCCATTGTAAGAAAAGTCGTTACCCCGGCGATTACCTCTGTTTTAAAATTTGTTTTATGTTTTCTATATTCAAAATATTTATCCATCATAAAATTAAACCTCCGTTAAAAGTTTTTTACTCTATATATTTAACAAAATCTTAACTAAATCAGGCATAGCTGCCGAGATTCAACCATTAGTAAATATATCTGTTTATAACTTTTCGTTATAAAATAAGGATTAAGATGAAAAAATTATATTTTGTAATTTTATACACATTATTAATAATTTCTTTAGGTGGTTGTACAACAGTCTCAAAAAAAATTGAGGATACAACAGAAAAAGAGAGACAAAACTTAAGTAAATGGTTGAATAAACCTGAGGAAGATCTCAAAAGTTTTTATGGTCAGCCAGATAAAGTTGAGTTTTTAAAAACTAGAAATAGGAACTATGTTTATATAACTGAAAAATACAAGATTAAGTGTGAGCGTAAGTTTGAGGTAAATCCAAGGAATATTGTAGTTGGTTTTAGTAGTAAAAACTGCTTTTAATTACCTGCGGAGTAAAACTCCGCAAGTAAGGTAAACTTATTTTATTTCAATAAGTCTTTTTTTCTTTATTTCGGGGATGATTTTTTCACAAGAAATAGTTAGCAAACCATCTTTTAGCTCAGCCCCATTCACTTTTACATCATCTGCAATTGTGAACGATCTAGCAAAAGATCTTTGCGATATTCCTCGATGAATAACTTCATCGCCATCTTTTTCTTCAGTTCTTTTAACGTCTTTCGTCTTCACAGTTAAAAGATTATCTTCATATTCAACTTCAACATCATTTTTATTAAAGCCAGCAACTGCTACTTCAATAGCATACTTATCTTTGCCTGCTTTTCGGATGTTGTATGGTGGGTAATTATTTTGAATTACTCTACCATTCCCTAACATAGACTCAAACTGATCGAACATATCATCGAAGCCTACGCTAAAAGGTCTAAGTGAATTAAAGATCGATAGATCCTTACTTGTCATATATCCTCCTTTGTTAGCAAGGTTTTACGTCAGTCCCGTTTGGCAACCGACATAATGTATGTGGGAATTATATTTATTTTTTCAAGATTTTTATTTTAAAATTTTTGCAGATTTTAAAATAAATGAATATTCTTCAGCTAACTCTGTGATCGCATTGTCACGGCCAGACATTCCTCCATGACCTGCTGCTTCCATTTTACATTTTAATAATTGATTATTATTATCAGTTTTTAAATCTCTTAACTTTGCAATATATTTAACTGGTTCGGAGTAAAGAACTCGATTGTCAAACAAAGATGTAGTTATAAGCATCGGCGGGTAATCTTTTTTCTTAATATTATTATACGGTGAGTAAGATAGAATATATTCAAAATACTCTTTACTTTTTATTGGATTTCCCCACATCTCCCATTCACCTGGAGTTAAAGGCAATTTGTCATTTAACATAGTAGTCATAGTATCTACGAAAGGTACTAACAAAAGCATTCCAAAAAATAAATCTGGAGACAAGTTAGCTACTGCTCCACCTGTAAGACCTCCAGCTGATCCACCGTAAAAACAAAGTCCACCTTTATAAGTATATCTTTGCTGTATTAAATGATTTGCACATGCTACATAATCTAGAAAAGTATTTTTCTTTAATTTTTTTTTACCTTCCGTGTGCCAACTATCGCCAAGGTCACCTCCACCTCTAATATGAGCTATCGCAAAAGTAATTCCTCTATCTACAAGACAAAATCTTGAGGCACTAAATGAACAATTAACCGAATGTTTATAAGCTCCGTAGCTGTAGAGTAATACTTTTGATTTTCCATCCTGTTTTGAATCTTTCAATCTAACTAAACTAATTGGAATCATACGACCATCATGTGATCGAGCTTTAATTCTTTCCACCACATATTTACTAGGATCGTGGCCAGATGGAATTTCTGTTTCTTTAACTAATTTTTTTTCTTTAGTGACGATATCATACTCATAAACTCTTCCTGGAGTTGCCATACTCTCCCAACCAACTCTTATCATTGTAGTATTTGTATCTCTTTGCATTAAAGAAATACCAGGAACACCTATTGGCTCATCTGAAATTTTTATTTCTTCTTCTTTGTTAGTGTTAATATTTCTTACAAAAAGTTTTGGTATAGCATCAGACTTTTCTGATCTAAGGATATAATCATCTAAAAATTCAAACCCACCGATAACGGTTTCTTTTTTAGCGGGGATAAAAACTTCCAATTTATCTATCTGACTAGTCTTACATCTGAGTACCTTATAATCTCTAGCTCCCTCATTTGTATGAACATAAAAATAACCTCGCCAAGAGTCTATAGAATAACGAACATCATTTTTTCTTTTTTTAAAAAGGGTAGGATTAATTTCTTTAGTATCAGTAGGAAAAAAATATTCCTCAGTTGTGATGTGATCAGAAGTACCAATTATAAAATATTTTTCATCGGAGGTGATACCTATGCCACAAGTAAAAGTTTCATCTTTTTCCTCAAAAATAAGCTGATCTTGATCGGAGGAAGTTCCAATTACATGTTTAAATATTTGTCTTGGTCTATGATATTTATCTAATTTTGAATAAAAAAAACTTTTATTATCCAATGCCCAGGTGACGCTTCCACTTGTATTTTCAATTACATCTTTTTCATTTTTTCCTGATCTAAGATCTCTCAAATGAATTGTGTAATATTCTGATCCTTTTAAATCTAGAGAATAAGCAATAAAATTATCACAATAAGAAGTACTTACAGTTCCAACCCCAAAATATTCAGAGCCAGATTTCTTCTTCTCCAAATCACCATCAAAAAATACTTCTTCAGGTTTAGAACCATCAATGAGTTGCCTCATTCTCTTACCGTAATTGCTACTCGCTTCTGTTTTAGCCCAATAATAATATTTTTTATCTTTATATTTTAATCCAGTATCATCTAATTTAATTTTTCCTTTAATTTCGTTAAATAAATTTTTCTGTAATTTCTTAACATCTGCAAAGTAGTCTTCAGTTATTTTGTTGTTAGCTTCTATGTAATCCTTGACCTCAGAATTCAACTTTTTTGGATCCTTCAAAACTTCAAGGATATTTGGCTGATCAACCCATGAATAATCATCTTCTAGTGGAATCCCGTGATAATTTTTCGTAGTCTTTATTTTCTTAAGTTTTGGTATATTCATAGTTATAAATTATATGAATTTGTTTTTGCTGGGAATTATCATTTTCGTCGTAATCTACCTTTTTCTAAATTGGTTCGCTAGGGCTAGCTCAAAAAAGATAGCCACTAATATAAAAAAAATCGCAGTTTATATATCACTAATTCTAGCTGTTCTATTTACAATCGGTGGCAAATTCATCTTTAGTCTTCCTATGTGGCTGATCTTGCTTTCTGGGCTAAAAATAAAAGGATTTACGGCACTGCAATTTTATCAATTGTATAGATTAATTCAGTTTATGAAAAACAATTCTGGAAGGTTTTCCCAAGGACAGTTTGGTCAAACCCAAGGTTCATCAAGTCTTACATCAGAAGAGGCTTATAAATTATTAGGTCTTAAAAGAGGAGCAAGTAAGGAAGAAGTGTTAAAAGCTGCTAATCAATTACAAAAAAAAATTCATCCTGACATGAACCGTAATGTGGATAGTTCCAGATTGAGTCAGCTAGTAAATGAAGCCAAAGAAAAAATAATTAAAACTGATTTTAGTTAGATAAAAGTTCAACACATTTATTATAAACTTTATCAAAAGAAATCTTATTTGCACCTAAAGTATCGTGAGTTGTTGTTTCCTCGGTCTCGCCTTCCGGAATTATTATATTAATATTTTCTGAGTATTTTCCGTAAGCAAGAACCGGGCTATCCATGAACAAAGCTACAGTCTTTAAATTTAAAGCTGCACTAATGTGCATAAACCCAGTATCATTTCCGCAATACAAATTACAATTAGCTATTATAGGCAACATCTCATTTATCTTTAAATTATTTAAAGAAATACAATTTGATCCAAGATTAGAGTTTAATATTTGATCAATCAATTGTTGATCATTTTTTCCAGCAGCTAAATAAAATTTCGAGGGATATTTTTCATTTATTTTTTCGATTAATTCAATAAAATTTTTAATTCCCCATCGCTTTGTTGGCCCAGATGCACTTACTCCTAATACAATATTTTTATGATTTTGAGATATATCTTTTTTCGCTTTTAGAATTTTTTCTTCACTAATTAAAAGCTTTGGTTGGGTTGATACAATTTTATTAAGTTCATTTTCAGTAAAAATTTTTGCAGTATTAACTACATGTTGTCCTTTTTTTTTAAATAAAGGATATTGAGCTATTTTTTTAATACCAGCGGTTTTACAAACCAAAAAGTATCTTATTGAACTATTAAAGATGAATACTTTATCAAATTTTTTTTCTTTTATATCTTTTACCAATTTAAAAAAACCATTTAGACCATCATGGCAACCAGTATTATCATTTAAACGATCTAATGTTATCACTTCACTAATATGAGGGTCATCCAGAAAAAGATCTTTTGCTCTTGTATTCTCTTTAGCTAGTATTGAAACAGGTTTTCCATATTTTTTTGAAATTTCATGGATATAATTAATGTGAATTATACAGTCCCCCAGGCCTACTTTATTTATGAGAATCAGAACTTTCATTTTTGAAGCTTATATTATATTTTATTGCAATAAATTGGGTCAATAAGATGATAAAACGAGGTGTATACGCTGCTAGTTTAAGTGTTTTAAATAAAGACTTAACATTAAACGTTGAGGCCACCATTTTTCATGGTGAACATTTAATCAAAAAAGGTTGTACGGGTGTTTTTTTCTTTGGGTCAACGGGGGCAAGTCAGTTGCTCACATTGCAAGAAAAAAAAGAATTTATTTCAAAAATCGCTAGCCATAAATTGAGAAAACAATTCTTTTTAGGAACTGGATGTAATTCTCTAAATGACAATATTGATTTAATAAAATATGCAATGGAGTATGAATTTAGAGATTTTTTAATTATGCCTCCTGCATATTATAAAGGAAATACCGATGAGGGAGTTTTTGAATTTTACAAGAAAATAATAACTGCAACACCTAAAGCAAAAATAATTTTATATAATTTTGAAAAATTAAGTGGCTACAAGTTTTCAGCTGAAGCAGTAACAAAGCTTGTTAAAGCATTTCCAGAAAACATAATTGGTTGCAAAGACTCGAGTTATAACTTGTTTGAAACTTTAAAAATCTCAAAATTTTTGATGTTTCCTGGATCAGAAGCAAAGTTGCTTAAGGGCTTAAAACTTGGATGTTCTGGATGTATTTCTGCAGTAACTAATGTAACTCACTCTATAGCTAGAAAAGTGTTTGATGATTTTGAAAACAAAAATCCACAGACTAAAAACGATCAATTAATAGCTGTAAGAGAGACATTCGATCAATATAATTTGATATCAGCTTTGCATAGTTTTCATTCGATAAAAGATGCAAATTATAAGAATATGTTACCTCCATTAACTTTACTGAGTGAGGAAAAACGGAAAGAACTTATTGCAAAATTAAACAAACATAATTTTACTAGTGAAAAAAACTTAGCGGCTTAATTATGATATTAGCTAGAGTCTTATCTAAAATATATAAAGAAGATGGAATAATACTGGTTGATCCAAAGGGCCAAAAATATATTTGTGGCAACCCAAGATCAGAAAAACCAATTACCTTAAAAATTTTAAAAGAGAGTCTTGGAACTAGACTAATACTATTTCCTGAGATAGCCTTTCCGGAAGCTTACATGAACGAAGAACTTATAATTGAGAATGCCTCTTTACGAGAATTTATTTTAGGCTTTGTTAAAAATCTTGGAAGAACTGAAGTTACTATACCAAGTTTAGTTTCAAAAAAAATATATGGTTTTTGGAGAACTTTAACAAATTTTAATCTTCAAGGAAAATCAAAAAAAAATGTTGAACATCACTATGATGTTGGTGGACCTAAAGGAGAAAAGCTCTACGATTTATTTTTAGATAAAAATTTA